>JAZNNA010000127.1:0-3795 GCA_045580065.1 Eubacteriales bacterium
AGCTTCTGCAGCACGCGCACCAGGATCGGGCGGGGGAGCGCTGCAAGCGCCGCCACGGTGGGGGCATCGCCCTCCTTTTGCAAAAAGTCGGCGGCAAGTCCTGCAAGATAGGCCTCGTCCTCGGCGACCAGCGCTGCGGCCTGCGCCGCGCGCTCGGTGCCCGCCGGCCAAAGCTCGGCAAGCACGGGCAGCACCTCAAGGCGCACGCGGTTGCGGGCGCAGCAGGGCTGCAGGTTAGAGCTGTCTGTCACAAAGGGCAGAGCGTTGTCGGCACAGTATTGCAAAAGCATGGCCTTGGGGATCTGCAAAAGCGGTCTTGCCACGGTGGCATCCCCCAGCTCGCGCCTTGCGGGAATGCCGCAAAGCCCACGCAATCCGGCGCCGCGCAGCAGATTTTGCAGCATCGTTTCCAGCTGGTCGTCGGCGTGATGCGCCGTTACCAGCAGGGGAATGTCGCGCGCGCTCATTTCGCCTGCAATGGCCTGATAGCGCGCCTCGCGCGCAACGGTTTCCAGCCCCCGACCGCTTTTTGCGGCAAGGGCGGGAACGTCCACGTGTACAAGGGCAAAGGCAACGCCCTGCGCCTTGGCAAAGTCGCGGCAGAACGCCGCGTCGCGGTCCGCCTCCTCACCACGGATGCCGTGATGCACGTGGATCGCGGTGATCGGCGCCTTGGCGACGGCCTTCAGCATATGCAAAAGCGCCACCGAATCCGCGCCGCCGGAAAATGCCACTGCAACGGGGGTATCCGCGGGCAAGCCGGCAAGCTGCCACGGGCAGACAAAGCCCGTGGGGAGTTTTACGGTCTTCATCATCCCTCGCGCTCGGTATCCAGCGTAAGGAATTTGGTGTAAGAGCCGATCCAGCCCATCTTCACGTTACCCGTGGAGCCGTGGCGGTTCTTTTGCACGATGACCTCTGCCACGTTCCCCTCCTTTTGGTTGGGGTCGCGGTCGTTTTTGTAGTATTCGTCGCGGTACAGGAACATAACCACGTCCGCATCCTGCTCGATGGCACCCGAGTCACGCAGGTCGGAAAGCTGCGGGCGCTTGTCGGTACGGCTTTCGGGGCCACGGGAAAGCTGTGCGCAGCAGATGACCGGCACGCGCAGGTCCTTTGCCATCAGCTTCAGACCACGGGAGATATCGCCCACCTCAAGTGCGCGGTTGTCCGAGTGGCGCTCGCTTTCCATCAGCTGCAGATAGTCGATGGCCACAAGCCCCAGGTTTTCCACGCGGCGCAGCTTGGATTTCATAGCCGCCACCGTCATGCCCGAGGTGTCGTCGATCAGAATATTGGTGGCCGACAGGCGCATGGCCGCATCGGCGATCTTTTTCCAGTCCTCGGGGGAAAGGTTGCCCGAGCGCAGGCTGTAGCTGTCTACCATTGCCTCGCTGGAGATCAGACGCGATACCAGCTGCTCGGCAGACATTTCCAGCGAGAAGATGCAAACGTTTTTTTTGCTGGAGATCGCCACGTTAGAGGCGATATTCAGCGTAAAGCTGGTCTTACCCATACCGGGACGGGCACCGATCAGAATAAGGTCGGAGTCGCCCATGCCCACCAGCACGCGGTCCAGCCCGGAAAAGCCGGTGGCGGTGCCGTGGGATTTGCCGTCTGTTTCGGCAAGCTCGTGCAGCTCCTCCAAAAAGGAGCGCAGCACGTCGCGAATGTGGCGGAAGCTTTTGCTATCTCTGCCCGCGGCAATGTCTGTGAACTGCCCCTGGGCATAGTCCAGCACGGCGGTCACGGCCTCCTGCTCGGCATAGGTGATATCCGAAACCTCGGCGCACAGCGTGATGATCTGGCGGCGGGTGCTTTCTTCCTTGACGATCCGGGCGTAATCCGCAATGTTCATGGCGCTGGGCGTTGCCTCAAGCAGCGAGCGGATGTAATCCTCGCCCCCCGCCTTTTCGTAAACGCCCTTATGCACAAGGGTGTCGATCAGGGTAACGGGGTCGATCTCGCGGCTGGCCTCAAACAGCTCGCGCATGGCAAGAAAGATCTGCTTATGCTCCGCAACGTAAAAGTCCTCGGCGCGGATCAATGTCAGGATCTCGGTGATAGAGGCGGGGTCGATCAGGATCGAGCCGAGCAGCGCGCGCTCGGCCGAGAGAGAGGCGGGCATTTTGCGCACCAGATCGTTTTCCCCCTGCCAAAGCTCGTTTCGTTCTGCCATGGCTTACTTTTCAGTGACGATCAGGCGGATCTTGCCCATCACGTCGGTATAAAGGCGGACGTCAAGCTCATATTTGCCGTAGGCCTTGATCGGCTCGGTCATGGTGATCTTGCGCTTATCAACGGTGATGCCGTGATCGCGGGCAAGCACCTCGGCAACGTCTTTGGTGGTCACGGAGCCGTAAAGGCGGCCGTCGGCACCTGCGCCAACGCGGAACACGGCCTGTACGGTGTTCAGCTTTTCGGCGATCTCCTTGGCGGCAGCGCGCTCGGTATCGATCTTATGCTGGGCAGCGGCCTGCTTGTTTTTCAGCTCGGTCACGGCCTGATTATCAGCGGGCTTTGCCAGCTTGCGGGGGAGAAGGAAATTGCGGGCATAGCCGTCGGAAACCTCGATCAGCTGGTCCTTTTTGCCCTGGCCCTTTACGTCTTGCGTGAGAATGACTTTCATAGTATATTCCTTTCTGTGTCAGATTTCTTATCGTTATTTGCTTGCCAGATCCGCAAAGTGCGCATCAACGGCGCTCTCCAGATCGGTCACGGCGTTTTCAATGCTGGTGGAAAGTGCGGCACCGGCGCTGTCAAAGCGGCCGCCGCCACCCAGACGCTCCAGGATCAGCTGCACGTTGATGCTGCCGTCGGAACGGCCGGAAATGTGTACGGCATCCCCCACCTGCACAAGCGAGAAGGAGGCGTGCACGCCGCGCACGCTCAGCAGGCGGTCTGCTTCCTTTGCGGCGGCAATGCGGTCGTTTGCGGCGTTGCCCGTGCCCTGGCTCCAGGTGATCCCCACGGTGTCGTTTTGCAGCAGGCGGCACGCGGCAAAGCTGTGCTCGCGCACGTAGTCCTCAAAGCTCAGGTTGAAGAAGGTGTTGGCGCGCTCGGCATTTGCGCCCTTGCCGTACAGATAGCGTGCGGCATCCAGGGTGCGCGCACCCGTGTTACGGGTAAATCCGCCGGTATCCAGCATGATGCCGGAAAGGATCACGCTTGCCACCTCGTCGTTGATCAGCTGATGGATGCTGTTTTCCGAGCCGCTTTCGCTTTGCTCCAGCATCTCGGTCACCAGCTCGCTGGCCGAGGAGGCGCTGGGGTCGATATAGTTCATAACCGGCTCAAAGTCATATTCGCCGGTCTGGAGATGGTGGTCGATGATGGCGATCTTGCCGGAGACCTCACGCACGTTGGCGGCGATCTCGGGCGACTCGATGATATCAAAGTTATTGGCGTCGGCAATGATCAGAAGCGTGCCGGGGCGCACAAGGTCAAGCCCCTTGTGTGCGGAAACGAACATATCCGCGTACACGGGGTTGGAAAGCAGACGCGAGGTCACGGTGCGGAAGTTGGCATCGGCAAGGTTGGAAACGATCCTGGTGGGAACGCCCGCAAACAGACCGAGCTGCGCCACGCCGATGGCGGCACCGATGCAGTCGAAGTCGGGGTTGCGGTGGCCCATGATCAGAAGGTTATCCGCCTCGGAGATCTTGGAAAGCAGGAAGTTGGCGACCACGCGGGATTGCACGCGGTTGCGCTTGCGGAAGGGGCGCGTTTCGCCGCCGTAATAGCGAATGCCGTCCTTGCGGCGTACGGCCACCTGGTCACCGCCGCGTTGCAGTG
>JAZNNA010000128.1:0-7920 GCA_045580065.1 Eubacteriales bacterium
CCCCCGAGGCGGTGCATATCGCGGCATTGCACGCGCTTTTGCAAAAGGCGCAGCCGCACGCCTCGCTCTCTCTGCCCGGCTGCAGCGTTGGCATTGAAAGCGGCCGATTGCACGTGTATGCCGAGCAGCCGCCCGAGATCGCGGCGTATCACATTCCCCTCTCGGATAAGCAAACGCCCCTGCCAAACGGCCTTGCGGTGCTGTGCGCCCTTGGTGATCCGCCCCCAAGCGTACCGGATGGCAGCTATGCCTACGCGGCGCGCATTGATTTTTGCGCAGCGGCGGCAACGGGCACGCTCCACCTGCGTCCGCGCAAGCGCGGCGAGCGTATTCTGCACGGCGGCATGCATAAGGCCGTGCGCAAGCTGCCCTGCATGGCAGGCTTTTCCCCCGATCAGCGCGCACGCCTTCCGCTTTTATGCGACGACATCGGCGTTCTGGCAATTCCCTTTGGCCCCGTGCGCGATGGTGCTGCCAAGCCAAAGGACACCTCGCTGTATTTATTTTTCAATTAAATTTCACAATGAAACGAAAAGGACAAGACGATGATGAATAAGGATATTGAAAGCGTACTGGTCAGCGAAGAGGAGCTTGACGCCCTGACGACCAAGCTTGCTGCCCAGATCGACGAGGACTATGCAAACACCGGCAGAAGCCTTGTGATGGTCTGTATTCTGAAGGGCTCGGTCATGTTTTACGTAGATCTTGTCAAAAAGATCAAACGCCCCGTGGAGATGGAGTTTATGAAGGTATCCTCTTACGGTGCGGGCACCTCGTCCACCGGCTGCATCAACATTCACCTTGATCTGAAGCGCACTGATTATGAAAAGCTTGACGTTTTGCTGATCGAGGATATCGTAGATAGCGGGCGCACCCTTTCTATGCTTGCTGCTCTGTTCCGCGAGCGCAATGCACACAGCGTACGCTGCTGCACCATGCTGGATAAGCCCGAGCGCCGCGAGGTGGACTTTAACGCCGATTACAGCGGCATGGTCATCCCCGATAAGTTTGTTGTGGGATACGGCCTTGATTACAACGAGTATTACCGGGATCTGCCTTACGTAGGTATTTTGAAACCGGAAGTATATACAAAATAATCCCAAACGGAGGAACCGATGAAAAAGCATTTGAAATCCATACTCCTCTACGTTGTGCTGATCGCCGTGCTGATCGCGCTTGTTTCTGTGATCTTTAAGAAAACGGAAAGCGAAACGCTGGTGCTGGCAGACGTGGTGGAGCATTTTGAAAAGGACCGCGTGATCTCCTTTGTCATTGATGAAAACAACAACATCATCATGCAGGTGATCAAGACCGATGCGGCAGGCGGAGAGATCCAGAAGGCAGACGGCACGTGGGAGACCACCGAGATCTCCTATAAGCTGCAATCTCTTTCCCTCTTTCAGGCCTATTGCGGCGATTACGTGAAGGAAAACACGCGCCTTGAATCCTACGACGTTCAGCCCATAACCCCCACCCCCTGGTGGGTCAGCATGCTCCCCATGGCAGGCCTTTTGCTGCTGCTTGTGGTGCTTTGGATCTTCTTTATGGGCTCCGGCAGCCACGGCGGCTCTAAGCTTTCCTCCTTTGGCAAGGCCCGTACGCACACCGCCTCCGGCAGCAAGGTCACCTTTGAGGACGTGGCCGGTGCCGACGAGGAAAAGCAGGAGCTTGAGGAGATCGTTGAGTTTTTGAAGGAGCCGACCAAGTTCACAAGGCTTGGCGCAAAGATCCCCCACGGCGTTTTGCTTGTGGGCCCTCCCGGCACGGGTAAAACGCTGCTTGCCAAGGCCGTTGCAGGTGAGGCGGGCGTTCCCTTTTACTCGATCTCCGGCTCTGATTTTGTAGAAATGTATGTGGGCGTTGGCGCATCCCGTGTGCGCGACCTGTTTGAAACCGCGCGCAAATCCCCCGCCAGTATCGTGTTTATCGACGAGATCGATGCCGTGGGCCGTCACCGCGGCGCAGGCCTTGGCGGCGGACACGACGAGCGCGAGCAGACCCTGAACCAGCTGCTGGTCGAGATGGACGGCTTTGGCTCGCACGACGGCATTATCGTGATGGCCGCCACCAACCGCCCGGATATCCTTGACCCCGCGCTGCTGCGCCCCGGCCGCTTCGACCGCCAGATCACGGTGGGCGCACCCGACATCAAGGGGCGCACCCAGATCCTGCGCGTGCATGCCAAAAACAAGCCCTTGGAGGAGAGCGTCAGCCTGGAAACGGTGGCAAAAAAGACCGCCGGCTTTACCGGTGCGGATCTTGCCAATCTGCTTAACGAAGCTGCCCTGCTTGCCGCACGCCGCAACAAATCGCTGATCGGTATGCAGGATATCGACGATGCGTTTATCCGCGTGGTCGCAGGCCCCAAAAAGACCTCCCGCGTGATGAACGAGCGCGAACGCAAAAACACCGCCTATCACGAGGCAGGCCACGCGATCGTGGATCACGTGCTGCCCTTGCTTGACAACGTGCATCAGATCTCCATCATCCCCTCCGGCCGTGCGCTTGGTTATACCATGAGCCTGCCCACCGAGGATAAGTACAGCGTTTATAAAAACGAGCTGAAGGAGGAGATCGCAGGTCTGCTGGCAGGACGTGTTGCCGAATCCATCGTGTTTGGCGATATCTCCGGCGGTGCCTCCAACGATATTGAGCGCGCCACCAACATTGCCCGCAAGATGGTCACCCAGCTTGGCATGTCCGACGTGCTTGGCACGATCAAGTACGGCACGGCAGACAGCGAGGTGTTCCTTGGCCGCGATTTCTCCAGCGGAGCAGATTACTCGCCGCAGACCGCCGCCGTGATCGACGCGGAGATCAAAAAGCTGGTGGACGAGGGCTATGCCACCGCCACGCAGATCCTGTTGCAGTACCGCCACAAGCTGGACTTTGTGGCTGAGTTCCTGTTAAAGCACGAGGTCATGGAGGGCGACCAGTTTGCCGCCGCCATGGACACCGATACCACCATGGAGGAGCTGGAGCAGATGGCTGAGGACAAAAAGCGCCGCAGCCAGGACGAAAACGAGGCAAAGCAAAAGCAAGCACAGGAGGCGCGCGCCGCTGCCGAGCAGGCCTTGGCAGAGGATGCCGGCGAATTCCAAATGCCCACTGCAAGCGCCGACAGCAACCCGTTTGACGATAACGACAAGCCGCAGGAATAAACGGATCCTGCCACGCGGCATGTTCGCTTTTCCAAGTACACCACACAGCCCCCGCGCGGGGGCTGTGTGTTCGGCTTTCTTTTCTGCTGAAGATCTGTGTCTGCGGCGGAAAAGAGCGCCGAACATTCAATTTTTTTGAAACGGAGCAAAGTATGAAAACAACCGAGCTTTTACTTGGTATCGACATCGGCTCTACCACCGCCAAGGTGGTGCTGACACAAAACGATACCCTTTTATATCAATGCTACGAAAGGCATTTTTCGCAGGTGCGCAGCAAAACGCTGGAGATCCTTGCACGCCTTGCCGATCAGATCGGAGATCACCCGCTGAAGGTGGCGATCTCCGGCTCTGCAGGCCTTGGCCTTGCCAAGGCAGCGGATCTGCCCTTTGTGCAGGAGGTGTTTGCCACGGGTGAAGTCATCCGTCGCCTGCAGCCCGACACCAACGTGGTGGTGGAGCTGGGCGGTGAGGACGCCAAGGTCATCTTTTTCGACGGCGGCACCGACGAGCGTATGAACGGCTCCTGCGCCGGCGGCACGGGCGCGTTTATCGACCAGATGGCGACCCTGCTTGACGTCACCGTTGAGGAAATGGACGAGCTTTCCCTCAAGGCGGAGCGCATCTATCCCATCGCCTCGCGCTGCGGCGTGTTTGCCAAGACCGATATCCAGCCCCTGCTCAATCAGGGCGCTGCCAAGGCGGATATTGCCGCCAGCATTTACCGCGCGGTGGTCAACCAGACCATTGCGGGCCTGGCGCAGGGCCGTCGCATCAAGGGCAAGGTCATGTTTCTTGGCGGTCCCCTCTCCTTTAACGAGGGGCTGCGCCGCCAGTTTTTGCACGTATTGAAGCTGGACGAGCAAAACGCCATCTTCCCCGAATACGCCCGCGTTTCCGTGGCGCTGGGTGCTGCATTTTACGCGGCAGCCTTAAACGAGAGCTTTTCTTACAGCGATCTTGTCGCGCGCATCGAGGCGGCCACCTCTGCCACCGCAGATACCGCCACACTCCCCCCCTTGTTTGATAGCGAGCAGGAGTACAAGGCATTCAGCGATCGCCACGCTGCTGCCACGCTCCTCCGCCGTGATATCGCCACCTATGAGGGGGATGCCTATCTTGGCATCGACTGCGGCTCTACCACCACAAAGCTGTTGCTGATCAGCCAGCAAAAGGAGATCCTGTTCACCTATTACAGCTCCAACCGCGGCAACCCCGTTTCTATCGTAAAGGAGCAGCTGCAGGAGATCTATCGCCAATGCGGCGATCGCGTGCGCGTGCGTGGCGCGGCGGTGACCGGATACGGCGAGGAGCTGATCCGTCACGCCTTCCATCTGGATCACGGTCTGGTGGAAACCATGGCGCACTTTACCGCAGCGCGCTATTTCAACCCTAAGGTAGACTTTATTCTGGATATCGGCGGACAGGACATCAAGTGCTTCCAGATCCGCGACGGTGCCATTGACAGCATCATGCTAAACGAGGCCTGCTCGTCGGGCTGTGGCTCGTTTATCGAAACCTTTGCGCGCTCGCTTGGCTACGAGGCGCAGGAATTTGCCACGCTGGGGCTGTTTGCAAAGGCCCCCGTTGACCTTGGCTCACGCTGCACCGTATTTATGAACTCCTCGGTAAAGCAGGCGCAAAAGGACGGCGCCACCGTGGGGGATATCTCCGCGGGGCTTTCGGTTTCCGTGGTGAAAAACGCCATTTACAAGGTCATTCGCGCCAGCTCTGCAGACGAGCTTGGCGAAAATATCGTGGTGCAGGGCGGCACCTTCCTCAACGATGCCGTGCTGCGCAGCTTTGAGCGCGAGCTTGGCAAAAACGTCATCCGTCCCGCCATCGCCGGGCTGATGGGCGCACTCGGCGCCGCCATTTACGCGCGCAAGCGCCGGGGCGAATGCTCCTCGATGCTCAGCGCCGCCGAGCTGGAGCAATTTGAGCATACCTCGCACGCCATCGTGTGCAAGGGCTGCACCAACCGCTGCAACATCACCGTCAACACCTTTGCCGACGGCGAAAAATACATTTCCGGCAACAAGTGCGAAAAGGGCGCGGGCAAAAAGCCCTCTGACAATCCCCTGCCCAACCTGCACGCCTTCAAGCGCGCGGCATTTGAGGCAATGGCACCCGTAGAGGGCAAGCGCGGCATCACCGTGGGGCTACCCCTGGCGCTTGGTATGTACGAGCTGGGGCCGTTCTGGTACACGCTGTTTTGCGAGCTTGGCTTTGGCGTGCGCTTTTCCGGCTTTTCCAACCGCAAGCTTTATCAAAAGGGACAGTACAGCATCCCCTCGGATACTGCATGCTACCCTGCCAAGATCATGCACGGCCACATCGAAACACTGGTGGAGGAGGGTGTGGACGCCATCTTTTATCCGTGCCTGACGCGTAACGTCAACGAGCACGTGGCAGACAACCATTATAACTGCCCCGTGGTCGCCTATTACCCCGAGGTGCTGGTCAACAACATGGACAGCCTTGCAAACGTGCGCTTCCTTTACCCCTACCTCAACATCAACGACAAAAAGGAGCTGGCAGTTGAGCTGCTTGCCTTCCTGAACGATACCTTTGGCGGCTTTGAGAAAAAAGAGGTGACTGCAGCAGTCGCCGCCGCGCAAAAGGCATATGAGCGCCATATGGCAAGCGTGCGTGCCGAGGGGCAGCGCGCCATCCGCTTTGCCCGCGAGCAGGGCAAGAGACTGATGGTGCTTTGCGGCAGACCCTATCACATCGACCCCGAGATCGGGCACGGCATCGACAAGCTTTCCACCTCGCTTGACTTTGTGGTGGTAACCGAGGATGCCGTGGCACATCTGGCAAGCGAGCCGGTGCGCACCAAGGTACTCAACCAATGGACCTACCACGCGCGCCTTTACAATGCTGCGCGCTTTGTGACCGAAACGCCGAATGCCGAGCTTGTGCAGCTTGTTTCCTTTGGCTGCGGCATTGATGCCATCACCACCGACGAGGTGCGCGAGATCCTGGAGAGGGGCGGCAAGCTGTATACGCAGATCAAGATCGACGAGATCACCAATCTCGGTGCCGTCACCATCCGCTTGCGCTCGCTGATCGGGGCGCTGGAGCAACAGGCAAAGGAGGAATGATATGAAAAAAAGCGACAACGGACGCATCATCTTTACCAAGGAGATGAAAAAGGAGTATACCATTCTTCTGCCCAATATGCTCCCCATGCACTTTGAGATCTTAGAGCAGATCATGAACACCTGCGGCTATAAATGCGTGCTGCTGCGCAACAGCGATCACGCCGTGATCGAGGCGGGGCTCAAGTACGTACATAACGACACCTGCTATCCCGCACTTTTGATCATCGGGCAGTTTATCAGCGCCCTGCAAAGCGGAAAATACAACGTGAACAAGACCGCACTGCTGCTCACGCAAACGGGCGGCGGCTGCCGCGCCTCCAACTATATTCCCCTGCTGCGCAAGGCGCTGATCAAGGCGGGCTTTCCGCAGGTCCCCGTCATCTCTCTCAACATCGCGGGGCTGGAGAAAAACCCGGGCTTTAAGCTCACCCCCCGCTTTTTGCAGCGCGTGCTGTACGCCGTGTATTACGGCGACCTGCTGCTCTCGCTGTTCAACCAATGCCGCCCCTACGAGCTGACCCCCGGCGCCAGCCGCAAAAAGGCGGAGGAATGGGTGGCGCGCCTTGCCGACCAGATGCGCGACCCCAAAAACCTGAACTACCGCACCGTGCGCGAGACGTATATCGAGATCCTGCGCGATTTTGACACGGGCATCCCGCGCTCTGCCGAGAAAAAGGTGCGCGTGGGGATCGTGGGCGAGATCTTTGTCAAGTTCTCGCCGCTTGGCAACAACGACCTGGAAAACTTTCTGGTTGCCGAGGGTGCCGAGCCTGTGCTGGCAGGGCTGATGGACTTTTTCATGTACACGCTCAACGCCTCGGTGGTGGATACCCGCCTTTACGGCATGAACAAAAAGCGCGGCAGAGTGATGAAAGCACTGTATAATTATCTGTATAAAAAGCAGCAGGACTTTATCTCCATGTACCGCGAGTACAGCAGCTTTACGCCCCCCTCCGACTTTGAAAAAACGCGCAGCGCCATCAAGGGCTATATCGGCGAGGGCGTGCAGATGGGCGAGGGGTGGCTGCTGACCGCCGAGATGCTGGAGCTGATCGAATCCGGCGTGCGCAACGTGGTGTGCGCCCAGCCCTTTGGGTGCCTGCCCAACCATATTGTGGGCAAGGGGATGATGAAGGTCATCCGCGAGCATCATCCGGGCGTGAACCTGGTGTCGATCGACTACGACTCCAGCGCCTCGCGCATCAATCAGGAAAACCGCCTGAAGCTGATGCTGGCAAACGCCAACCGCACCCTGCGCGAGGAAAAGGAGCAGCAAGAAAGCTCCCCCGAAGCGGCGGAGGTATAAAAAAGATCGCCTGTGACGGCAATGCCGTCACGGGCGGGTTTTGTTTATTGCGCCTCTAAAATTCAGGATGCGGCGGGGATATCGTAGGTGCCGATTATATAATATGAGATCTGAATTTTTACCAGATCGCAGTCGGATACCCGCACCATGTGGGCGAGGTAAAGCCGGTGGCACCTTGGTGATAGTAAACGGTGTAATTCACATTGGCAGGACCAACGGGCAAGGGAGAATCACTGACAAATTCATAATTAGCCGGTGCATTTCCTTCAAATTTTACAGCTGTAAGTGCCGAACAATAGTCAAAAGCTAATTCCGTTATATTGGTTACACTTGCAGGAATAACAATGGA
>JAZNNA010000129.1:0-15799 GCA_045580065.1 Eubacteriales bacterium
TAGGTGTGTATGTAGGATCGGGAAGCGTGTATTCGCCTTCATAAACCCACACGAGATCCATATTACCCGATGCATAACCGCCTAAGTTGCTAAACTGAACATACCATTTTTGCTTTTCGGGCTTCGGGAAGGTGTAGCTTATTCTGATTTCGGTGTCGCTGACTACACTAACGTTTGCGTTGTTTGCGTTGATCGTTGCCGTAACGCTGTTTGAAAAAGTATATCCGTCTTGTGCAACAAGCTTAATGCTTACGGTATAGTCGTTTTCATTATCAAATTTTGAGCCTACTACTGCAAGCTCACCCGATTCACCCGTCCACTTGATGCCATTTTTTACAGTTGAGGCATTCTCGGATTTGAAAGTATATCTGCTCGAATCTGTTGTTGCAGTATATTGAGGAGCAAAACCTTTTTGCGGCGCGGTAACGCCAATTGCTACATTTTCAATCACAGGATTGAGGCAAGCCCAAGAGATTTCAAACGGTTCACTGTATATTTTCCCCTGCGTATAATTTGCAACGAGTCTAAAGGTTTTTGTGATATCTACATAGGGAGATACTGTAACATAGCCTCCTGCTTCTGCTCCAACCGCTTCAAACGGTACGCTATTGATAAATACAGCCCATACACCGTCAGACTCATACTGAAGGGTAACAGATTCAAGTCCTTCAAGCTTTGAAACCTTATACCAGTTCTTATACTGTGTATAGTTTTCAAGATTTCTGCTTTCGGGAGTCTGCGCGAAGTAATAATCGCTATTCATAAAGTTGATGGTGATTTCAATCTCAGTTGCAAGGGTGTTCCATTCTCTTGTATAAATGTCAGCACCGCCCAAAAATCTTTCGCTCGCGCACATACCTGCATCAGATACAAACGTAATGTTCGGACTAAAAGTATATCCGTCTGCAAGCTTGACCTTTGTAACAACTGAATAGTCTTGTCCTACCTCAACCTCCTCGTCAGCGCCAAGAGGCTCACCACTCTTGTTGAGTCCGTGATAGATCGTATAGGTCTTGGCACTGTCGGCAGTAATGGCGTTTGCAGGCGCACCGTTTACAGTTGCGGTAGCACCCTGCACTGCCGCATTGTATTCTGCGGTAGTCATACCTGCTACAAGTTCTACGTTATTTATTCTAATGTTGCTGATAACCGTATTGTTGTCTTTTTCTTGGAACGTCCATCTATCAACCACTACGGTATATCCGTCAAATACGGTGTCTTGCGTTACCTTTGTGTCTGTGTCTGCAATAAACCAGCCGTCAAACACGTAGTCGTCGCTATCCGTTCTATAAAGAGTCGGAAGCGGCATTGAAAGCTTGTTTTCATTTGTAAGCACAATGGGATATTTTCTGTTAAGTCCGGTTTGTTCAAAATAAACGCCCCAAGACTCCTTGATGGCAAAATCCACATTTTCTGTCCCACCTGTTGCAAATGCGGTAATTGCTGAGAATGGTACTATTGAAAGAACCATAATTGCCGCGAGCAATATGCTTAAAATCCGCTTTTTCATTTTGTTTTCTCCTTCAATTCACCCCCTGCCCCAAAAGACAAGGGGTGATCTTCTTGAAACCGATTATTTCTTTTTGAAGATGGCAAGGAACTCAGCCCAAGTTTTCTTCTTGATAACAAACCAGAAGATAGCAAATCCGCCAATGCCGACTGCTACCACGGAGCCTGCAACGATTCCTACGATCGCACCTGCGCCGAGTCCGTCCTTATCGTCGCCCGAATTGTCGGGCGTATTGTTGGAATCGTTGGGTGTGGGGGCAGAATCATCGGGAGCGGGGGTGGAAGAACCTTCACCGCTTGTATCATTATTGTTGTTTTCAAGTTTTGCAATAGTAAGGTCCGCTATTTCATTTCTGTCGGTATCAAAATGCTTTTCGCAAATGCTGCAATCCTTATGCGCCTTTGTTCCTGTGGCATCGGTAGTTGCGGGAATCTCCTCGATCCACTCACCAAAGCTATGTTCTCCAAGCTTACCGTATTCGTGACGGCAGATCTCGCAAACGGATTTGGTCTGACAGTCCGAAACACCGCCTTCGTGATAGCTCCAGTCAATCCACATATCACAATACTCACAGAAGTTGGCACACTTCATATCGTCAACGTATTGATAATCGGGAACCGAAAAATCGTGGTAGCCCAAATACTCTTTACCGCATTGACCGCAAATGCCGGTTTGTTGACAGGTTGCGCCGCCGCCCCAGTGGTCTGCATACATGATCTTTTCTTCGTGGGGGTTCGTGCATCCCGGAACAACGCAGGGCTGCCAGTGACAGCCTTCCTCGTCATAAGCCCAAACTTGATCGCTATACTGATGCTTATGGATAGCGGTGATTTCACTCGTGTAAGCATAGCCGCTATTGTAAGTAGCTTCTGTACCGTATATATAAACGGTTCTGTCCTCTTGGTCGGCAAAGACAAAAGTACTTTGGGGGGAGAACAGGATATAAAACTCATAAACGGTGCCTTCGACGTACGTGTCGTTGTTCATTGTATCACCGCCCTTGGGCCACCATATAATAGCCGACACTGTTGCTCCGTCGACGGAAACGTCACTCTCTTCAATTCTTGTTTCACCGTTCTTGGGGTAAGGCATTTGAACGTTGAGAACCGTGATAACGTTGGTGATCACGTGCTGCTCACCAATGCCGTATTTGCCGTCAACGAGAGTAACCTTACAGTTGATATAGCTATCTCTGTCGGTTGTTTTTACGGTATAGGACTCTTTTGTTGCGCCGCTGATAATCTCGCCGTTCTTATACCACTGATAAAAAACGGTCTGATAAGTGGGATTTGCGGTTTGAACTTCAACAGCATGCTTAAACGTACCGCTTTCGTTGCACATCTTCTCCACGTCAACGGTAAGCGTTACACCGATGCCGATCTCACCGTTTGCAGTATAATATACAGGGTAATCTGCCGCGGGAACGGTGAATTTATAGAAAAAACGATTTATGCCGTCAACCTTATCCTCCATCAAAGTATTATTTACATAGACGTTTGCCTCGTATGGAATATTCGCCTCTCCGGTCTGCACGAGAGTACCGATAACAAGATAGGTCTTTCCGGGAATCAAAACGGTGTTTTGAATATCAAGCTCGGGCTGACCCTTGCCCTCGCAGATAAAGAGGCTCTCGGGATTGATGGATACACCGGGTGTTCCGGAGGAAATCTGAGGTGCCTTTCCGCCTGCAACGAAGTCGCTTGCGTTGAGATATATTTGATACAAATAGTTATAACAGGCATGATTATCTCCCCAAGCGGTCTTGTCACCTATTGTAACGGCCACACAGAAACTGCCCCCAACGTCATCTGCCGTAAAATGATACACAGCATCGGTCGCGCCCTCGATAGCCTCGCCATCCTTGTACCATCGGTAAGTGACGGTGCCCGCATCAAACGCTGTCTTGAATTCTGCGTTTTGAGAGCACATCAGTGCCGTGTCAAGCTCAAGCAAGCCGCCTATACCGAGCTTTGCGGTAGAGGTGTTATATATCACAGGGAACGGATTTCCCGCAAGGGCGTCAAACTTATAAGCTATAATCGCATAGCCGGCTCCTGAATTGACGGTGGCTTGCTTTCCGTTGACGGTTGCCGTCACGGTGTCTGCGAATTTATGTTCATCGGGAGGATAAACGAATATTTTTGCTTCATAGCTCTTCCCGGGCTTGAAAATATCGTTTTCTTTCATCTTGATCAGGTTTTCGTACCATTCTACCATTTCAAGCTTCACGCCGCCGTCTACGGCGATTTCGGTTTCGTGCGCCTTCTCACCTACAATAATATTGCCTACGGTAACGTTTACAACTTTTACGCTTTCTTTACCGTAGTAAGCCGCAATATACACGGGTGCGGCAGGCATAGTGAAGGTGGTTGAGGCGCTGTAATAATCCGCAAGTTCAACTCCGCTCGTGTCCCAACGAACGAACTCCATACCGCTCTCGGCAGGATCTGCAACGATGGTGACCGTCTGCCCATAGCCAACCTCGGTCACGGTGTTGCCTCCTACCGTGGCGGTTCCGCTCTGAATATCTATAGAATATTGCTTTTCATAGGAAATAATGCTCACAGCGTTTGCAAACAGAGGATTTTCGATCTTATAAAGAGCGCGTGAATATCCGTTTTTATACCAATAATAATCCTTGCCTGCTTCTATTGCCGCAAATTGGTTGCCTGCACCCGAAAAATAGATATCCTCTGTCTGCTTTATTCCGTTGATCACAAGCTCGTGGGTGGCAGTGGAAAACGCACCGACCTGCGACTCGTGTACCTGTATGCCGGTATTAAAATAAGCGTTATTAACAACAAGCTCTCCCGTACTCTCGGAATAGAGCGCGCCGTAGCCGTCAAGGTATACGGTAGCCGTACTGTCACCCATCTTGGTGCCGATCCATACGCCGCCGTCAAGAGTAAGGGCAGCCTGTCCTTCAAGATATACGGCAAATCCGCTCATTGCGGTATAGTCACCGCCGTCAAGTGTCACCTTTGCATCATCCGTAGCGTAGACCACCGTTCCGGTGTAACCGTTATACATATCTACGTCTGTTGCCGTAAGAGTAGAGTCATCCGATACGAAAACAACACCCTTGGCAGTGCGATAATCCGTATACCAATTTTCAAAGACTATACTACCGTTTTCAATCTCAAGGTTTGAGCTGTTTGATACGGCGATCATAGAAAAATTGTCTGTGTAGAATTCGTTTGCATAGTTACCTACCATTAGTTTGTTGCCGTTAAGGTCAAGTATGTAATCCTTGCCTCCGTCAAAAACAAGGCGGTGCTTCGTGGGAAGCTCGTCATCGGGAACAGTATCCTTTATATCATTCACAAGTTTAATATGCGTCTTATCGGAATTCACCGCGTTGAGTAGTTCACTCCACGTGCCGACTTCGGCGATCTCTGCTTCGGGCGTGTCGGCAAATGCGGTAATTGCCGAGAATGGAACTATTGCAAGAACCATAATTGCCACAAGCAATATGCTTAAAATTTGATTTCGTGTTTTCATTGCCTTGTTCTCCTTTTTTGTATTTACACGGGGACAGCCGCATTGGCGTTGCCTGTGCATAATTTGAGTTTGATCTGTTCGAGGATTTCAACGAATGGGAGCTTGCCGCCGACAGTTTTTCGATAGACTTCATCGGAGTTTACCATAACCTGTCCGGGCAAGATAAGTGCCTCACCGTCCTCGGATGGAAATTCGATATTGAAGTACCATAGACCATCTTTTCGATCACCGCCACGTGACGGGCAGAAGAAAACAATCTTTCTGTCAGGTAGCCTTAATTCAAGAGTGCTGCCCTCTGAATATCCGTTCAAAATTCTGTCGCTATAAAACGGCATACCGCTGTCGAAGTAGACTGTGTAGATCTCCTTCGGCGCGTTGATGAACAGATAATCGGTTGTTTCGTCCCTGTCGGTTATTCGCTCGTGACCTCTCGGTATAGGAACCTCAAACTCGCCAAACCTGACTCGCTTTCTCACCATTCACATCACCTCCTGATAGAGTCGTTTTGGTTTTCACGCCTTAATTATAACATTGTTATATCGAAATATATATAGTTTAGAGGGGTGGTTTTAGGGTGTATCGGGGGTGCATTTAGGGTGTATTGCGCCGTTTTCGGGGTGTGTTGAGGTAAAATGAGCGAAAAATGGCACAAAAAAAGACGATAGCATGTGCCATCGTCTTTTGAATGTTTTATGCTTTTATAAGTGCGAATATTTCTTCACGGCTTGTTACCTTGAGTGCCTTAAACAGCGAGGTCGTGTGCATTTTTATCGTGTTCTCGGAGAGGTGCAGGTCGGCTGCCATTTCCTTTCGGCTCTTGCCTGCGAGGATGCCTTCAAGCACATCCGTCTGCCTTGCGGTAAGGGCTGTTCCTTCGGGCAGGCTTGAAATAATCTGTTCTACCTTTTCGGCGCGTTCTCTCGAATCCATAAAAATTACTGACACTTTTTCTTCTGCGTGTGCCGGCTTTGGAATATCATTGATATGGACGTAGTTCTGAAGCATCAGCCATACGCCGAGGAAAGAAAATGCGCTGATAAGGTACATGACGGAAAGTAATTCAAAATCCCAAGGGAGAATCTTTTGGATGCACCAGAAGCCGATGTTGCCGACCACTACCGCAAGTATGATACAGGCTTGCATTTGCGATGCTACCTTTTTCTGCCCTAGCGATACGCAGAACACCGCAATCATCGCTACAAAGTAGCAGATAACGTATATAAGGTTTGTCGGGTGTAATACGCCGTATTCCTTGCGGAGAATGGTTGTGCCTGCCACGTTCTCTATCGTGGCATCCGTGTAATACCAATTGAGATAGCCAGTCGTGCAGATGATGGCAAGCATAAGCACCGCCGCACCGATAAGCGCCCCTGTTACCCATTTCTTATAGGTGTATCCGCAGAGCCTTGAAACGATCATAAACATACACAGAGGTATCAATACTTGTCCGAGGTATGTAATCTTGTTTGCAAAGAGTGCAAAGTCAACCGTTTTGGAAAAAGCGGTTAAGGTATATCCGAGGTTGACTATTGCAACGTTGACAAAAAGAACGAACAGCCACGGCTCGCTCCGCGGTTTCTTTCGCATTTGGAAGAAGTATAACGGTATGAGTATAAGCGATGCCAAGAATATCGCGCCGTATGTATATTGCATAGCCACACCTCCTTTGACAATGATTTCACACCTTAAATAATTGATTGTATTATTATACCATAGATTTGTGAATAAATCAAGGCGTTTTGACTCATTTGCGGAATTCCGTGTCAAAAAAAGCATCGGGTATTTCACCGATGCCTTTCTACGTATTTTGAGGGGTTCTAACGAGTGTTCATATACCTTGCGCTTCTCTCTTTGGTGTAACGAGCAAGGCAATCTATGAGCCATTCTTTCGTCGTATCTTTTAAATTCCTTTGTAGAAAAGCATATCAAGCATGCTATAAAAAAGGGCAGGATTTTCACGGTTTTCATGAAAAGCTGCCCCTAAATATTTATGTGGGTTTTATAATTCGATTCTAAAATACTCCAGCACCCTCTTAAACTTATCCTGCGCGGAGAGGCAGGTATCGAGGAGGTAGCCGCGCTCGTAGTCCCATTCGGAGAGGCCACGGTAGTAGAACATTTTGTGATTCTCGTCGATGATGAAGGGGACGATGTTATGTTTGAGGCACTCCTTGAACATAATAAGGCGCCCGATTCTGCCGTTGCCGTCCTGGAAGGGGTGAATACGCTCAAAGCGCACGTGGAAGGCGATGATATCCTCAAAGGTGACGTTCTCAAGGGCGTTATAATCGGCAATCAGCTCGCTGATCTCATCGTGGACCTCCTCGGGTGCGACGGTTTCACGATTGCCCACCTCGTTGGGGAGTTTCTTATAATCGCCCACTGCAAACCAGCTCTTACGGCTGTCGCTGGTGCCGCTTTTGAGGAGTAGATGCAGCTCCTTGATATACTTTTCCGAGAGGGCGTGTGTCGCGTTGTCGATGATGGAGTCAATGCAACGGAAGTGATTGGTGGTTTCCACGATATCGTCCACGTTCACGCTGCCATCGGTGATGCCAATGGTGTTGGTTTCAAAAATGTAGCGCGTTTGATCGTGCGTCAGGCGGCTGCCCTCGATGTGGTTGGAGTTATAGGTCAGATCGATCTGCACGCGGTGATAAATACCGCCTGACAAACGGGAATCCTTCTGATCGCGCAGAATGGCAAGCAACGTCTTCGGCTTTTTGTTTTCTCTCGGTTTACGTGAGGGCTTTTGTGCATCCTCGGGAATATTCCACGTTTTGCCCGTGAGAAATGCCCCGGCGATCTTGCCGTCGGCGCAGTATTTGCGCACACTACGATCGGTGAGCCCCCATTTGGCAGCAAATTCGGCAACAGATAAGTATTTCATACGATGCCTCCTTAATTTACTGTTTTTATTATACCACATTATAGGAAAATTATCAATACAATTCATTAAATAAATATGATTTATATTTTTCCCATAAAGGAACTATTCACTATATTAAAAATTATTAGCGGAGGCAACATCGAGGCGAAAAGCCGAACCGCATATAGGACTTGACACGCTGTCGCAGATATGCTATAATAGCATTAAGTCAACGGAGGTATGCTATGCAGATACTTGGTGAGAGATTGAAAGCGTTGCGAGAGGGCATGAAGCTTTCGCAACAGAAGGTGGCGGATATGATCGGCTGTCCGCAGACCAGTATTTATCGTTATGAAAACGGCACCTACACACCTTCTGCGGAGGCGTTACTTTGGTATGCCGATTACTTTGACGTGTCCATGGATTATATTTTTGGACGCACGGACAAGCCACAAGGCAAGCTCTATAAATACGAGCCGAAGGCACTCAAAATCACAGAAGAGCGCCGCCGTGAAATGGCAGATTTTGTGGCGATGTGCTTTGATCCCAAGTCCGAGGCGAGTGCTAAAATCAAGGCACTTATGCTGCAAATGATGGAGGAGAACCATGGAACGTGATGCGAAAAAGCACTCCGATGGCATTTCCGATGGCCTGCGCGCCGTCATCTACGCACGCTATTCCTCCGACAATCAACGCGAGGAATCCATAGAGGGGCAGATCCGCGAAAACACCGCCTTTGCCGAGAAGAACGGCTTGCGGATCGTAGGACATTATATCGACCGCGCGTTCTCTGCCAAAAGCGATGAGCGCCCCGAATTCCAGCGTATGATCAGGGACAGCGCCAAACGCAGCTTTGATCTGATCATCGTTTGGAAGCTTGACCGCTTTTCGCGTAACCGTCATGACTCTGCCATCTATAAAGCTATGCTAAAAAAGAATGGCGTTCGTGTGGTATCCGCCACCGAAGCAATCTCCGAGGGAGCAGAAGGAATACTTTTGGAATCTCTTTTAGAGGGGCTTGCGGAATACTATTCTGCCGACCTTGCGGAAAAGATCACCCGCGGTATGACCGAGAATGCCTTGAAATGTAATTATAACGGTAGTGTGGTTCCCTATGGATACGTGATCGATGCAGAGAAAAATTATCAGATCGACCCTATCGTTGCGCCTATTGTGATAGATATTTTCAACCGCTATGCCGCCGGCGAATCCATTACGAATATTATCAACGATTTCAACGGGCGTGGCGTGCGCTATTCAAAGGGCAAGCCGTTCACTAAAAGCAGTATGAACCGCATGCTGTAAAATCGCATTTACATTGGCGAGTACCATTTCAGCGATGTGGTTGTGCCGAACGGTGTTCCCGCTATGATTTCACTCGATGTGTTCGAGCGAGTATCCAAGCGAATGGAATCCAACAAGCGCGCCTCTGCCAAGGGTAAAGCGCCCGAGCGTTATATCCTTACCACCAAGCTTTTCTGCGGTAAATGCAAAACGATGATGGTGGGTGACAGCGCGCAAAAGAAGAATGGCGCGATCTATCGCTACTACAAATGTGCGGCGGCGAAAAAGCATAAATGCGACAAGAAAGCGGTGCGCAAGGAGTGGATCGAGGATCTGGTGATCGAGCACGTGATGCGCATTCTGAAGGACACAGAAACGCTCAATAAAATCGCAGACAGCATTATGGAGTTAATGAAGGAAGATAACACCTTGATCCCTGCACTGGAAGCGCAGTTGAAGGAAGTGCAAAAATCCCTCGATAATGTGATGAAAGCCATTGAAATGGGCGTCATCACACGCTCCACCAAGTCCCGTTTGGAGGAACTGGAAGCTGAGGAGGAGCGCATCAAGCATAGCATTTTGGAGGAGGAAGTCAAGCGCCCCACACTCACGAAGGAGCATATCCTGTTCATATTAGAGCGTTTCAGCAATCTGGACGTAAGCATTACGAAAAACCGCGAGCGCCTGATCGACGGTCTGGTCAAATCCATACTGCTATACGATGACAAACTCATTATTACATTTACTTTTAAGGATGATCCTCTTGCCGTGCCTACGGGCGAAGAGCTCGACTCTATTGAAAATAGTTCGGATATCAAAATGACGGCTTCACCAAAAAGCAAAAAGGACACACAGCGCGCATCATTATCGCACATTATTTTATTAAGAAAGGCTTTGCAGAGTGGAAAACATGGAAAGCAGCAAGAATTATTTTCCCGTTAACGACCTGGCCCCAAAGGAAGAAGGCTTTACAGTATTTGTAAAAAAGGTCACCGGCCCCAAATCCGACGGCTTTGCCGTGGTGGACAATGGCAAGATCTTTGTGATCGACGTCGGTAAGGCAGATGACGTTGAGCTGATCGATTATCTGCTCTCGCTGCGTGAGCGCTGGCTTGACGGAAAGCCCCTGCCGGACGATAAGCCCGCAAGGCTTGAGCTTACGCTGATCGTATCCCACCCGCACCCCGATCACATCGCAGCGCTCCCCCTGCTTTTGGAGGACGAGCGCTTTTGCGTAACGGAGGTCATTGCGCCTGTGCGCTCGCACATCACCCTTGACCCCGAAAAGGCGCCCCCCTCGCTTGTGAAATATGAAAACAGACTAGAGAACGCCTGCGAGCTGCTTGCCCCCAAGGGGCACACCGCCAAGGGCATCACGCGCGTTCCCTTTGGCAGCGTCTACCGCGGTGTAGCAACGGGAAGCCCCGACACCGCTCTGGAGATCTACCCCTCTCATATCGACTGGTCTGTGGAGCTCCCCAGCGACAAGGCAGGCTATCGCTACATCCTTGCCAACAATCCCGCAAGCTATATAAATATGAACCCTGAAAAAGGCTATTCCAACGGTGTCCTTAACGGGAACTCGCTTTGGGTCAAGATAAGCCACGGCGGCCATTCCGTGCTGATCACGGGCGACCAGCGCGACCGCGACGAGATGCTTGGTGCTATGATCCGCCACTACGGCGAGGAGAGCTTTGCATGCGACGTGCTGAAGATCACACATCACGGCGAGGAAAATTACTCCCCCTATCTGCTCAGTGTAGCCAACCCCCGCTATACGGTGTTTACCACCTCGCTGGAAAAGGCGACCCGTGATACGGTACTGCTTTGCGAGAAGATGGGATGCAGCAATTATTACACCGGTGACGGCAACCTTTTCTTTACCGTAAGCAAGGATGGCGTCAAAGCATCCGGCATTTCCCCCCGCGTTTCGGGAGCTGATGCCGTATAAATTTTCAAAGCAAAAAGGAGATGCTATGATGCAAAATCTTCCCTTTTTTCAAAAAAGCGAGCAGCGCTATACCGCCAAAGCAACCGAGCTTTATTCTGTACATACGCCACTGGAAAGCAATAACGACGTGCAGGGCGGCTGCTCGGACGGCAAAAGGTATTATTATCAGGCCTTTATGCACCGCGAGGACGTTTTTGACCAGGAGCATAACGAGGTCAGGATCGCTAAGATCGATATGGAAAGCGGCAAGATCGTAAAGCTAAGCCGCAACCTCTGGCTGCACCATGCCAACGATATGACTTATAATCCCAAAACAAACAAGCTGATCGTTTGCAACAACAAGCCTCACCGCAACTGGCTCACCGTCTTGGATCCCGAAACGCTGGAGATGGAGCGAACGATCGAGCTTTCGGTGCAGATCTTCGGCATCACCTATAACGAAAAACGCGACGTTTACGCGGTGGGTATCTCGTTTGGCAAAAGCTTTTGTCTGCTGGATGCCGATTTCCGCGTGATCGACGATAAGATCTACTCTCCCTCTCCCCTCACCGAGCGCTATACCAACCAAGGCATCGGCTCGGATGACGATTTTATCTATTTTGCGTTCTGGGACGGCAAAACGCTGCGCTGTGATCCCGACAATTTTCAAAACACGGTGGCAGTATACCGTTGGAACGGCGAATTTGCAGGAATGATCGACTTTGATATCGGCCCACGCGAGCCGGAAAATATCTGCTCACATAGGGGCAAGCTGTTGCTGGTTGCCGGCGACAACGGCACAATGCGTTGCTTTGAGCTTTCTTGACCCCATTGGCACAAGCAAAAGCAGGCAGCACCGAAACGGTGCTGCCTGCTTTTGTTATTTGGTTACGATGCGGATGTTGGCGGGGGCGATGCCGGCCTGCTCGTAAACGATCTCGTTGATCTGCGAGATCTGTGCGGGCTGCAGCTCTCCCTCGCAGCTGACAACGACCGAGCAGGTGTCGCCGTTGATCACGGCCACACACTGTGCAAAGCCCTTGGCCACCACCAGCGTTTCAATATTGGCCTCTGCCTCCATTGCCTTGGCAAGCTCAGAGATCTCCAGCAGCGCGCCGGTCTTGGTCGCCTCGTCGGCGGCCTCGCTGTCTACCACGCCCTGCAGCACCTCAAGTGCCTCGTCACGGGCGCGCTGACGGCTGACCTGCGTGGCGGAAAAATACCCGTCCTCGCCGGTGAGGGCATCTCCTGCGCCGTCGCTGACGTCACCGCCCGAGTCGGTTGCGGGATCGTCCACCGTATCCTGCCCGCGAAACAGCACCAGGTTCAATACCACCGCTGCCGCGATCAGCAGCACCGCGCAAACCACCGCTATGCTGCGTCGCCCGATCTTGGGGAAGCTGCGCGGCTCCTTTTTCAGCTCTAATTGAGTATCCATCACAAATCCTCCTTTTTGCATATTGGCCTCATTCATCTATATGTCGATGGGGGGCAGGATATGCCGCCAAAGTAAAATTTGTGCGCGCAGGGCTTAAAATATTATAAGCTTTCGGCAAGAAAATGTATTTACATTCGCGCCCATCCGTGATAAAATAAATTGAAGTATCACGCAAAGGAGCTTGCCATGAGCCAAACGATCAGCTATAGCAAAAAGATCCCGGTGCGGGGGGAATTTGACGTTGCCGTTGTCGGTGGCGGCCCTGCCGGCTTTATCGCCGCCATTGCAGCGGCAAGAAACGGCGCACGCGTTGCCCTGATCGAGCATTACGGTTTTTTGGGCGGTGCTGCCACTGTCTCGCTGGTCAACCCCATCAGCACCTTTAAAAAGGACGGCAAGCAGATGATCGGCGGTATCCCGTGGGAGTTTGTAGAGCGCCTGCACGCGCTGGGCGGCGCCATTGACGATTATAAAAACGGCAACGTCCCCGTGGATGCCGAGCTGTATAAGCTGGTGGCGCAGCGGATGCTGCTGGAAGCGGGCGTTACCCTTCTTTTACACACAACGCTACTTGACGTTGTGGGCGATGCACACGCCCCCACCCACCTTGTGCTGCAAAGCAGGGGCGGCACCCTTGCCCTTGCCGCCAAGCGCATGATCGACTGCACCGGCGACGGCGACCTTTGCGCGCTGTGCGGTGTCCCTATGCAGGAAATGCCTGCGGCCGAGGGGCTGCAGCCCGCATCGCTGGGGTTCCGCCTCGGGGGTGTGAAAACAGAGCTGGTCACGGGGCTTCACCCCGCAACGCCCGGCGCAAAATTCCAGATGTACAGTGTGCGCGAGTGCTTTGAGGCCCTTGCCGCCAAGGGGGAGCGCATCCCCAACTTCGGTGGGCCGTGGTTCTGCACGGTGCTCAACGACAAGGCAGGCGTTGTCAGCGTAAACATCACGCGCACGCAGGCCGATGCCACCGATGCTGAAAGCGTGACCGCCGCCGAATGTACCCTGCGCGAGGATATCTTTACCCTGTTTGCGCTTTTGAAAAAGCATGTTCCCGCCTTTGCAGAAAGCTATCTTTTGCAGACCGCACCGCAGGTGGGCTTTCGCGAGTCCCGCCGCATTTGCGGCGTGCATATCCTCACCGCCGAGGAATACGCCTCTGCCTATCATTTTGAGGATGCCGTGGCACGCGGCGCACACCCCATCGACATCCACCGCGCCACGGACAGCGGACAGGACGTGAAATTTTTAAGTGATGCGGGCTACGTTCCCTATCGCTCGCTGATCGCCACGGGCTTTGACACGCTGCTTGCGGCAGGCCGCTGCATTTCCGCCGACCGCGAGGCCTTCGCCTCGATCCGTGTGCAGGCCACCGCCATGGCACTGGGGCAGGCTGCGGGAACGGCCGCTGCGCTCTCATTGCAGCAGGGCTGCGGAGTGACCGCGCTTGATATTTCGCTTTTGCGCAGCACGCTGGCGGCGCAGGGCGCCATTATTTAAGGGGGAAAGGCTATGTCACGTTGGGAATATACCGAGAGCGAGCTTTGGCGCTTTGGCGAAGGCGAGATCTCGATCTATCACGTATTCGGCAGCATTGCCGTTGGCAGCACCGTGCTGGTGTTTGCCGAGGGGCGGCACGGTGCGGGGGGCGATGCCTCTGACCTGCACGATATCTATATGAAAAAAAGCACCGACGGCGGCAAAAGCTTTGGCGATAGCATCTGCCTGCTCGCGTGCGAGGGCATCCATTGCTTTTGCAATCCCACGCCCCTGTTTGATGCCCAAACGGGCAAGCTTTTTCTTTCCTTTGCTGAAAATTTTGGCAACGCGCGCACCGAGGTGCGCCTGATGGAAAGCACAGATCTTGGCGAGAGCTGGTCAACACCGCGCGACCTCACCCCAAGCATCCTTGAAAAAAGCGATCTCCCCTTTCATCTCCCCGGCCCGGGGCACGGCATCCAGCTGCAAAAAGCGCCCTATACGGGGCGACTTTTGCTGCAGATCTGGCATCGCCTTGGCAGCACCAAGCTCCCGCGTACCGAGCGGGGCTATTGCGTTTCGCTGCTGTACAGCGACGACCACGGCGCGCATTGGAGTGCAACCGAGCCGATCGGCCACGCACATTGCTGCAACGAATCCCGTCTTTGCGAAACGGCAACGGGCGTGCTGTTCACGCTGCGCTCGTTTGACCTTAAGCACACGATGGCGCGCAGCGCTGACGGCGGCGTGACCTGGAGCGAGGTGGAGATCATGCCCCTTCCCCCTGCAAACGTGTGCGACGCAGGGCTGCTTGCCCTGCAGGGGCGCGGCGCATATACCGACACGGTACTGCTTTCTCGCATTTCCAACGTGGAAAAGGGCGAGCGCCGCAATATGGAGATCCGCATCAGCACAGACGGCGGCTGCAGCTTTCCCGACGGCTTTTTGCTCCCCGCGGGCGATGCCATGCCGGGGTACAGCGACCTTTGCCTGCTCCGTGAGGAGGTGGAGGACACCGTGGGGCTTTTGCATTGCCGCTGCA
The DNA here is from genome assembly GCA_045580065.1 of Eubacteriales bacterium. GTDB lineage: Bacteria > Bacillota > Clostridia > Oscillospirales > CAG-272 > Firm-07. The sequence continues at coordinate 15,054 of JAZNNA010000129.1, forward strand.
ACCACGTGCTGTTCTCGCGCATCTCACTGCAGGCGCTGACAAACGGAAAATACGATGCCACCACCCGCCACGTGTGGGAAAAGCTGTAAAAAAAGCCCCGTTGCCAAGGCTTGATGTTCCTATCGGAGAAATAAAATAGGAGTATGGGCATAGCCCGATGCGTTTGTTAAACAAATGCGAAACTTGCGATAAATAATAAAGAGAGTTAACGGTTTTTAAGCCATTAGCTCTCTTTTTCTGCTTTGTGAAGTTTTTGCTGACGCAAAAGTGAAGTTGTGCCGGGCACAGTGAAGTTGTTCGCCACGGGCTCACAGTGAAGTTAAGTTTGCCTTTACTTCGCCGCAAGGCGAAACTTCACTCACGAAGTGAACTTCACTATCGAAGATAACTTCACTTGCCCGAAGGGCAAACTTAGTTTTAGCGTGTTCTCCGTTAAGGAGAACACGCTAACCGAGAGGGGAGTTTTTTCACCGACTATCTGTAAAACGCGTTTCCGCCTATGAATTCGCGGACTATGCTCGTTGGCGGTATCTCGTCGTCAACGTCCGCCTCGTGTATAAAGTTGAGCACCTTTACTATCGCGCGGACCTGCTCGTAGCATTCCTCGTGCGGCTCTACGGCAGTAAGAAGCGGGAAAATATGCTTTTTCAGCACCGCAAGCTCGTAAAGCGTGGCACTGTTGAAAATCATGTCAGCCTGATCCTGGAACGGGAAGATCCAACGCGCCTCCCCCCTGCGTACCGAAT
>JAZNNA010000130.1:0-16740 GCA_045580065.1 Eubacteriales bacterium
GTGCAGCAACCCCTCCTCCTCCAAAACCGTCAGCGCGTGCTGCACGGTGTTGGGGTTGACCGCCGTATCCGCCGCCAGCTGGCGCACCGTCGGTGCCGCAGAGCCGGGGGCAAGCTCGCCGGAAAGGATCCTTGTGCGCAGCCCTTGCGCGATCTGCAAAAAGACCGGCTCGGTCTGGTTAAAGCTCCAACTCAAGCCATCTCCTCCTCTCTTGTATTATTGTACTAATACAATCATACAGCATTTTCCTGCATTTGTCAATAGGGTAGGGGAATCTTTTCAAAAGGAGCGCTGTACGTTGGCGAACTGCTATTCCTGTAGGGGGCGACGTCCCCGACGCCCCGCTCGTGTGGCATATGTAAGCCTCCCTCCGAGAGGGAGGGGGACCGCTTTAGCGGTGGAGCCTGCGGCACTTTAAAATTTTGCTCTGCACCACGCGGCTTGTCTTTTGACAAGAGCTTTGCCGTTGTTGCGCGTGCTCCCTCACCCGACCGTGTCGGGAGCTCCCTCCCGGAGGGAGCCTTGGATGAGTGCAAACAAAGCACGCGGTTTATTGGCGTATCGCTATCCCGTAGGGACAGGCGTCCCCGGCGGTCCGCACGTGTGGCGTATTGGTTTCTCTTTTCGCCCGAGATCCCAAACGGCGTTTTCGCCGTTTGATCCTCGCTTCGCTCGGATTTCGGCTGCGCTCAGGATGACACGGACGAAAGGGGCTGTTTATGCCCCAAACGCACAAAAAAGCCACCCGTTGGGTGGCTTTTTTCTTGTTTTTGTTGTTTTTCGACAAGCACATCGGCGTTTATTGCTCCACCTGATAGCCCGCCTCGGTCACGGCCTTGGCAAGCACGTCGGCAGCAAGTGTGGAAACCACGGTCACGGTAGCGGCTTCAAGATCGACCTTGGCGCTTTTCACACCCTTCAGGGCGGTAAGGGCTCCCTCAACGCGCGCTGCGCAATGGCCGCACGCCATACCCTTTACCTTCAGCACAACGGTTTCTGCCTTTTTTCCAAATCCAAACATATCGTCACTCTCCTTTTGTGTTTTTGTATCTTTCTTTTTTTGCATTTCCTTGTTTTTTTGCCACCGCTCGGCAAGGGCAGGGGGCACAAAGCGCCCCAGGCGCAACGCGTTGCATACCACAAATACCGAGGAAAGGCTCATCGCCGCGCTTGCCCACATGGGGGTAAGCAGAATACCGAAAAGCGGATACAGCACACCGGCCGCAACGGGGATACAAACACAGTTGTAGCACAACGCCCAGAACAGATTCTGGCGGATATTTTTGCGCGTGGCGCGCCCCAGCTCGATCGCGCCGACAGCATCCAGCAGCGAATTGCCTGCCAGCACCACGCCTGCAGACTCCACGGCCACACCGGTGCCCGCACCGATGGCAATGCCAACGTCAGCACCTGCAAGGGCAGGGGCGTCGTTGATGCCGTCACCCACCATGGCGGTGATGCCGCCGGCCGTATACTCGCGCACCAATCTTTCCTTATCGGCGGGCAAAAGCCCTGCACGTACCTCGTCAATGCCGCAATCCGCAGCAATTTTTTGTGCGGCGGCGGGCTGATCGCCCGTCAGCATCACGGGCTGCACGCCAAGCGCCTTCAGGTGGCGGATCGCCCCGGCGCTATCCTCGCGCAGCGTATCGCCAACGGCAAACAGGGCAAGAAATTCCTTTCCCTTTGCCACCAGGATGCAGCTTTTGCCCTCGCCTGCCAGGGCCTTGATCCTCTTTTTGATCTCCTCACTTGGCTGCGGCGCGTTTTCCACGCTGTCAAACAGCGCCTCGTTGCCCGCCATCACGCGCTCGCCACTCTCGGTGGTGGCATAAAGTCCGCGCCCGGGGAGATTGACAAGCTCGCAAAGCGGCAGCCGCACGGGCGAGAGCGCCGCCAGCGGCTTTGCCACGGGGTGCGCGGAAAGCGCTTCCAGCGAGGCCGTCAGATCTGCTACCGTTTGGGGGTCTTTTTCAAAATAGAAGGCATCCGTTACCGACATTTCTCCTTTTGTCAGCGTGCCGGTCTTATCGGTGAGAAGATATTTTGTGCCCGCCAGCGTTTCCAACGCCTCGGCACTTTTAAACAGAATACCAAATTTGGCACCGCGCCCCGCGCCCACGGTGATGGCGGTGGGGGTGGCAAGCCCCAGCGCGCAGGGGCAGGAGATCACCAGCACCGAAACGGCGGTTTGAAACGCCATTCCGATCTCGCGCGTGGCGATCAGCCACACGGCGGCGGTCACAAGCGCAATGCAAAGCACCACCGGCACAAACACGGCGCTCACCTTATCGGCAAGCCGTGCGGCGGGTGCTTTTCCGGATGCGGTCTGCTCCAGCAACGCTGCAATGCGGCGCAGCGTGCTTTCTGCAGCGGGGCGATCAACGCGCACGCAAAGCGCGCCCTCCTCCAGCACCGTAGCACCGCAAACGCTGTCGCCGGGTGCCACGTGGCGCGGCATGGATTCGCCGGTGAGCATCGCCTCGTTCACGCTGCCCTCACCCTGCTCGACCACGCCGTCGGCGGGGATCTTTTCTCCCGTTGCAACGCGCAAAAGGTCGCCAACGGCAAGTGTTTCGGGGGGGACGCTGATCTCACCCGCAGGGGTGATCAGCCTTGCGGTGGTGGCCTCCTCCTGCATCAGGGCGCGTACCGCGCCTGCGGCACGGTGTCTGGCGCGCCCCTCTAAATATTTACCAAGCGACACCAACGTCAGGATCATCGCGGCGGATTCAAGATACAATTGATGCAGATATTGATGCACCAGGGCGTGATCACCCTTCAACGTGCCCACAACAATAAACACACCTGCCACAACGCCGTAGATCGCTGCCGCCGAGGAGCCGAGCGCGACCAGCGAGTCCATGTTCGGCACGCGGTAGAGCAGCGCGGAAAATCCGTTGCGGTAAAAATGCCGCTGCAGCCAAAGCACCGCAGCCGTCAGCACGGCCTGGATAGCAAAAAACAAAAGCGGGTGCTTTGTGCCGTCAAGAAACGGGGGCAGGGGGAGTGGGGTCATATGCCACATGGCGACCAGCATCAAAACGGCGGTCAGCACAAGCGATGCAATCAGCCGTATCTGCTCGCGCCTCTTTTCTGCGGTGGCACGGGATTCGTCTGTGCTTGCATCCCGCTTTTCAAGCCCGTAGCCCGCACGCGAAAGCGCAACGGAAAGCTTTTTGAACACCCCCTCGGTGTCCGCCCCGTCCTCTAACGTCACGCTGAGCGTGCCGGAAAGCAGGCTGACCTGAAAGGGAATATCGCCAAGCACACCCTGTGCGGCACGCTCCACGTGTGCAACACACGCGGCACACGTCATGCCGACCACGGCAAAGCTTTCTTTTTTCATTCTGCAGTTCTCCTTGTTAGTATACACTACCTTTATTATACTCATATTTTTTTAAAAATCAAGGGGCAGGGCGCAATCTGTGTTTGTTTTTTTGCGGCGAGGCGCCTTGTAAGGCGCATCTCTTTTCCACAGGATAAGCTCCCCTTCTTCACACCCCCTTTTGAGGGTGGGGTCCTTAAGGTGCGCTTAAGGGAGTGAAAAAAGGGAACGAAAATGAGGCAAGAAGCACGGCCTTGCCCAAAATGCGGAAAAGCACACCCAAAACGCAGATGAAAATGTAAACTTATTGTTAAATGTATGATATTATTAAGGTGTTAGTACTTGTTTTTAATTATTTAATATGTTATAATATAAAAAATTACGCGCGCGTGCGTTTGATATTTTGTAATCAAATCTATTTTTTATGGTTTTGCAGCAAATTTTGGCTGTGAGAGCGGCCATTTGTTCGATCCCATGAAAGGAATGAAAAAAGATGACTTGTCCCGAAGAAATTAAACAGATGTGGGAGATCGTAAAAGAATCCTTCCGCGAAAAAATGTCCGGCGCCGCGTTTGATCTGTGGTATAAGGACCTCACCCCCTCGGAATACGTGGCAGACAGCAACGAGCTGATCTTTGATACCGAATCCGAATTCAAATGCAAAAAGCTTTCCGAGCAGCATAAGGCACCTATCGAGCATGCTTTTATCGAGCAGGCAGGCCTTGACCTTACCGTCAGCTTCCGTCTGGTGGGCAAGCAGGCCCAGCCCGACGAGGGGAACGCCATTTTGCGCAAGATCCAAAGCAGCACAAATCGCCCCACGCCAACCGTGGTGGGGGAGAGCAATCAGCTTTCCAAATACACGTTTGACAACTTTATCGTCGGCGGCTCTAACCGCTTTGCGCACGCGGTGTGCCGCAAGGTGGCAAGCAACCCGTTTAACGAGTATAATCCCTTGTTCATCTACGGCCCCTCGGGCGTTGGCAAAACGCACCTGATGTATGCCGTGATCAACGAGATCCGCCGCCAGAACCCCAATATCCGCGTGACCTACACCAAGGGTGAGAATTTTATCAACGATATGGTTTCGCACCTGATGCACGGCACCATGGCCTCCTTCCGCGAGACCTACCGCAGCTGTGACGTGCTGCTGGTTGACGATATCCAGTTCATCGCAGGCAAAGAATCCACGCAGGAGGAGGTGTTCCACACCTTCCAGGCGCTGTTTGATGAGGGAAAGCAGATCATTCTGGCCTCTGACCGCCCGCCCAAGGATATCAACCCCTTGGAGGAAAGGCTGCGCTCCCGCTTTGAGCAGGGACTGCTTGCCGACATTGGCCTTCCCGACCTTGAATTGCGCCTTGCCATCATCAAGCGCAAGGCCGAGGACGTTGAAGTGGAGATCCCCACCGAGGTGCTTTCCTTCCTGGCCGAAAATCTGCGCTCCAACATCCGCCAGATCGAGGGTGCCATCAAAAAGCTTGCCGCCAACTGTCTTGTATACGGCAGAAGCATCACGCTGGAGCTTGCCAGAAACGTGCTGCAGGACATTGTGGGGGATGCCGAGCCGCTTGAGGTCACCGTGGATAAGATCTTTGCAGCCGTCAGCAAAAAATACGGCATCTCCCGTGAGGAGATCGAGGGGCAAAAGCGCTCTAAGGAGATCATGGAGGCACGGCACGTGGCAGTGTATCTGATCCGTGAGATCACCGAGCTTTCTCTCCCTCGCATCGGCATCATCTTTGACGGGCGCGATCATTCCACCATCAAATCCTCTTACGACAAGGTGCAAAAAAAGATCGTCAACAATCCGCTGTATGCTGCGGATATCGAGGCACTCCGCCACGAGATCACCGGCAATTAAAACAGCTTTTCCACCACTTTTCCAAGGGGTGTGCAAAAGCTGTGTAAAAGGCGGGAAACCCCCTTTCTACTTAAGCTTTTCCCTTGTGGAAAGCACACGTCCTTTCCGTGATCTCACACTTTTCCAAAGCCTGCAGCCACTTTCTCACCTTTGGAAAACACAGATTTTTCAAAAAAAAGGCTGCTTTTCAAAGAAAGGCGCAGATATTTGGTATTTTGACTGCTTTTTTTAAAAATACCCAATTTTTTTCCACAGAGATCACCCCCACTTTTCCACCCGTTTTGTAAAAGCAAATCACCAAAAAAAGCAAGGTCGCAAGGGCTTTGGCAGCCTTTTCCAAGCTTTCCACCGCCCCTACTACCCCTACTACTAAAAAAGTATATCCATACATTCCATCTTTTTGCCCGCCGCAAGGGCGGTCAGTTCAAATAAGGAGATTTTTCAAAATGAAAGTCATTTTCGACCGTCAAGCCATTCTTACCGCCACCGCGCCCCTTCTTTGCGCCACCGGCGGCAAGACCCTTCCCGCCATCGAGGGTATCAAGATCGAGGCGATCATGCCCGATACCTGCATCCTTACCACCTACGATCTGGAAAAGGGTCTGCAGACCACCATTGAAGCAAAGGTCGTTGAAGAAGGATGCTTTGTGATCAATGCGCAAAAGTTTAACCAGACCATGCGCGTAATGGAAGGGGAGGAGGTTACCCTTACCGTTGATCGCAATCTTGCTGCCGTGATCGAAAGCGGCAGATCCTCTCACAAGCTCAACGCTCTGCGCGGCGAGGATTTCCCCGAGCTGCCCCGCCTTGAGGGTGTGATGGGCTTTACCGTGCAGGCAGGTATTTTAAAGGAGATGTTCAGCAAGACCATGTACGCAATGGGCGTAAACGACCAGCGCAACGTGCTGAACGGCTGCTACGTAGAGGTGCACGACGGAAAGCTGCTGACGGTATCCTGCGACAGCTTTAAGCTTGCCAAGTGCCTGCTGAATACCTCTGAGCTTGAAAATAACAACGAGGACGGCAGCGATCTTCGCTTCCGCTTCATTCTCCCCGTAAAAACGGTAAACGAGCTGTATAAGCTGCTTTCTGCGGATTCCGAGCAGAAGGTGAGATTGCACATTATGAGAAAGCATCTGGTCTTCTATTTTGAAAACCTGATCTTTTTCTCCCGCCTGGTAGACGGCGATTATATCGATTTTGACCGTATCATCATCCGTCAGCATAAGATCTATGCAACGCTTGACCGCGACACGCTGCTTTCCGCGCTGGATCGCGCAGCGCTGATCACCGAGGAGCGCGTTGCCGGCAGCGTGCGCTCGCACGTAAAGCTGCAGCTTGAGGGGGATCTGTTAAAGATCATGGCATCCTCTACCAACGGCAGCACCTATGATGAGATCGAGATCGAGCACGAGGGCGCCGATCTTCTGATCGCGTTCAACAACCGCTTTTTGATCGAATCGGTGCGCGCCTGTGAGAGCGATCGCATCCGCCTGGCACTTTCCTCGCCCCTGACCAGCGTGAATATCGAGCCGGCAGGAGAGCATAGCGAGTGCGAGGAGGATCTGTTCATGCTGCTGCCCGTGCGCATGAAGGAATAATTGAAAAAATGCAATGCTACGGCATCTCACTTTCGCATTTTCGTAACATAGAGGCGGCAAAGGTGCGCTTTCACCCGGGTGTGAACGTGCTTTACGGAGAAAATGCGCAGGGCAAAACAAATCTGCTGGAGGCGATCTATTTTGCCGCCATCGGCAAAAGCTTTCGCAGCCTGCACGCCAAGGAGGCGATCTCGTTTGGCTGTGAGGCGGCTGCCATCTCGCTGGATTTTGAGGCGGCGGGACGGATGCAGAACATCACCATGCGGCTGTTTCAAAACAAAAACCGCGCGGTGGAAAAAAATCACGTAAAAATTACCCGCATGTCCGAGCTTGTGGGAGCGTTTCGCGCGGTGCTTTTTTGCCCGGAGCAGCTTGCGCTGATCAAGGGTGGGCCCGCCGAGCGCCGTCAGTTTTTGGATATTGCCATCAGCGCGCGAGAGCCGATGTATCTATCTGCCCTGCAGCGCTATGCTCAAATTTTAAAGCAACGAAATACCCTGATCCGCAATGCGGTAAAGGAGCGCGAGGTGTTTGATGCCACGGTTGACGTGTGGTCAAGGCAGCTGGCGCACGAGGGCGCTTTTATTGCAAGATCCCGCAAAAGATATATCGAAAAGGCAAAGCCGCACGTGGCACGCTGCTTTGCGGAAATGACCAGGGAAAAGGAAACCCCCACGCTGCTTTACCTCGGCTGCCACAAGGATGAGGGCGCGGACTATGAGGATATTGTCGCCACCGAGGAGATGCTGTATCAAAGCCTTTGCAGCAATCACGAGCGAGAGATCGGCGCCGGCGCCACGCTTTACGGGGTACATAAGGACGATCTTGAGGTGCTTCTCAACGGCAAGCCCGCGCGCAGCTATGCCTCTCAGGGGCAGCAGCGCTCGCTTGCGCTGGCATTAAAGCTTGCCGAGGGTGAGCTTTGCCGCGAGGATTGCTCGGAATATCCGGTGTTTTTGCTGGACGACGTGCTTTCCGAGCTTGACGAAAACCGCCGCAATTATCTGCTTTGTAAAATGGAAGGCAAGCAGGTGATCATGACCACCTGCGAGCAGATCGACACCCGTATCGACCACGTGATCCGCGTGGAAAACGGCAGCTTTTTGCAGTAAATTTAATCAAGATATTTCAAAAAAGGTATCAACCATGTTTTTACACGTAGGAAACAACAAAAATATAAGGGAAAAGGATATCATCGGCATTTTTGATGCCGATACCTCAACCGTTTCCTCAGTCACGCGGCGCTATCTGTCCGGGGCGCAAAAGCGGGGCTGTGTGGAAAGCGCGTGTGAGGAAATTCCCAAATCCTTTGTGCTTTATAAAAAAAGGGGCAGATATGAGGTCTGCTTTTCACAGCTATCCTCGGCCGCGCTGCTTGGCAGAAGCGGATTTGAGGGGAGCTGACGGCATTTTGCCGATCATTTTCAGAATTAGAAGTGCTTGACACAGACGATAAGGAAGGTTAAAGAAATGGCGAACAACGAAGAAGTAAGACAGGTCTACGACGATAGCCAGATACAGGTGCTGGAGGGCTTGGAGGCAGTCCGCCGCCGCCCAGGTATGTATATTGGCTCTACATCCCTGCGTGGCTTGCATCACCTGGTGTATGAGATCGTGGATAACTCGATCGACGAGGCACTGGCGGGAAGGTGCAGCAGGATCGACGTGGTGCTGCTGCCCGACGGCTCGGTATCCATCCAGGACGACGGCCAGGGTATTCCCGGCGGTATCCATCCCAAAATGGGGATCCCGACGCTGGAGGTCATCTTCACCGTGCTGCACGCGGGCGGTAAATTTGACGGAAACGGCTATGAATTTTCCGGCGGTCTGCACGGCGTGGGCTCGTCTGTGGTAAATGCCCTTTCCGAGTGGATCGAGCTGGAAAGCTGCTATAAGGGCCGCCGCTATACCGAGCGCTTTGAGCGCGGTGCCGTGGCACGCCCCTTCTGCGACGAGGGTGAGACTGACAAGCACGGTCTTTACGTGCGCTTCAAGCCCGACGATACCATTTTTGACGAGGTGGGCTTTGAGTATGAAACGCTGCTGAAGCGCTTGCGCGAGCAGGCATTCCTCAACGCGGGCGTTACCATCACCATCACCGACCAGCGTACAAAGGACGAGGAGGGCAACTTTGTTGGCGAGGTGCTGCAGTACGAGGGCGGTATCCGCAACTTTGTCAGCTACCTCAACGAGCAAAAGCATTGCCAGGTCATCCATCCCGAGGTGATCTATATGCGCGGTGAAAAGTTTGAGGAGGAGCGCGGCCGCACCATTGCTGAGATCGCGCTGCAATATACCGATACCTATACCGAGGTCTTTATGACCTTTGCCAACGATATCAACACCCACGAGGGCGGTATGCACGAGGAAGGCTTTAAGCGTGCCATCACCAAGGTCATCAACGACTATGCCCGCAAGTACAAGATGCTGAAGGAAGACGAGAAAAATCTTTCCGGCGAGGACGTACGCGAGGGTATGACAGCCATCGTTTCGGTTAAGCTGGCCGAGGCACAGTTTGAGGGCCAGACCAAGACCAAGCTGGGCAACGCACACGTGCGCCAGTTTGTGGATAAGCTGGTTTGCGAAAAGCTTTCTGAGTATTTTGAGGAGCATCCCACCGAAGGGCGCGTCATCATCGAAAAGGCACTGACCGCAAATCGCGCACGCGAGGCTGCGCGCAAGGCACGCGAGGCCACCCGCCGCAAAAACGGACTGGAGTCGATGACGCTGCCCGGCAAGCTTTCCGACTGCACCGAGCGCCGCAAGGAGCTGACTGAGGTGTATCTGGTGGAGGGAGATTCGGCAGGCGGCTCTGCAAAGCTTGGACGCGACCCCCGCTTCCAGGCGATCCTGCCCCTGCGCGGTAAGATCCTGAACGTTGAAAAATCCCGTTTGGATAAAATTTACGCCAACACCTCCATCATCCCGATCATCCAGGCACTGGGATGTGGCATCGGCGAGGAATTTGATATCGAAAAGCTGCGTTACGGCAAGATCATCCTGATGGCGGATGCCGACGTTGACGGCTCGCATATCCAGATCCTTTTGCTTACCTTCTTCTTCCGTCACATGAAGCCGCTGATCGAAAACGGCCACGTATTCCTGGCAAAGCCGCCCCTTTATAAGGTCTATAAGCGCTCCGGCAAGGTCGGTGGCGAGAAATACGCCTATACCGATGCCGAGCGTGACGCACTGCTTGCCGAGGGCAAAAATCTTGAGGCCGACCGCTATAAGGGTCTTGGTGAGATGAACCCCGACCAGCTGTGGGAAACCACCATGGATCCCGAGCGCCGTATCCTTTTGCGCGTTACCATGGAGGATGCTATTTTGTGCGACCAGATCTTCTCCACCCTGATGGGAGACGAGGTAGAGCCGCGCCGCGAGTTTATCGAGCAAAACGCCAAGTTTGCCGAAAACCTTGATATCTAAAGGGGGAGCAAACAAATGAAGCTGAACAGAATTCCTAAGATCGCTATGCTGACGGTCAACCCCGGTATCGACCGCACCATGTATTTTGACAAGCCCCTGGAAAAGGGCGAGGTCAACCGCGCCACCGCAACCAACTTGAACCAGGGCTGCAAGGGTGCAAACGCCGTGATCGTGATGGCACGTCACGGGGCAGACGTTACCTACTTTACCTACTCCGGCGGCCCCTTCGGCCCGCTTTACGAAAGCTTTTTGTCCGCTGAGAATATTCCCACCGTCAGCATCAATACCGAGTGCGGTGTGCGACTGAACGTCAAGCTGTCCGACGGCGAGGGCGTGTTTACCGAGTGCAACCAGAGCGGCGGCCCCATCTCCGAGCAGGAAAAGGCCGCTATGATGAAGGCCCTGCGCGAGGCGGATTACGAGTGCCTGTATCTGGCAGGCAGCCTGCCCAAGGGCCTGCCCCTTGACTTTTACGCCGAATGCACAAGGCTTGCACACGAAAAGGGTGCAATGGTCGTGGCAGATTGCGACGGCAAGGTGCTGATCGAAACGCTGAAGGCCGGCCCCGATCTGATCAAGCCCAATAAATCTGAGTTTGCTGCCCTGATCACCGAGGGCAAGACGCTTGGTGAAAAGATCAATATTTTTAAAAAGCTGTATCCTAAAACAAAGCTGCTGCTCTCTCTCGGTAAGCACGGCGCGATCTACGCCGGCGAGGAAACGCTGTGGCACGCCCCCATTCTGGATGCCCCCGTGCGCGGCACCGTGGCAGCGGGCGACACCTTCCTTTCTTCCTTTACCGTAGCAACGCTGGGTGGTCACGACGTAAAAAAGGCACTTGCCATTGCCACCGCTTCCTCTACTGCAAAGGTACAGCTCCCCGGCACAACGCTCCCCACTGCCGAGCAGATGGCAGACCGCGTTGACGAGGTTGCCGTTGCGGAATACAAAGAATAAGCGAGGAAATAAAAAGTGGAACATAAAAACGATAATCTTGAGTTTCCGAACCAGAGAATAGAAAATATTGATATGGAGAAGCGGGTAAAGCAAGCCTTTATCGAGTACTCCATGTCGGTCATTATGTCGCGTGCGCTCCCCGACGTGCGTGACGGTATGAAGCCGGGTCAGCGCCGCATCATGTACGCTATGTACGAGGATCACCTGACCTCGGATAAGCCCTTTTACAAATCCGCTACCACCGTTGGTAACGTGCTGGGCCGCTATCACCCTCACGGTGACGCTGCCGTATACGGCACCATGGTGCGTATGGCGCAGGACTTTTCGCTGCGTTACCCCTTGATCGAGGGGCAGGGTAACTTTGGCTCGGTGGATGGCGACGGCGCAGCCGCTTACCGTTATACCGAGGCAAGACTTGCCAAGATTTCCGACGAGCTGATGACGGGGCTTGAAAAAGAGGTTGTGGATTTTGTTCCCAACTTTGATAACCGCCGTCGCGAGCCCTCGGTGCTGCCCTCGCGCTTCCCCAACCTGCTGGTCAACGGCTCGGTGGGTATTGCAGTCGGTATGGCAACCAACATCCCCCCGCACAACCTGGGTGAGGTGATCGACGCCACCATCCTGCGCATGAAAAACCCCGAATGCACCGTTGAGGAGCTGATGGAGTATATCAAGGGTCCCGACTTTCCCACCGCTGCGACCTGCTACGGTCAGCAGGGAATCGTAGACGCCTACAACACCGGCCGCGGCCGCGTGATGGTGCGCGCCAAGTGCGAGGTGGACGAGGAGCATCACCACATCGTGGTGACCGAGATCCCCTATCAGGTCAACAAGTCGATGCTGGTGCAGTCGATCGCGCAGCTTGTAAAGGATAAGCGCATTGACGGCATCACCGATATCAAGGACGTTTCCAACGAGCGTAACGGTATCCGCATCCTCATCTCCTTCCGCCGTGACGTCAACGGCCAGGTCATTCTCAATCAGCTGTACAAAAACACCCAGTTGCAGGATACCTGCGCCATCAATATGCTGGCGCTGGTCAACAACGAGCCGAAGGTACTGAACCTTCCCCAGATCCTTGACTACTATATCCAGCACCAGAAAAGCGTGATCACCCGCCGCACCAGATTTGACCTGGAAAAGGCAGAAACGCGTGCCCATATTCTGGAGGGGTATAAGATCGCGGGCGATAACATCGACGAGATCGTGGCGCTGATCCGCTCCACCGCATCTATTCCCGATGCCAAGGAAAAGCTGATGGCAGGCTATGGCCTCTCCGACGCGCAGGCACAGGCGATCGTTGAAATGACGCTTGGTAAGCTGACGGGCCTTGAGCGCCAGAAAATCGAGGACGAGCTGGATAAGCTGCACGCCATGATCGCAGAGTTCAAGGCGATCCTTGCCGATGAAAACAAGATCAAGGCCATCATCGAGGAGGAGCTTTTGGAGATCCGCCGCAAGTACGCCGACGAGCGTCGCACCGACATCGTTGCCGCCGAGGACGAGATCCTGCTTGAGGACCTGATCGAGCGCCACGAGTGCGTGATCACCCTGACGCATGCCGGCTATATCAAGCGCCAGCACGTCGATACCTACACCGCACAAAACAAGGGCGGCAAGGGTATTCTTGCCATGACCACCAAGGACGAGGACTTTATCGAAAAGGTGCAGGTGGTGCACAGCCATGCGTATCTGATGCTGTTTACCAACACCGGTAAGGTGTTTATGCGTAAGGCATACCAGATCCCCGAGGCTTCCCGTACCGCAAAGGGCAGCAATATCATCAACATCATCGAAACCGAGCCGGGCGAGACCATCACCGCGATGATCGCCGTGCCCGAGTTTGAAGAAAACGCATACCTCACCATGGTGACAAAACAGGGCGTGATCAAGCGCACCCTGCTTTCCGAATACGAGTATCAGCGCAAGGGCGGCAAGCGCGCCCTTACCCTTGACGAGGGTGACGAGCTTGTGTTTGTGATGCACACCTACGGTGATGCAGACCTCATCCTTGCCACGCACGAGGGCTCCGCTGCAAGATTCAGCGAAGCGGCCGTACGTCCCCTTGGCAGAACCGCACGCGGTGTGCGCGGCGTAAGACTGCGCGAGGGCGACTACGTTGTCGGTGCCGTAAAGGTAGAGGACGACAAGCAACTGATCACCATCACCGAGCAGGGCTACGGCAAGCGCACCGCGTTTGACGAGTACCGCGTAAAGGGTAGAGGCGGCCTTGGCGTTACCTGCCACAACCTGACCGACAAGACCGGCCTGCTTGCAGGCATCGCTGCCGTGGACGATGGCGACGATCTGATGATGATCACCAACCTTGGTACCATCATCCGCACCCCCGTTATGAACATCAACACCTACTCCCGCAGTGCCGCAGGCGTGATCGTGATGCGCCTTGGCGAGGGGCAGAATATTGTGAATTTCTCCAAGGTGGCTCACGAGGAGGTCACCGAGCAAGAGGAGCAGGGCGAGCAACCCACAGAAGGGGAGATCGCACAAGCTCCTGTACAGACTGAAGAAGTAAAAGCTGAGAGCGAGCCTACCACAACCGAACAAGCCTGATACGCAAAAAGGAGATTCCTATGAAAAAACGCATTCTTTGTCTTACTATGATCGCGCTGCTGCTTGCAAGCGGCCTTACCCTTTCCACCGGTGCAGAGGTGATCACCGGCCGCGCCCTGGACCAGGACTGGATCCTTGACGTTGAGGCAAGCTCCTCCTCCGATGCCGATGACCGCGACGCCTATATGCTGGCGCCCTACTATCTGATCCAGTATAGCCTTGATACCGAAACCGGTGAGATGCACATCTTTTGCGGCGAGGACGAGAACGGGAACGTCAAGCATCAGCAGATGCTGCCCTACGCCCGTATGACCTGGGTTCCGTGGACCAAGGAAAACCAGCGCGAGTATATCAAGACCGTGTATATCGAGGAGGGTGTGCAGTCGCTTGGCCGTTACTCCTTCTACGATTGCGACAACCTCAAGGAGCTCTATCTCCCCCACTCGATCCGCAAGGTCAACCGCACCGCCGTGTTCCAGTGCGACAACCTTGAAAAGGTGTATTACGCCGGCAACGAGGATGACTTTTTCTACAACATCCTCTATGATGAGGTGCGCAACTGGACCGAGGACGAAACCATGAGCGGCGAGAATATTTACTTTAAGCTCAAGGATAAGATCCATTACGGCGAATCGGTTTGGGTCATCTGCAAAAATCAGGACGGCGAGATCTTTGACAGCTACACTGTCGGCGGCTACTTTGTAGGGGATAAGTACACCATCTCCCCCAAGACATACGAGGGGCTTACCTACACCGGCGACCTTACCGAGGTGACCGGCAAGTTCAAGGCAGGCGACAAGACCGAGTATATCTTTGAGTATTTCTGCGAGCATGAGTATGGCGTGAGCGATCCCTCCAAGCCCTGCGGCAGCTTTTGCACGAAGTGCGGCTGCGCAAATCCCGAGCCTGAGGTTCCTCACAGCTGGGGCGCCGCTACCGTAAAATCCGAGCGCGGCATGCTGACTCCCCTTGACCAGACCGTGACCTGCACCGTTTGCGGTGCCTCTCACAGCCAGTACGCACAGCCCTATATCCTGTATATCGGTGTTGTGGGTGCAGCGCTTGTGCTTGCCGTTGGCATTACGCTTGCCATCGTGCTGCCCATCCGTCGCCGTAAAAAGCTGCGGGATATGACGTGGTAACATTTAAAGCACAATGATCCTTGACATTCCCCTTGCCCAAACGGGCAAGGGGAATTGATATAAAACAAGCAAACCCACCCCCGTGAAGGAGGTAAATATGGAAAACGAAGAAAAAAAGGTAGAAGGCTCCGCGGCAGACAAGCCTCAAATTCCTGCCGAAAGTGCGGTTGAGGATGCCGGAGAAAAGCCTTTGAAAAAAGAAAAAAGCCCCAAAACGGGTGAGAAAAAAGCAAAAAAAGAGCAAAAAAAGATAGACCCGGAAACCAAAAAGCGCGTGCTTGCCGTGGGCATTTGCATCGGTGTGGTGATCGTGCTGCTTATCACCCTTCTTGTGGTAAACGCCATCCGTTCGCGCCGCCCCCCGGATCTTGAGAGCGTGCGCGAGCAGGTGGAAATGCTGATCGAGGCCTCGCTCCCCCTCAACGAGGTGCTGTTTGGCGACGGGCTGGAAACCTACCCCCGCGTGTACGAGCAGCGCATCCCTGTTAAGATCCAGTTCAAGGGAGAGGAGCATACCCTTTATTATTACACCTACGAGGACGAGCGCTACGGCACCGTTGTGGCGTATCAGGGCTACGTGCGTGTAAAAGAGGAAGGGAACGACAACTACACCTTTTACGACGTGGAAACCGGCGGCCTTGCCGACAAAAACACCGATTATCGCTTTGTGATCAAAACCGACGAGCCGCGTGACGAGTACGTTTACGCCGCTAACGGGTATTATTATTACAGGGTAGAGAACTTTGAAAAGCCGGTGTTTTTTTATACCGAAACCGACGACGAGTACTACGATTACGTGGTAAACACCTCGCCCTATCAGCACACCGACGATATCAAGGCAAAGGCCGGGCAGATCTATTCGTCCGGGTACCTTGCCTCGATCTACGAAAGCCTGTTTACCGGCGTAACGGTATCAAATCAGGCGGGCGGCACGTTGTATGCGCGCTACCGCGATTACGAGGAGGACGGGTATTATTATCTGCAGGAGTGCAACCAGGTAAAGGGGTATGACCTACCCGAGCGCCGGTATGATTATTCCACCATGAAAATGGCAAGCGGCAGCAATGCCAGATATATTGTGATCGAGATCGAAACCTACGTTGCAGGAAACGAGCAGGATCGCCAAACGGCACAGATCTCCTTTGTGCTGGAGAACGGAAATTGGTATCTCGACACCCCCACGTATTGACACCGTCCGGCGGCTAAATACGAAACACAAAATGAAGTAAAACGCGCAAAAAGCACCCACGTGGGTGCTTTTTGTGTTTTAAAAGGGGCGCGAGCGCAGGCGAGGCGGAGGGATTATCAAGCACAAGCTAAACCAACCTCTCAGTCAGCTTCGCTGACAGCTCCCCTTGCACAGGGGAGCCTTGGTGGGTGCAAACAAAGCACGCGGTATGTTGGCGTATCGCTATCCCGTAGGGACCGACGTCCCCGGCGGTCCGTTGCAAGACATATCGCCGCACGTTGGCACATTTGGTGTGTTCGCACTCACTGAGCGCCTCCTTTGATTCAAGGGAGGTGCCGAGCGAAGGCGAGGCGGAGGGATTACCAAGCACAAACTAAAAACAACCCCTCAGTCAGCTTCGCTGACAGCTCCCCTTGCACAGGGGAGCCTTGGTGAGCGCGAACAAAGTGTGCCGCACGTTGGCGAACCACTATTCCTGTAGGGACCGACGTCCCCGGCGGTCCGCCTGTATGGCGTATCGCCATCTCTTTTCGTCCGAGATCCCAAACGGCGCGGGGCGCCGTTTGATCCTCGCTTCGCTCGGATTTCGGCTACGCTCAGGATGACACGGACGAAAGGGGGGGCGGGATGTTGGCGAACCGCTATCCAAGTCGGATCGT
>JAZNNA010000131.1:0-7590 GCA_045580065.1 Eubacteriales bacterium
TGCTCACCATCGGCGTGCTGGTGATGGGCAGCTCCTTCGGCTGGTTCTCTAACAACGATCGCGTCACCGCCTCCGGCCTCTCGGTTTCCTCCATCAGCCCTTACAAAACCACCGAGAACCTCTATATGCTGGATGAAGAAAAGGGACAGCTTGTCAAGCTGGAGAACGTTGAAAGCACCACGTTGTTTTCTAATATGCTCCCCACCGATCAGCGCACGGTCTATCTTGAGGTGACAAACAACGAGAGCGACACTCCCCTCAGCCTTGACGTGCTGCTCTCTGCACCCAGCGGATTGAACGACGTCTACGTCACAAATGATACCGACGATATTTACTATTACTTTGGATCGCAGATCAAAATCAGCGAGATCAAGCTTGCAAGCTGCACCAAAAACGGCGAAACCATCACCTACACCGGCACCACCGGCAACGATCTGCGCACCGATGCCCTGCAAAACACCACCGGCCAGGCCTATCTGCTGACCATGCCCGATAGCTTTTATGACGAGAACGGCCTGCAGGGTGTGGGCGTCACTCAAACAGATGCAGAGGCTGCCTTTGGCAGCGCCTCGCAGAAAAAGCTGACCACCACGGGCAGCATTACAGTTGATGCCGGCGAAACTGTTTATATCGCCTTTACCTTTGAGTTTGTTGAAAACAATCAGGTGCAAAACCCCTATATCGATTTTGGCAATACCTCAGCCGGCTCGCGCGGCTCGCTTTCGCGCCAGCTGCTTTGCCAATATAGCGCAGCGCAGAATTAATATTCATTTTTTGTGAATTTTATGCAAAAAAAAAAAAAAAAAAAAAAAAAAAAAAAAAATGGCAGGGGCTAAATGCCCCCTGCCATTTTTTAATGCCCGAACGGAGTTGGTTATTTTTTTAACAAGTGCCATAACGGGTAAATATTTTTCTTGTTTTTTTACACTTTTTGTTGACAAATCATATACACTATGATATAATATATACATTGTATAGTCTCAAGAAAGGAGAAGATGGCGTGCCCCGACAAAAATACACAATACTAGCATTGACACTTCAGATCATCCTGCTGGCCGCCGGCGTTCTTACGCTTTTCGGCGTTCTTCTCTTTGTTTTGGATGAGCCTAAGATCAGCACCTGGCCGTGGTTGCTTACCTCTGTGTTCCTTATCACAACCGCGGGCATTATGCTTTACAACCGTTATTCCCGTCAGCGCCTGCACAAGCTGGCCGCCACCTACCGCTTTGAGCGCTCGCTTTACCGCGAGGCCCTGCTGTTTAACTGCGACTATGCCTACACCGTAAACCTTTCGCAAAACGCGATCAGCGCCGTGCATCGCCTGGGCATGTTAGAGCCCTACAATTTTGGCACCGACGCCTGCTATGACGAGGCGATCACCGCCGCGATGAAGGATCTTGCACCGCGTATTCTTGACGGCGACAAGGATATTTACCTTGCACAGCATTATCTTGACGCTTATCAGAAGGGCCGGCGCATGATCCAGCAGGAATATTACCTCAAGCTGGACAATACCTACAAGCAAAAAACCGTATTTCTGACAAAAAACAACAGCACCGGCGATCTGTTTGCCTTTATCGCCCTGCACGACGTGACCGAAAAGTTCCACACCAAAGAAAAAACAAAGTCCTCGCTGCTTGAGCTGACCGATGCCGCACGGCAGATCGCCTCCGGCGACCTGGACGTGAAGATCAAGTGCAACGACGAGGGCGACATCGGCGTGCTGGCGCAAAGCATGCAGCGCACCGCTGACAAGCTGCGCATTTACATCAACTCCATCCGCGATCTTGCCAGAAAAGACTCGATGACCTCAATGGAAAACCGCACCGCCTACGTTGGTACCATTGCAGAGCTTGACGTCCGCTTGCAAAAGGGCGAGCCGCTCAGCTTTGGCGTGGTGATGCTTGACCTTGATGGACTGAAGCGCATCAACGACGTTTACGGCCACAGCGAGGGCGACAAGTATATCGTTACCGCCTCTTGTCTGATCCGCAAATCCTTCCCCGACTCGATGCAGTTCCGCATTGGCGGCGACGAGTTTGTGGTGATCCTGCCCGACAAAACGCTCTGCGAGGTTGAGGAGCTGATCGCCCAGTTTGAGCAGCTGAAAAACGAGTACAACCACAACGCCAAGATCGCGATCTCGATCTCCCACGGCTATGCGATCTTCAACCCCCAAAAGGACAAAAGCTTTGCGGACGTGTACGCACGTGCCGATGCCGAGATGTACGCCTCGAAAAAGAGCAAGCGGATCGCAAGAGCTTAAAACTACACAAAAAAATCTAACCGCTCCCCCGCGCGGGGGGAGATTTTTTTTAACGCTCCTTGGGTTGGTGCGCGCGCACAAACGCAAGAGAGGTATCAAGATTGACAAATTTCTGGAACCTTTCCAGGGGCATGGGCTTGGCGTAATAGTAGCCCTGGATGATCTCACAGCCCATCTGCTGCACGTATTGGTGCATGCGCTCGGTTTCCACACCCTCCTGCACAACGCTGATATCCAGCGATTTTGCAAGCTGAACGATGGAAGAAAAGATCTTATCGTCGCGCAGATTATCGATACCGCGCTCAAGGAAGATGCGGTCAATCTTCAGCTCGTCGAAGGTGATCTGCTTGAGCAGGTTGAACGAGGAGTAACCGGCGCCAAAGTCGTCGATCGAGCAGCGGATGCCGTTTTCGTGCAGCACCTTAACGATCTCACGGATCTTTTCGCAGTTATCCATTGCAAAGCTTTCGGTCAGCTCCAGGGTGATGAAGTTGTCACCAACCTGATACTTTTTCTTGTTGCTGACATAGAAATCAAGAAAGTCGGGGCTGAGTGCCGTAACGCGGGATACGTTAAGCGAGATCGGCACGATCTTTTCGCCATCCTCAACGGCCTGGCTGATGTACTTTAAGGTCTCTACGTAGAGGAATTTATCGATCTTAACGATAAAGCCGTTTGTTTCGAACAGGGTAACGAACGCCGCGGGGAGCTTGTACTCACCACTTTCGGGATCGCGCCAACGAACCAGCGCCTCGGCGCTGTCAACGCGGTCGTACTTGGCGTTATATTTGGGCTGCAAAAACAGCTTGAATTCACCGTTTTGGAGTGCATCCTCCATCTGCGCCTCGATATGCTCGTTCTTTGCAAGCTCGCTTTTTACCTCGTCGGTATAAAGGACGTAAGGAACACTGATGTTGTTTTTGATGCTTTCTGCCGCCATAGAGGCGCAGTCGATCATTTCCGGCACCGTGCGGCGGTGGCCAAGCGAGGTGCGGTATACACCAACGTTAAACTTTACCGCAATACCGGAGCCGCGCAGCGGCTCTGCCTTGTTGGAGATCGCCTCCAGCAGGTGGATCTTTTCCTTCATATTCTTTTCGCTGTGATAGCGGTAAAGCAGAAGGAACTTACCCTCGCCCGCATAGCCGTAGGTTTCGCTTGTGGTACAGAAGGTGCCAAAGATCTTGGCGATGGCGCGCAAAAGCTCGTTGGTCTTTTGCTCGCCAAGGCGGTCCACCACGTAACGGTAGCGGCGGATCACACAAGCAAGCACGGCGTATTCCTTTTGCTGTGAATACACCACCTCAACGGCGTTACGGCGGAATTGCTCGGCATTCGGGCACTCCAGCGTAGCATCGGTAAGGGTTGCCACAGACAGCTCTTTTTTGGCCTGTCTGTGATACAGGAAGGAGTAGATGATACTGATGCCAAAGGCGATGGCCGCAATGAGCAGCACGAAGGTGATATGACGGATAAAGGTCATTTCACTTTCGATCAGAGAGTTCTGATCGCTGATGGTCACCAGCATAACGTTGTTATCCAGTGCGGGGATGGGGGTAACGCAAATGCAATAATCGGTACCGAAGGAGCTGAGCGAGAACGCGCCGCGTCCGCCCGTTTGAATGGCCTTGTTGATGGCATGCTCCTGGGCCTTGTCATCCGTAAAGGTGCCAAGGAAATCCTGGAAGTTGTTGCCAAGCGTGCGGCCAAAATTTTCTGCCGTGGCATTGCCAAGCACCTTTTCATCGGGGGCAAGGAGTGCCGCGGAAAGGGTCGCCTCAGATTCGGTGATCAGCGAATCCAGCGGGAACAGATTTCTTGCAGGAACGATAGAAAGCACACCGTCTACATAAGAGGTATCTGCTACCGGCACGTAAAATGCAATGCAGTCCTTTTCCATGACCGAGTCGAAATACACGCCCGTAGCGCCCTGCTTTCTGGCTGCGGCAAGCACGGCGATCTCCTCGATCTCCTCATCCACCTGCGCGCCGTAGGGCGAGTAGCTTGTGGCATCGGCGTAATAACGCAGGTCGCCAAATTCGTCGCTACCAATGTATCCGCGCATCACGGCGTCTACCTCATCCTTGGTCTTTAAGGTGGCAAGCGAGTCGGCCACCTTGCCAAGGTTTTCGTAGTGCGCATTGGCCAGCGCGTCTGCACGGTCTGCATTTTGCTCCAGCTCCAGGGTTGCGTTCTGCACGGCAGAGGCCGCAAAGAAATCCCTTGCGTTGAGCATAACGGAAGCAAAATAGGTTATAAGGAAAATCGCCAAAAGGAGGCCGCTGACACGCTTTATCATTGTTCGTTGCTTGTGCTTTTTTTCCACAACTTCCTGAACAGATTCTTCTTGCATCTCAACCTGATTCACGTTTTTTCCTCCTTTTCAAACAATTTTATTTTTCCGCATCCTCAGGGTCGTCCTCGCCCTTTGATGCGGCATTTTGTGCCGATCTTTTTGCCGTGATGACCATGCCCACGTACATTGCGATCATACCAAGCCCAAGCGGCAGCACGATCACGATCAGCATGTTGTTACTGATAAATTGCAAAAACGACGTTACGGCATCCAGGCTTGCCACGTGCTTACCGATCAGACGGTCCCCTTCGGCGGGGAGCGCATCGGGCAAGAGGTTGGCATCGCCTTGCGTGACGTAATAGTATTTCCCTTCCTTTACGTAAGGCTCCTCCACCACGCGGTGCGTGTTGGGGTACCCGTAGATCGAAGGGTCGGTAGAATAAAAGCAGATGATATCTCCCTTTTCCACCTCTGCGGGGTCCACGTCCTTGATCAGGATATAATCCCCCGGTGCTATCTCAGGCTCCATACTGCCGGAGATAATATTGATCAGCGAATAGCCGAACAACCGCGGCACCTCGCCGCGCATATGCGCGGCGATCAGAGTAACGACCAGGACCAGCCCGCCGATCAAAACGAGCCACCAGAGCGTCGATGCCGTTGTTTTCAGCACACGGATAACCTTTTTTGACATTATTTTTCCTTAATGCATTCTTTCCAGCGTTGCAGCACGGGCAGATTTGCTTGCTGCGCCTCCAGCTGCTCCTCAAGGCTCTTCAGCTTTTCCACCAGCTTGCCGTCAACTGTCTTGGCGATCTGGATCAGAGCGATCTTTGCGCAGGTGCGGTTGTATTCCAGCACGACCTTGGCATCGACCATAGCATCCTTGCGCTGCTTGCGCGAAAGTGCTGCAAACTCCTCTTTGGTGTAGGGCATACGCACACCGGGACGCGGCTCGTCGCCGTTAAATACCAGATTCTTTTTGCGCACACGGTAGCTGCGTTTTGTTGCAGCGGACATCGGCGCAAGCTTGATCTGATAAGCAGTTCTGCCGATATATGCCTTTTCGCTGACCTTAACGGCCTCAAGCGTGTAGGTGAAGTTATCCACCATCGAAACGTCGATCTCCTGCACCAGATCCGCATCGCGGAAGTCAAGATCGGTAAGGTCGATCACCTCATAAGACTGGGGAACGTCATCGGGCTGCTCGTCTGCGCTTTCAGCCTCGTCGTTGGAATCATCGTCAAAGACGTCGGCCTCCTCGGCAGCATCAGCCACGACCTCGGTCTCCTTGGTGGGAGCCACCTCCTCGGCGGGCACCTCGGGAGTCGCTTCCTCAGCAACGGGTGCTTGCTCCTCTGCCACGGGCTCAGCTACCTCGGTAGCGGGAGCCTCGGCGGCTGCCTGCTGCTCGGTCGCTGCCTCAGCAGCCTGCTCCAATGCGCGTGCGTCCTCATCAATGAAGGGCATGCTGCGCGAGGGAGCGTCGCCGCCTGCGGGACCGTAGGCATAAGTGGCGCTGCCCGTTCCCTGCCCATAGGGCACCTGCACGGGCTCTGCGGCGGGAGCCACAGGCTCTCTGCCGATGATGAACTGGGGAGAGTAAGCGAAGGGGGAGCCGGCATCGTCGCCGGTGATATGATCCTTGAACACAACGTTCTTTGCCGCTTGCTCGGGGGCAATGTTCAGCGTTACGATGGTCGCGGGGCGATTTTCGGTGCGGCTTTCGGCGATCAGACCGCCTACGTTTGCCTTTGCGGCATCCTCGGCGCTCATACCATCGGGCAGCATCACCTTGATCAGACCCTTTTCAAGCAGCGCCTCGTCGCTCTCGTAAGGCATATGGAAATCCTCAGCCTCATGCTCGGTGCGAACAAGATCGATCTGCTCTGCCATTTCCTCGATCAAGCGGAGTGCCACGTTCAGCGAGCGCTCGTTCTTGACCTTGACAAGCACGGGGGTCTCCGGCATCTTGTCGGCCGCGTTGGTGATGAAGTGCTTGCCATCATACCCTGCGGGATCAAGCGCCAGATATACGTACAGGCATTTGCCCTTTACGTTGATAATGGAAAGGAATTCTCTGCCACGCTTAAAGCTTTCCTGCTTCCAGCTGGTGCGTGCCACCACCTTCTTATAGGAGAGCAGCTCGTTCTTGATGGCAGTGTAATAATCCTGCAGCTCTGCGTCTGCCTGGATGTAGCGGGAGAGGTAGGATCTGCGATAACGTACCCCGTCAAACAGCGATACGGCAGCAGCGTCAGCCTGCTCATCCTCGGTAGCGGGAGCTTCCGTGGTGGGGGCTTCTTCCTGTGCTGCGGGCTGCTCTTGTGCCTGCACCTCGGGCTCTGCTGCTTCGGTGGCTTCAACCACCTCGGCAGGCTCGTCAACCTCGTCGGGGATCACGTTTGCGGCGGCCTGCTCGGGCGTGATGTACATGCCCGCGGGGAGATCGTCGCGTCTTTGTGCGATATAAGCACTGAGGTCAACCTTAACGGCATCCTCCATGCTCATATTCTCGGGCATTTCAACCTTGATCAGGCCCTTTTCAATGAGAGCCTCATCGCTCTCGTAAGGCATATGGAAATCCTCTGCCTCACGCTCGATGCGCGCAATGCCCTGCTGCTCCATCATTTCGGTGATCATATGAAGCGCCACGTTTGCAGAGCGCTCGTTCTTCACCTTGACAAGAACAGGAGTTTCAGGCATCTTTTCAGCCGCGCTTACAAAGTGCTTACCCTCGTAAGCGGCGGGGTCAAGTGCCAAGTATACGTAAAGGGTCTTACCCTTGACGTTGATGATAGAAAGGAACTGTCTGCCACGCTTGAAGCTTTCCTGCTTCCAGCTGGTACGTGCCACCACCTTCTTGTAGGAGAGCAGCTCGTTCTTAATGGCAGTATAGGCATCCTGCAGCTCTGTGTCTGCCTGGATGTAGCGGGAGAGGTAGGATCTGCGGTAACGCACCCCGTCAAAAGGAGCATCAGCCACGGCTACAGCAAGTGCGGTGTCTGCCTCTGCAGGTGCATTTTCT
>JAZNNA010000132.1:0-2339 GCA_045580065.1 Eubacteriales bacterium
GTTGTGGAACTCGTTTAACGTGTAGGTCAGGGTAGGGATCAGGCTTTTGTCGATCTCCAGCGCCACCACGTTTTTGTAGCGCGCGCAAAGCTCGCGTGTCAGCGTGCCGATGCCGGGGCCGATCTCCAGGATCGTTTCCTCACGGCTGTCGGTGCAATAGTCTGCAATATCCTCTACCACCGCGCGGTTGGTAAGAAAGTTCTGCCCAAACTCCTTGCGGAAGTGCAGGCCGAACGCCTGCATGATCGAGCGAACTGTTTTTTGGTCACAAAGGTTCATCTTTTGCTCCTATGCTTTAAAATACATCTTATATTATACTTATCCCGTCGCGCAAAGTCAAGCAAAAAGTTAAAAATCCCGAGCAAGCTCGGGATTTTTTGCCTTATTCCAATACGATATCCCGGCAGAACTCGTCAGTCTGCAGGGTATAATTCATACCGTTTTGCAGCTTTTTGCCGTTGTGGTAGATATTACGCATCACAATGCGCTCGCTGGTAGCCCCTTCGTTATATCCCTTGAACAAGAAGCGGGGCGTTTGCCTGCCGGCGATATAAATATCCTCAAACAGAATATCGCGGTTTCTGCCGCGGCGCTCACCGCCGGCAGAATACTCCCGGTGATAGGTCACGACCGAGGAGAGCAGGGGCGGGCAGTAATCTTGCCTTGTGGGCAGATACTGCTGGTCGTTGGTGCGCTGCAGGATCGGCTCGGGGATCACGTCGTCCAGCTCGATGCGGATGTTGCGATAGGTCACGTCATGCACGTCGGCGTAGTCCACGTTCTGTGCCTCAAGCACGCTGTGCATCACGTGGATGATATCGCAATCCTCAAATAGGATATCGCAGATCTCCTCGGCGCGCGTTTCCGCGCCGATCTCCAGGCACCGTCCCCAGTCGTTCCATACCACGCACCCACGTACTTGCACGTTGCGGAAGCTCTCGTAATTGCCCCCGTTATAGTGCATAGCGGCCTGCACCTTTGCTTCCACGTCCCCCTCGTAATAGCAATCAAAGCCCTTGATGCATATGGAATCGTCAAAGGTGCGGATAAAGCAGTTTTCAATCAGCACCCCCTCGCAGTTGTGCATATCAATGCCGTCGGAGTTGAAGCGCCAGCAGCCGATGATCTTGACGTTTGCAATATGTAAATTTCTGCATGCAAGCGGGCGGATGTTGTAAACAAGGGAATCACGGATGGTGATGCCGTCGATCTCTACGTTGTCGCAGTACTCCAGCTGAATGGTGTGCGTGCGCTTGGCGTTTTTTATGGCGCTGTGATTATGCTCCGCCGAGGCTTCAAACAGAATTTTTTCCTTGTTGCGGCTGTTGTCTAAGATGCCGCGCCCCAAAATGCGGATATCCTTGGCGTCAAAGGCCTTGATGCAGGCGTAGACCACCGCGCCCTCATCCAGAAACAGCGTTTCGCCGCTGTGCAGCTCGATCAGCCCCACGTCATGCTCGCCCCTGCCGAAATAGCGCACCTTGTCGCTTGTAAGGTCCACGTCGTAGGCGGGCATCGGGTCGGCAAAAACGTGCAGCGCGCCGCTGCGACCGTAGGGCTCTACCGTAAAATACTGCGGACGCTCCAGCTGCACGCGGATGCTGCCGCTGTTTGTGATCTCGTGCTTGATCTGTGCGCTTGCAGGGCGAATATTCACCCCGTCAAAGGGCTTTTCGGCAAAGATCTCAATGTCAAGCGGCTCGTCTGTGGCAAGCGAGAGAAAATTGGTAAGCTCGGATTGTTCGATCTCTCTCTGATGCCCCGGCCAGCGGCGGTTGAAGGGAATGGCCGAAACGCGCGCCGTGTCAAGCGGCACCTCGGCGCCGTTCACCAGCACGCGATAGCTTTTGCATTGTACCTCTGTTTTCGTAACGGGATAGATACGGTAAGCCATAGTAGCATCTCCTTTGCGGGTTGATGGCTTCATTATAGCATATTAGGAGGTGGAATACAAGAGCTTAACACAAAATCACACCTGCAGCTTGGATAAAAACAAAAAAGAGGCACCCGGTTGGGTGCCGCTTTTTTTGTTGGCACGAGTTGACAAAAAAGATGCCACTTATTATTCTATGTATTCCTTAAAAAATTCTGCCCACGGCGTTTCACCGCAGTAATCGGAATGATCGTATTTGTGTTGCCCCTGACCATCACGTCCGACGGCATATGAATATAAACCGCGCTCGGCAATAATATCATAACCGCCATCCGAATATACTATCGCTATTATGTATCCTTCGTAATCACAACCACCGTCCATAGGAATTGGCAAAAAGGCTGCTTCTTTCTCAAAATCAAGGGTGCAAAGAGTATCTAAAAAGTTTGAGTGTTGCTCGGGTTCT
>JAZNNA010000133.1:0-12167 GCA_045580065.1 Eubacteriales bacterium
GGAGGTAGCAGCGTCAAAGTTGAAATCAAATGCCTCGTCCGTGGGAACGCCCAGGGTGAGGGGGTTGGTGCCGAACATACCCTCAACACCAAAGGTGGGGGCAACGGTGGGGCGAGCGTTGGTACCGGTCAGGCCGATGCAGCCGGCCTTGGTAGCCATAGAGGTGTAGTAGCCTGCAATGCCGTAGTGGCAGGAGTTGCGCACAACGACCATGCCCATGCCGTACTTCTTTGCCTTTTCGATAGCCATGGACATTGCCTTGTAGCCAATGACCTGGCCCATACCGTCGTGGCCGTCGACCACAGCGGTGGTCTCGGTGTTCTTGATCACCTCAAATTCGGTAACGGGGTTCTGGATGCCTGCCTTGATGCGGTCAAGGTAGACGGGCTTAAAGCGGTTGCAGCCGTGAGATTCGATGCCGCGCTTGTCGCTCTCAAGCAGAACGTCAGCACAGATGATCGCATCCTCGCGGGGGACACCGTAGCCGGTGAAAGAGTCGATCACAAAGTTCGTGATCGTATTCCAATCGACAATGTTGTTCTTTGCCATGATAGTTTTACCTTCCTTCTTTTTTATGGGTTTTTCGCTAACGTTATTATTCTATCACAACTCGTTTGTTTTTGCAAGCCCTTTGCGCAGAATTCCTCCTTTATTTATATAGGCGCGCATATAAGGGCAAAAAAGCCCCGCCACTTTGTGCAAAACGGCAAAAATTCTGCCTTTTCCAATTTTCTGAAAAGCCACGAGAAAGCAACGAAAAGGTGGCGCCAATGTGAACAAAAAATGAAAAGTGCTGCTTTTACTGTGTGTTTTTCACAAAAATATACAAATTGTGGTTAAGATTTCAAAAAAGTTATTGACAAAACCGGAAATGTATATTATAATAGGGTTACCAAAATTAAAAAGGAAGGTGCTAACTATGCGTAAATTCCTCGCGGTCCTTATGACCGTCCTTATGCTCGTTTCGGTTGTGGCTGTGCTTCCCGTTTCCGCTGCCGATGAAGAGCGCGTATCTGCTATTGACGGAACCAAAGAAAGTGACGCCAACGGCATTTCTCTTGTTGTAACCGAGTTCATGGGCAACACTACCTGTTCTCTGCAGGTTGGTGCTACCAACATGTCCAGCTACGACGCATTCCAGTACATCGAGATCTACAACAGAGGCAACAGCTCTATCAACCTGTACGATCTGTGCGTCCTGATCTCCGACGACACCTATGCTTCCTCCACCTGGAGAACCGAGCATAAGTTCACTGCTAAGATGTCCCTCAAGTCCGGTATCATCACCACCGGTGTTGACGGCGTTGACGCTACTCAGCATGACAAGGGCTGCGCTAACCCCTCCGTGGCTAACGTTGCTCCCGGCGAATTTGCAGTTATCTGGTTCGTAACTGACAAGACCTACGAGGCACATGCAAACAAAATGGGTCCCGTAAGCGACAACGGTAAGCTTGTTTACCACAAGACCTTCCGTGATCACTACCGTACTGCTAACTCCGACGTTGAGATCTCCGACGATCTTCTGATCGTTGCTGTTCACGCCGGCACCGTTACCAGCACCACCGCTCCCACCTTCAATCTGTCTTCCTTCTCCGCCAGAATGTACGCTCTGGCTGACAGCTCCTTCGACTTTACTGCTGAGTCTGCATACATTATGCAGAACGGTGTAAGCACCTGGGCAGAGGAGATCTACTGCACCTTCAACTGGGGCACCGGTAAGGGCGGTCTGATCAACGGTACCAGCGCTGGCTTCGAGGGCGTTGCTTCTATCTACGTTCCCGCAAATGCTACTCCCGACCTTTACAACCATGACCAGAAGGCCTTCCTTGAAGATGGCGAGACCTACACCGACGCAAAGGACTATGTAGAGATCGAGTACGTTGAGGGCTATAAGGAACTGGCTATCATCGCAGCTTGGGAAAAGCCCACCATCGGTACGATGGACGCTGCACAGTGGATCTACGTTGACGAGGCTCGTGCAGCTGAGCACTTTGCTAACGGCGACGACACCGGCGCTTGGAAGACCACTGCTATCAATGCATTCCTGGCCGGCCGTGAAGCTGAGCTTGACGAGAGCGAGGCCAACGCCGAGCCTGATCGTGTTATCATCTTCAAGCCCCGTGACGAGCTGGGCAACAAGGGCCAGAACAAGAAGCCTCCGGCCGCTGATGACAACAAGGGCTTCCCCACTTGGGCACTGATCCTGATCATTGTTGGTGGCGTTGTACTGCTTGGTGGCGCTGCTGCAGTTTTGATCATCATCCTCAAGAAGAAGAATAAGCCCGTTGCTGCCGACGACGTTGCCGCTGAAGGCGAGGTCGTGGTTATCGACGAGGCCGAGGCTGCTGAGGCAACCGAGGATGCTCCCGAGGCTGAAAAGACCGAAGAGTAATTTATCTTCAACATAAAAAAGGGCCGCCCGAAAGGGCGGCTCTTTTGATATCAAAAAAGACACGCCGGGCGGCGTGGCTTTTTTATGTGGCGAAAACTCAGATGTTTTTCAGCTTGGCAAGACATTCCTCACAAATGCGCTTCCCCTCAAAGCTGATCACATTGCTGCTGCTATCGCAAAAAATGCAGGCAGGCTGATACTTTTTCAAAATGATACGGTCGTTTTCGGTATAGATCTCAATGCTATCCTTCAGATTGATATTCAATGCGCGGCGGATCTCAATGGGCAGTACAAAGCGGCCCAGGTCGTCGATTTGACGCAAAATTCCGGTAGATTTCATATGGTATTCTCCCTTCGTCGATAGAATGTAGTCGGTTTCGACCCTTGACTATAGTATATACTGTCGAAAAGCGACTGTCAAGGGCGTTTTTTGGTAATTTATGGAATTTTAACATTTGTCGGAAATATTTGTCTTATCAACCAAAAAAATATCGAAGGACGTCGAAATCGGCGGATGCGACCTCTCACCCCTATTGATTGAAAGGGAAAAATCAGGATATACTATAGTAAAAAGGAAGGAAATAGAGGGGGGAAGGGTATGATCAAGGGCTGTCAAAAAGAGATGGTAGTGCTGCAAACCAGAGAAAGCCCCGTGTTTGAAAGCGCCTATTTTGTGCTGCGAAAGGGGAGAGCGGGGGCGGCACCCGCGCGCGATATGCTGACCGAGGCCAATCGCTTGCTCGCCTCGGGGGGCGAGTACCTGGCGCGGCGGCAGCGCCGCCGCTTTTGGCTTCCCTTTTTACTGGGGAGCTTGTGCGGTGCTTTGCTGTGTGCAGCGGTGCTTGCTTTGATCCGGCTTTGAAAAAATGCGGAAGCTTTCACGTGTTGCGGCCAAACACTTGACAAGTTGCAAAAAATTGTGTATAATAATATGAATGAGTATCATTTTGTAAAGAAGCTCGGGCGCGAGGAGCGTGGTACGCGCCGCAAGACCTTCTTTATACAAAGAACAAGAAAGGAGATTTTATGCCGAAAGCAAAAAAAGAAAAAGGAAAAATACGCATCATTTCCCTTGGTGGGCTTTTAGAGATTGGTAAGAACCTTACGGTCATTGAATATGAAAACGATATGATCGCCGTGGATTGCGGCCTTGCATTTCCCGAAGAGGATATGCTGGGCATTGACCTTGTGATCCCCGACATCACGTATCTTGAGCAGAATAGCGACCGCCTGCGCGGAATTTTTCTTACGCACGGGCATGAGGATCACATCGGCGCGCTGCCTTACGTGCTGCGCACCCTGCAGACCCCCGTATATGGCACAAAGCTGACGCTTGGTATCGTAAAAAACAAATTAGAGGAGCATACGCTCCCCTTTGAGCCGGATCTGCGCACCGTCAGCGCGGGAGATACCGTGCGCGCGGGTGCCCTCAACGTGGAGTTTATCCGTGCCAACCACTCGATCGCAGATGCCTGCTGCCTGGCGATCCATACGCCCCTTGGCACCGTGGTGCATACGGGCGACTATAAGCTGGATATCACCCCCATTCAAGGGGAAATGATCAACCTCACCCGCCTTGGCGAGCTGGGGCACAAGGGCGTGCTTGCCCTGCTTGGCGAGTCTACCAATGCCGAGCGACCGGGCTTTACCCCCTCTGAAAAAAAGGTGGGCAAATCCCTGGAATATATCTTCACCTCAAACCCCACAAAGCGTGTTGTCATTGCCACGTTCTCCTCTAACGTGCATCGCGTGCAGCAGATCATCAATATCAGCGCACAGCACGGCAGAAAGGTTGCCATCACGGGGCGCAGCATGCTGAATATCGTGGGGGCCGCCACCGAGCTTGGGTATATGAAGGTGCCCAAGGGGCTGCTGATCGATATCAACGATATCAAGCGCTTTAAGCCCGAGCAGCTGACCCTGATCACAACGGGTAGCCAGGGCGAGCCGATGTCGGCGCTCTACCGCATGGCGTATTCCGACCACAATCAGGTGACCTTGGGTCCAAGCGATCTGGTGGTGCTTTCCTCCAGCGCGATCCCCGGCAACGAAAAGCTGGTGGGGCGCGTGATCAACGAGCTGTCGCGCAACGGCGTTACCGTGCTGAACGATGCCGCTATGGAGGTGCACGTTTCCGGCCACGCCTGCCAGGAGGAATTAAAGCTGATGATGGCGCTGACCAAGCCGAAATACTTTATGCCGATCCACGGCGAATCCCGTCACCTTGCCGCCCATCGTGAGCTGGCATTGGAAATGGGGATTCCGGACCAGAACATTTTTGTTTCTGAGATCGGAAAGGTGCTTGAGATCGACAGCAAGGGCGCTCGTTTTGCGGGTGTCGTGCCTGCAGGGCAGGTGCTGATCGACGGCTATGGCATCGGCGACGTGGGCAATATCGTGCTGCGCGACCGCCGTTTGCTCTCGCAGGACGGCCTGATCGTGGTGGTTGCCACGGTGGACGAGGAAAGCAAGATGCTGCTTTCCGGCCCCGACGTGGTGTCGCGCGGCTTTGTATACGTCCGCGACAACGAGCCGCTTTTGGAGGATGCCAAAAAAATGGTGCAGCGTTGCATTTTGCAAATGCTTTCCTCGGGCGAGGGGCGCGACCGTATGCGGCTGAAGCTGCGCGTGCGTGACGAGCTTTCCAAATTTTTGTTCCAAAAAACCGGCAGAAAGCCGATGGTGCTGCCGATCATTATGAGCATTTGATTGCTTTTTTAAAAAATTACCCCCAAAACGGGGGTGAAAATGCGGTTTTTTGTCGATTGGTCACACAACCGTCACCGCAGTATGCTATACTAACGTAAAACTCCGCGCAAGCGGTAAAAATTAAACACAAAGGTGGTTCCAAACAATGGGAAAATCCAACAGACTGAAAGAGGCTAAGGCAGCCAGCACGCTGGCCGCACCCGCCAAAAAGAATTCCGCTAAAAAGGCCATGCCCACGTGGGTAGGCACTGCGATCATCGTGGCTGTTCTTGCCGTGGTGGTGGTCGTTGTTACGCTTTCTGTTCTCAGCTCCCGCGGCACGTTCAAGCGTATGCGCGTGATCGCCGAGACCGAGAACTTTGAAGTAACCGTGCCCATGATGTCCTATATGCTTTACACCGAATATCAGAATCTGGTATCTACTTACGATAACTATTCTCAGCAATTCGGCACGACCATCCAGATCCCCGCAGCCGACAAGACCGGCACGGCGCTGGATACCTCCAAAAAGCTGCGTGACCAGATCTATCAGGTAAAGACCTACGACGATGGCTCGACCAGAACCATTACCTGGTTCGATCATTTTGCCGAGCTTGCGCAAAAGGATCTTAAGGAGATCCTCGGCTGCTGCGAGTATGCGCTGGCACAGGGCATTGAGCTTGAGGAGTCTGAGCTTGAGGCGATCGATATGACCATTGATAATCTTGAGCTGTATGCAACCTACTACGGCTACACCATGAACGCATACCTTTCCTCTATGTACGGTGAGGGCGTTCTTGCCAAGGACGTGCGCGCTATGATGCGCCTGACCGAGCTTGCAAACAAGTGCAGCACCCAGCGCTCCAAGGAGCTTCTTGATGGTGTGACCGATGCAGCCGTTGAGGAAAAGTACAGCGCAAACGTTTCTACCTACGATACCTACATCGACTATATCGGCTACAGCTTCACCATTGATTTCGAGCCCACCAAGCTTGTGGACGGTGCTGACGAAAAGAATGCAGAGCTTGCCGCTAAGTACGAGGCAAAGAAGGAAAAGGTTGCCGGCTATATCGCACAGCTTGAGGCCTGCACCACCCCCGCCGAGTTCAACCTTAAGCTTCTTCCCATCCTGCAGGAGTACTTCCTTGAGGAGCAGAAGGAGGCCGCCCTTGCCAAAAAGGCAGCCGGCGAGACCCTTACCGCTGAGGAGCTTCAGGAGTGCCAGAGGCTTGCCGACGATCTTGCCGCTACCTCTGCTGCAAAGGCTACCAACATCAACTATAACACCTCCGGCGGCTCGCTTGGTGCCGATGCCAACGACTGGCTTTCTGACACCACCACCCCCCGTGTAGAAAACGAGAAGAAGACCTTTATCAACAAAAAGGATGCCTACGGTAACGACGAGAGCGACGAAAACGCGAAAAACGATACCTACACCGAGGCAAGCTCTACCTACGAGATCTACATGACCATGAGCGGTCTGCACCGCAACAGCGGCGTGGTACGTTCCGTGGGCCATATCCTGTTCAAGACCGAAACCTTCAGCAAGGTGACCGATACCAGCAAGCTGACCGCTTCTCAGAAGGTGCTGGCTGACCGTATCCTTGCCCGCGGCGCTACCATCTCCGCCAAGGAAATGTCGGTAGAGCTGATCAAGCTGATGAAGGAGGAGGGCAAGCTGACCCAGAACGAGAACGGCGTTTGGGTGATGGATAGCGCTGTGTTCCAGGCTTACGGCACCACCTATACCGAGGATAGCAACGTTTTCTACGACAACGTAGAGAAGGGCCAGATGGTTGAGGAGTTTGAAAACTGGTTGTTCGACAAGGCTCGCGTTGAGGGCGAGGTCTCCGTTGAGGCAGTCGCTACTTCCTATGGTTATCACGTGATGCTTTACCGCGCAGATGAAAAGCCCGCATGGAGCTACAACATCCGCAACGAGCTGGCAGAAAGCGAGTACACGAAGTGGCTTGCTGCCAATACCGAAACTTACGCTACTACCTTTACCGAAAACAGCAAGTACTGGGATATGATCTCCGGCTGATGCCGAGCACACAATAAGTCAGTATGACCCGGGGCCATCCCCGGGTCATATCTGCCAAACGGAGGGAAAGGATGAAACACAAAAACATAAACAGGCTTCGCGTTGCGGCAGCTTTACTGGCGCTTGTGCTTGCCCTTTCTCTTGCCGCGTGCAAAAAGGGGAGCGACGTGCCGCTGACCCCCGGGCTTTCTGTGATAGAGGGCGTGCCCGTTTACGATAAGGACGTTGCCATGCAGACCGATCATTTTGTGATCACCCCCGGTATGATGGCATATTTCTTTTATACCTACGGCGCCTCTATGATAGAGCAGATGGAGAGCGAGGTCCCCTTTGACGACAGCAAAAATCTGCACGACCAGATGTATACCGATACGCTTTGCTGGTACGATGCGATCATGAACGTCACGCTGGAGCGCGTCACAAAAATGCTGATCTTGTGCGAGGCGGGGCAAGCCGAAGGGCTGAAGCTGACCGACGAGCAGCAGGAAGGCATTGAAAATGCGCTTTCCGCTTACCGTATGGATGCGGTGATCACCTACGACGTGTCGCTGGAGGAGTATCTGCAGGCTATGTACGGCCCGTTGATGACAGAGCCGGATCTGCGCCTTGTGCTGGAAATGGAAACCTTTGCGTCGGCGTATTCGCAGACCTTAAGCGATCGGCTGGAGCAGGGGATCACCGCCGAAGCGGTGCAGAATTACATTGCGCAGCAATCCGAGGTCGACAACACCCCCTCGCGCAATATCGCGTTTTTGTTTATCGCGTTTGAAAACGGTGCCATTGCCGGTGAAAAGGTTGCCGCTGTAGAAAACGAGATGCGCATCTCGCCAAGTGCCGCCACGCTGCAGGCGTTAACGGCACACGGCACCTATGGAACCGAGGAAAATCTTACCCCCAAAAACAGCGGCATCGAAAAGATCGCCGAATGGCTGTTTGCCGAGGGTCGCCGTGTGGGCGACTGGGAGCGTATTGATCTTTCCGGCGCCACCTACATTGTAACTTACACCGGTAACGGTATGACTTACAGCGAGGTCAGCGCACGTATGGCGCTTTACGACACGGCATATGCCAATTGGTATAACACGTGGGTCGCGCAGCTGACCTTTGGATACAATTATGATTGCTTGGACGGCTACGATACCGCCGCCAAATGATCAAAAGGAGTAGATATGGTATTACAAGCAAAGCAAACCACCATCGCCTATCGCTGCCCACATTGCGGCACCGGGGTGATGAGTGCCGTCAACCCCTTTGTGCTGAAGGGCTCGATGCTGCGACTGAAATGCGAGTGTGGTGAAAGCCATATGGAGATCTCGCCCGTTGAGGGGGGGAAGCTGCGCATTGCCGTGCCCTACATCATCTACCCCAAGCCCCACCATTTTACCGTAACCGAAAACGTGTTTTATAACCAGGAGCTGTTTGCGCTTCCTTGCCCCTATACCGATCTGAATATCTGCGTGATGGGCGAGATCAACCACGTCAAGGCGGAGCTTTCCCGCTCTGAGCTGGAGCTTTTGGACCTGATGGAGAAAAACGGGATCGAAAGCTTTGAGGCGCTGCACGACGAGGGAGAGGAGGCATTGCCCGATCCGCAGGTGCTGGAGATCGTTTTATACGTGATCAAGGATCTGGACGAGGAGGGCAGGATCTATTGTAACTGCAAGGAGGGCGAGGCACACGAGTATGACGCCGAGGTGCTGCCCGAGGGCGTAAGAGTCACCTGCAAGACCTGCGGTGCTTCTAAGCTCGTGCCTACCGCCTCTATGGTGGAGGCACACGACTTTCTGCATTGCGACGCTCTGTATCTCAAATAAGCGAGGATTTTGACCATGAGCGAATGTACACATCATTGCGATACCTGCCAAAGTAATTGCGGCAGCCGTGAGAGCGTGTCTAAAAAGCTGGCCCCCAACGCGCTTTCCAACATCAAGCGCGTGGTTGCCGTTGTCAGCGGCAAGGGCGGTGTAGGGAAATCCACCGTCACCACCCTGCTTGCCATTATGGCGCGCCGCCGCGGCCTGCGTGTCGGTATTCTGGATGCCGATATCACCGGCCCCTCTATCCCGCGCGCCTTTGGACTGAAGGAGCCCGTGACCGAGGGCCCCGACGGAATGTTTCCGGTGCGCAGCAAGACGGGCATTGAGGTGATCTCCGTCAACTCGATGCTGCCAAGCGAGGATACTCCCGTGATCTGGCGCGGTCCCGTGCTTGCCGGAACGGTAGAGCAGTTTTGGAACGGCGTTGTCTGGGACGATCTTGACGTTTTGTTTATCGACTGTCCCCCCGGCACGGGCGACGTGCCGCTAACCGTGCTGACGCGCATCCCCGTGGATGCCGCCGTGATGGTCACCTCGCCCCAGGGACTGGTTTCTATGGTAGTGGAAAAGGCCGTGCATATGGCAGAAAAGGCGGGCGTGCCGATCGCCGCGATGGTAGAGAACTACTCCTACTATATCTGCCCCAATTGCGACAAGCATCACGCGCTGTACGGCGAGAGCCGTGTGGATGAGCTGGCAAGCCGCTACGGTATTGATACCGTGGCACGTCTGCCAATGTCCTCTAAGCTGTCGGGTGCCTTTGATAAGGGCATGACCGAGCTGTTTGAGGGGGATTGGCTTGAGAGTGTTGCCGACCGCCTGCTGGAGGGGCTTGAGCCGTGACGCGTACCGAAAGGGCGATCGCCCTGTTTGTAGAGGGCTGTAACTGCGCGCAGGCGGTGTTTTGTGCTTTTGCCGATCTCTGCGGCGTTGACGAAAAAACGGCGCTGCGCCTTTCCTCGTCGTTTGGCGGGGGACTGGCAAGGCAGCGCGAGGTCTGCGGCGCGGTTTCGGGTGCCTGCATGGTGCTTGGCGCGCTTTACGGCTATGACAACGTAAAGGAAAACGCCCCCAAGGCAGAACACTATGCGCGCATACAGGCATTTTGCGGCGCGTTTCGCGAGAAATACGGGTCCATCATCTGCCGCGAGCTTTTGGGCGCTAAAATCGCCGAAAATAGCCCAAATCCCACTCCGCGCACCGCCGAATTCTACCGCACGCGCCCCTGCGCCCGCTTTGTGGGTGCCTGCGCCGAGCTGCTGGAGGAATACATCGCGCAAAATCCTATTGCCTGATCGCATAACAAAAGCCCCGCCGGCCCCGGCGGGGCTTTTTGCGTTGCATTTGTGATAAAAACGGCACATTCGGGGTAAAAATGTATTGACTTTTATTTTTATGTGTGCTACAATTAATAGGAAATTTTTTACACTTTCAGGAGGTATACTGTGGAGTTTCTTTGGGAGTATCTTGTGCAGGTCACCTGGAAGCAGATCGTTATGTGGGCGATCGGCGGCCTTCTTATCTGGCTTGCGATCAAGAAGGAAATGGAGCCTACGCTGCTTTTGCCGATGGGCTTTGGTGCCATTATGGTCAACCTGCCGTTCTCCGGCGCGGTCGGCCCCGAGGGCGCGCTGACCACGCTGTATAACGCGGGTATCGTCAACGAGCTGTTCCCGTTGATCCTCTTTATCGGTATCGGTGCCATGATCGATTTCGGCCCCCTGCTTTCCAACCCCAAGCTGATGATCTTTGGCGCGGCGGCACAGTTCGGTATCTTCTTTACGCTTTGCACCGCATCCATCTTCTTCCCCGAGATCAAGGACTGCGCCTCTATCGCCATCATCGGTGCTGCCGACGGCCCCACCTCGATCGTTGTGGCGCAAAAGCTGCAATCCAATTACCTGGGTGCCATCATGGTGGCAGCCTACTCCTATATGGCGCTGGTGCCCATCATCCAGCCCCCCGTGATCAAGCTGCTCACCACCAAAAAGGAGCGTATGATCCGTATGCCCTACGAGGCTAAGGAGGTCTCCAAGCTCACCCGTATCCTGTTCCCGATCGTGATCACCGTGATCGCAGGCCTTGTCGCCCCCGAATCGGTTTCTCTTATCGGCTTTTTGATGTTCGGCAACCTGATCCGCGAGTGCGGCGTGCTGGATTCTCTTTCCGAAACCGCCCAAAAGGTGCTGGCAAACCTCATCACCATCTTCCTTGGCATCACCATTGCATCGCAGATGCAGGCAGAGCAGTTCCTGCAGCCCGCAACGCTGCTGATCCTTGGCCTTGGTCTGTTCGCCTTTATCTTTGACACCGCAGGCGGCGTGCTGTTTGCAAAGCTGCTGAACCTGTTTATGAAGAAAAAGGTCAACCCCATGATCGGCGCTGCCGGCATCTCCGCCTTCCCGATGGCAGGGCGTACCGTGCA
Organism: Eubacteriales bacterium; assembly: GCA_045580065.1. Classification (GTDB taxonomy): domain Bacteria; phylum Bacillota; class Clostridia; order Oscillospirales; family CAG-272; genus Firm-07. The sequence continues at coordinate 11,367 of JAZNNA010000133.1, forward strand.
CAAGATGGCGCTGAAGGAGGACCCGCAGAACTTTATTTTGATGCACTCTATCGGCGTCAACGTATCCGGCCAGATCGCATCCGTGATCGCAGGTGGCCTGATCCTCAGCTTCTTTATGTAAGGGGGAAAATACTATGCAATTCGTACCGATGAATTTTATTTCCAATATGCGTTATATGGGTCTTGGCATGCTTGGCATCTTCGTGGTGATCGGCATTATCGCGGGCGTTACCGTCCTGCTCAACCGTTTTACCTCTGTAAAAAAATAAGCTATGTTTGAGATCGTTACAAGAAAAGAATTAAATCCCACCGTCACCCTTATTGAGGTGATGGCCCCCCGCGTGGCGCGCAAGGCAGAGCCGGGGCAGTTTATCATTCTGCGCGCCGATGAAAACGGCGAGCGCGTGCCGCTGACCGTGGCGGACTTTGACCGCGAGCGCGGCACCGTCACCGTGATCTTTCAGGTGGTGGGTGGCTCTACCGAAAAGCTCAACCACAAAAAAGTGGGCGACTCTCTTGCCGATTTTGTCGGCCCTCTTGGCAAGCCCACGCATACACAGGGGCTGCGTAAGGTGGCGATCGTTGCGGGCGGCGTTGGCTCTGCTATCGCGTTCCCCGTGGCAAAAAAGCTGCACAGCCTTGGCTGTGAGGTGCATGCGATCGTCGGCTTTCGCTCTAAGGATCTTGTGATCTTAGAGCAGGAATTTGCCGCCAACAGCACGCTGTTTAAGCGTATGAGCGACGATGGCTCGTGGGGCGAGCAGGGGCTTGTCACCAATGCCCTGCAGGCGCTGATCGATG
>JAZNNA010000134.1:0-8095 GCA_045580065.1 Eubacteriales bacterium
GCGGGTGTAGTTCAATGGTAGAATTCCAGCCTTCCAAGCTGGCCGCGTGGGTTCGATTCCCATCACCCGCTCCATTGTACGCGCCTTTAGCTCAGTTGGATAGAGCAACTGCCTTCTAAGCAGTAGGTCGGGGGTTCGAGCCCCTCAAGGCGCGCCATTCTGCCAAACTTCATATGGTGAGTGTAGCTCAGTTGGTTAGAGCGCCAGGTTGTGGCCCTGGAGGTCGTGGGTTCGACTCCCATCACCCACCCCACAAAAGAAAAACCGCCCCCTTGTGGGGCGGTTTTTGCTTTGGTCGGGTGATGTCGGAGGCGAACCCTGAAAGCCGTTTGCTTTGTTAAGGAGTTTGGGTATAGCAAGGCAGGGTTTCCATCTCGCACGCCTTGCGGGCGAGATAAATCGACATCCCATCACCGCCTCGCTCTGCGAGGTTATCCCTCACCCATCGACTTGCTTGCTGTGATCCGGTTTCACATAAAAAAGGCACCACACGGGTGCCTTTTTTACATATTATTCCCAATAATCCAGCTCCTCGGTGATGCCAACGTCGCTCTTGTGAAAGGCGGACTCCTCACCGCGCTTTCGCTGTGTGCGGTAATGCCCCAAGGCCCGGAAGGCATATTTGCCAAGATAGAGGATCACGGGCATGTTGATCAGCGTCATCAATGCCATGGCAAGATCGGCAATGTCCCAGAGCAGCCCTGCGCTCAAGGCTGCACCAACCAGCACGACCAGCGCGGCGATCACGTAGTATACGCGCAAAAACAGCTTACCCGGCGCGTGGCCCAGAATGTGTGAAAACGCTTGGTTGACGTAAAACAGATTGCCAAGCAGCGTGGTAAAGGCAAACAGGATCATCGCCACGGTGATAAAAACAGGCCCGAAGCCGCCAAGCGTTGCGGCGAGTGCCGCTTGCACAAAGGGCGCACCGGAGAGTGCCTCGGTCGGCTCTACGCCGGAGCACATGCACATGAATGCGGTGGCAGAGCAGACCAGAATGGTGTCGATAAATACAGAAAGCATCTGCACCAGACCCTGCTTTGCCGGGTGATCCACGTCTGCCGCAGCAGAAGCGTTGGGGGCGGAGCCAACGCCCGCCTCGTTAGAGAAAAGTCCGCGCTTGATGCCGTACATCAGGCAAGAGCCGCCAAAGCCGCCGAAGATAGCGCGAAGATCAAAGGCATCGGCAAAAATGCGGGCAAAAACATTGGGGAGGGCGGTGATGTTCAGTATCATTACCAAAAGCGCCACCAGGATATAGGCAACGCCCATCACGGGCACCAGCACGCCGGTGATCTTAAGCAGCCGTGTGCCGCCCCCAAACAGGCAGTAGCAGACCGCAGCAGCGGTGATAAGGCCGATGATCCAGGGCGTGATCGCGGGATCGTAAAAGCTGTAAGTGCTGAAGGTGGATTGCAGGTTATAGGAGGCAAGCATATTAAAGCCCACGCCGTAGGTGAAGATCAAAAGCACAGAGAACACAATGGCAAGCGGACGGCAATGCAGCCCCTTTTCGATATAGTAGGCAGGGCCGCCGTAGCACCCCTGCTCGCCACGGCGCTTGAAGATCTGCGCCAGCGTGCTTTCTACAAAGGCGGAGGCGCACCCGACAAGTGCGATGACCCACATCCAGAACACAGAACCAAAGCCGCCAAGACAAAGCGCGGTAGAAACGCCGATGATATTACCCGTTCCCACGCGCGAGGCGGTGGAGACCATCAGGGCGTGAAACGAGGAAACCCCCTTACCGTCCTTGGGCTTTTCGGTTACAACACGCAGCTGCTCGCGAAAAAGCGTGAACTGCGCTGCCCGTGTGCGAACGGTGAAGTAAAGGCCGCCCACGATCAGTAATATGATCAGAAGATAGCTGTATAGCGCGGTGTTGACCGAGCTGATCAGTTTTGCAAACATAAAGCATGCTCCGTTTTGGATTTTGTAAATAGTATGTACATCTATTATAAAAAAATAAATAGGGTTTGTCAAGTACCGTTTGCTTGCGAAAAGCTCTTCACATACGGCCTTGGCGCCATTCCAAAATGCTTTTTAAAGGCCTTGCTGAAGGCATAAGGCGAAGCATAGTGAAGCTCCTGCGCCACACGGTATACGGGGGTGCCTTGCAGCAAAAGCTCGGCGGCGCGCTCCATACGCAGCATATCGCAATAGCGGCGCGGCGTGGTGTGATAGGCGGACTTGAACACACGGGTGAGATGCTCGCGCGAGTAGCCGAGCCGATGGCTGAGCTGCTGCATGCTGATCTCTCCGTTTGCAAGGTGAAGCTGCTCTCTGATGCGTTCCTCGGGGGATCGTGTACCGGTATCGAGATATGGCTCAATGCAGGAAAGCACCAGCTGCACGATCGCGCGCAATGCGCCCTTATCTTTGCTGTGCACGTGTCGGCGCCAGAGCGCCACCGCATCAGAAAGCGGCGTGCCCTCGGGCACGGCGATCTCTGCAAAATGCGTGATGACGGGGAGCGTGGTAACGTGCGCATAGGTGTGTAAAAGCTGGTCGTCGGGGTTGTCGTGCAGTCCAAAGCTCTTCTTAGCGGGGGTGAGATACAGGTGGCCCTTCTTCAACCTCACTTGCTTGCCCATCTCCTCGTAATAGGCCTCGCCCTCTAAGATGTAATACAGCCTGGAAAAGTCGGCGTTCAGCGCCGGGCCGCCCCACGGCTCGCGCGTGAGGGATTCGGAAACCAGCCGCAATTCTTGTAAGGTGATCATACTGCTATTATAAAGCTTTCTTTATTTGCTGTCAATTATTTGTCAAAAAAAATATCACAAATGGATATCCTTTCGGTAAAATCAAGCATTTACTTTATCGCGTGCGACGGCTATAATAAAAGCAAAGGGGTGTGATGATATGAGTATGATGCAACGGATCTTGCAAAAAGCAAAAAGCGAGTCGCGCGCGGCACGCATCGCTTTTCTTGGCGATAGCGTAACGCAGGGCTGCTTTGAGATCTATCAGGATAGCACGGGCAGGATCTGCCCCGTGACCGAGGGAGAGCAGGGGTACGTGCAGCGCCTTTTTCAAAAGCTTTCTGCGCTGTATCCCGATGAGAAATTTGAAATGCACAACGCGGGCATCAGCGGTGACCGTGCGCCGGGCGGCTTGAAGCGCCTGAAGTGCGACGTGCTTGCCCACCGCCCGGATCTTACGGTGGTGTGCTACGGTCTGAACGATTGCGGCAATGCAGAGGAGAGCGTTGCGCGTTACGTGAATGCGCTGGAAGCAATCTTTGCCGCCCTGCTTGAGAAGGGCAGCGAGGTGCTGTTTATGACCCCTAACACCATGAATTTTTACGTGAGCGATCAAATTGAAAGCGAGGCGATCCGCGAGGTAGCTGCGCGGCATATGCGATTGCAGACCGAGGGAGCTATGGATCGGCATATCGAGGCAGCCGTGGCACTTTGCAAAGAGATGCAGGTGCGCGTTTGCGATTGCTACGCCTGCTGGCAGACGATGAGAGAAAACGGCGTGGATACCACTGCGTTGCTTTCCAATTACATCAATCACCCCACGCGCGAGATGCACGAGCTGTTTGCCATCAAGCTTGCCGAGGCACTTTTTGCAGGTGAGTGATATGACAAAAGCCTTTTTGCGTTATCAGCTGCAAAACAGCATAAGACAGCTTTCTCCCTCGCCCACTTTGTTCGAGGCGGTGCTTGGTGTGGAGCAAGAGAAAATTACCGCACAGCTTGCCGAGTTTGAAGAAATCCGAGGCATACAGATGCAACGGCTGAAAGAAAGCTGCGTTACCGAGCTTGCTGCCTTACACGGCAAACGGGTGCTGTTTTTGGGAGATTCACTTACCGCAGACGAGCTTGGATACCGCGTGTTGGTCAGTAGCGCCGCCGCGTTAGAGGCGCGCAACGCCGCCATTTCGGGCGCTACCACCTCGTCGCTTTTGCCCATATGCAGACATAGGATCTTTTCCAAAACCTCGCCTGTGCCGGAGGTGATCTCGATCATGCTTGGCACCAACGATGCGGTCAGCATCGGGCGTGAAGAGATGCACTTAGTCAGCTTAGGCGAGTATTTGCGCAACATGCGCGAAATTCTCACTTGGTCGAAGAAAACCGGGGCACGTGTGCTGCTTTTTGCCATTCCGGCGGTATTGGAGCAACGCTTTTGCGCGCACGCTGCGGCAAGCGGCAGACTGCAATCCAATCGCGCCATTGCCACATACAACGCGGGGCTGGCGGCGCTTGCCGCGGAGCTTGGGATCGAGCTGATCGCACACGTGGCACAGGAAAACGAATCTTATTTTGAAAAGGACGGCCTGCATTGGAGCGTGCAGGGGCAGACGCACTTTGCCGAGCAATGGCTGAGGGCTGCATATAAAGCTTTCAATAAGGAGGAAAAAGCATGAAAACAGTAAAGGATAAATACTTGGTCGTGGGCGCTGATTTTGCCGGCTATCCGCTCAAGGAAGCGGTGGTGGCACATCTGCGCGAGAAGGGCTGGAGGATCACCGACCTCGGCGTGGTGGCTGACAGCGACCCAAGCGATACCGAAAATATGTTTCACCGCGTAGGCCTGCGCGTTGGTGCGCGCATCTCCGAGGGGGAATTTGAGCGCGCGCTGCTGTTTTGCGGCACGGGGATGGGGATCCACATTGCCGCCTCGAAGTGCCCACACGTGCATGCGGGTGTGGTAGAAAGCGTGCCTGCCGCACTGCGTGCCATCACGGGCAACGGCGTGAACGTGCTGGCAATGGGCGCCTTTTACGTGGCTCCCGCGATGGGCTGTGACATTGCGGATGCTTATCTTGGTGCCGAGCTTGGCAGTGGCTATGAGTGGTGGCACAATTTTTACGAGTTCCACAAGCTTGCCATCGACGAGCTGGAGGCATTTGATTATGAGAAATACAAGGCGGCCGGATACCGCATGGAGCACCTGGGCGACTTTGATTTAAAGCTTGAAAAAAAGCCGGAGTGAGCATTTGATTTTGCCGAAAAGGATTGAAAAAGGGCTTTCTTTATGCTACAATAAAGAAAGCCCTTTTGATTGAAAGGAGAAAATATGACACAGCAGGAAATGTTTGGCAGAGCCGTATGGCTTGGCGCTGCCGATTGTAAAAATACCGATGCTTTTGTGCTGCGCGGGCGCTTTTGCGCAAGCGCTGTAAAGCGCGCCACATTGCGCGTGCTGGGGCTTGGCTTTTTCTATTGCTATCTCAACGGCAAGCGCGTTGGTGACGAGCAGTTTTTGCCGCTTTCCACCGAGTACGAGCCGCGCCCCAATTTCCCCACGGGGCAACGTCTTACTGCCTTTCGCACCTACGTGCCGGAATATGACGTCACAAGCCTTTTGCGCGAAGGGGAAAACGAGATCGTTATCCATTTTGGCGGCGGATGGTATACCTTCGAGCAATATCCGCGCCGGCAGCAGCAGAAGTTCGGCGACCCCAAGGCGATCTGGCGCGTGTTTGGCGAGAGTGATGTGGGGGCGTTTGACTTTGGCTCATCCACCGCGGATCAAATTGCCGAAAGCTTTGTGTGCGACTATCGCTTTGACCGCTTTGAGGTGCAGGACTACACCCGCGCCACGCCGGAAGCTCTTTTTGAATTTAGTGCCGATACGGTGTGGAAAAACGCGGTTTTGGCAACCGCTCCCGACACCACGTATCACTTTTCTGATTGTCCTGCCGACAGGGTGGTGGAGATCCTGCCCGTAAAGTGCGTTGGAGAGGGGGCGTATGGCCGTGTTTACGATTGCGGAAGGAACACCACGGGCTCACCCGTGCTGCGCCTTTTGGCAAAAAGTGGCGAAACGGTGCAGGTAACGCTTTCCGAGGAGCTGACTGCCGAGGGCGAGATCGACCTCAAGTTTTCGCATAAGCAGACCTTTACCTGCGTGTGTGATGGCACACAGCGCGAGGTACGTGCGTTGTTTACGTGGTACGGCTTCCGCTATTTTGCCGTGGCGGGGAATGCAGAGGTGCTTGGCGTTGAGGTGGTCCACACCGACGTGGAGCGCATCTCGGATTTTTGCTCGGATAACGAAACGCTCAACTGGCTGCACGAAGCCTTTCTCAACACCCAGCTTGCCAATATGCATGCGGGGATCCCCTCGGATTGCCCGCATATTGAGCGCCGCGGCTACACGGGCGACGGGCAGCTTGCCTGCCTTGCGACAATGAAAATGCTGGATACCGAGCGCTTTTATCGCAAGTGGATGCAGGATATTGCCGATAGTCAGGACAGCATCAGCGGTCAGATCCAGAACACCGCACCCTACACACATTCGGGCGGTGGACTTGGCGGCTGGGGGAGCGGCATTGTCGAGATCCCGTGGCAGTTTTATCAGCACTTTGGCGACAAGGAGCCGCTTGAAAAATACTACCCCAATATGCTGCGCTATTTTGACTATGTAGAAAGCCATTCCGAACGGGATCTTGTCATCAGCGACAAGGCGGGCGAGTGGTGCCTTGGCGACTGGTGCTGCCCCACCTCGGTGGTGCTGCCCGCGCCCTTTGTCAATACCTATTTTTATATCAAATCGCTCTCACGTGCCATCGATATTGCAAGGATCATTGGCAAAGAGGGGGATATCCCGCGCTTTGAAGCGCGCATTGCCGCGTGCAAGCACGCCATCTCTTGCGCGTACCTCAACACCTGGGACGGCAACTTTTTCGGCAGCGTGCAGGGCGCCAATGCCTTTGCTGTGGACCTGGGGCTTGGCGACGGGCGCACGTGGCAGAAATTGCTTGACTACTACACAAGCCTTGGCGAATTCGATACCGGCATTTTTGGTACCGAGCTGCTGATCCGATTGCTGTTTGAGCGCGGCGAGGGAGATCTTGCGGTGCGCCTTTTAACCTCGGATAAGATCCATACCTTCACCGAAATGAAGCGCCGCGGCGCGACCACGATCTTTGAGCATTGGCCGGACTCTTACCGCGATCGCTCGCATAGCCACCCGATGTTCGGTGCGGTAGTTTCGCATCTGTATACCTACCTTTTGGGTATTCGACAGCTGCAAAGCGAGGGCGGCGAGTCGCTTGTGATCGCCCCCGTGTCCGTGGAGAGCATCAACCGCGTTTGCGGCTACAGAACCCTGCAAACGGGTCGGGTTTTTGTGGAGCTTTGCAAAAAAGAGGGCAAGCTGCACGCTGAGATCACCTTGCCCGAGGGGCAGAACGCCCACTTTTTGTGGAAGGGCGAGCAGACCCCCCTGCATCCCGGCAAAAACACACTTTGCGTTGACGTATAAAAGGAGCTATTATGGAGCCTATATTCGGAATATCCCCCCAAACGGTACGGGAAAACAACACGCGCCTTGCGCAGCTGTTCAGCCTTTATATGAATTTGTGCCCCCGCGCGCTGGATGCCTCGGTCATCGAGCCGCTTGCCGCGGATTGCGGGATTTCCCGCGCCGAGGCGCTTGCCAACTGCCTTGCCGCGTATTTTGATCTGGATGCGGCGGGGGAGGATCGCTTCTTCTTCCGTCATTGGCTACTCCCCTCGATCGAGGAGCAGACCCCCACGCTCTACACCGAGGACGCTTATTTCAAAAACATCAAGATCCCCACGGACGTGCGCGGAAAATGGTCGCTCAAGGAGGAGTTTTTGGCCCCGTACGAGCCGTTTGTCTGCCGCGATTTTTTGGTGCTGCCCGATGGGCGCATGCTGCCGCAGATCGCCTTTTTTACCGAGAGGTATCCCTTTCCCGCCGTGTTGGAAAACGGCAGAGAATGGATGACGCTGCAGCCCAACGAGATGGTCACCACCTGGCCCGCGATCAAGGAAGCGAAGGGACGTGTGCTGACTTTTGGCATGGGGCTTGGATATTTTACCTATCACGCGGCAGAAAAGCCCGAGGTGGAAAGCGTGACAGTGGTGGATATTTCCGAGGACGTGCTGGAGCTGTTCCGGACGCACATCCTGCCGCAGTTCCCCCACAAGGAAAAAATAAAGCTTGTAAAAAAGGATGCCTACGCCTTTGCCGAGGAGGATATGGCGGGTAATTTTGATTTTGTGTTTGCCGATATCTGGCACGACGCGGGCGATGGGCGCGAGCCGTATCTGAGGATGAAGGAATACGAAAAGCGCTTTCCGGACATCAAATTTAATTTCTGGCTTGAGGA
>JAZNNA010000135.1:0-19837 GCA_045580065.1 Eubacteriales bacterium
CATTTGGCGAGGGGGCTTTTGGCCTACCCATGAGCGAGCCTTGCGCGTACAACGCGCGAAGGTTCGCATACCCCACCCGAAGATCGGCAAGCTCGCTTGCCAGGCGCAGGGTGTGGGTATCTTCGCCAAAGGCGAATACCCTAGTACCCCAAACGGACCGTCGAGGACGCCGGTCCCTACAAAAGATACTTTACATTTTTCGAAAAATATGCTATGATAAACCCAGAAAGGCGGTGGACTTATGAAAAAGCTTATCTGCGTACTCTTGCTTATATCGACAATGATGCTTTCGTCTTGTTCTTCTTTTGGCTTTGGAACTTCAATGCCCGATTTGGAAACATATGCGGCATTTGAAGATGAAACTTGGTTGGTGGTTGATCATTTTTTGATAAACAAAAAAGACGGAAGCGTTTGTATGTTGGAAGCAAATACAGATGCCGCGTTGCCGTCGGATGTTTGGGCTTTTTATTATTACGGCCCTTATGCTTATAAATACGAGTTTGAAGAATCGTCATTTAAAGAATATACTTTTTTGCAAACAGCCTCAACCAAAGGCGGAGATACGTTATATTATGAGTGCATATTAACATACAGCTATGAGGGAAGCGAAATAGAACGATCCTATATAGGCGAACCGCTGACAGAGGAGGAAATGAAAGAAGCTTATAAAACCAACCCCTCTAACGTAAACGCGTTTTATTTTGAAATTGATATGCTATGGGAGCACCACAAGGAAGAGTATGAAGACTCAAAGAAGCAAGCTATTATAGATCATGCCGAGGATGTATATGAAAAACAAATAAAAGACTCCTCTACTGTTGTTGGATTGGCAAAGCCTATGGGCAATGAAATATGGTTTTCGCTCGTTGTAAGTAACGACGGTGATTTTAATTCGGGAGAGCCATTGCATGAGGGCATACGTCAGTCAGAAATTAAGAGATACAATTCGGAAACAAATGAAATTGAAACCATTTATGAGTACAACAAAAAAGGAAAACAAATCATAGATTTTGACGAGAACGGAATGTATGTACTTGATTCAAAAGGGAAGTTGAGCTATGTCGATTTTGAATCAAAAAAATCTACATTGATACACAAACTGTCAGGGAGAATATATTCTTTTATAATAACCGATAAATATATTTGTGCATATCACGGAGCGGCTGTTGACGGTGATGTCTTCGTCTATGAAAAAGGTGCTTCCGTCATTGCTGATGATCAAATTTAACCTTGGTGGCATCTATTAAGGTCAGAACACACAAAGAAAAAAGCTCGCCAATCGGCGGGCTTTTTTCTTTGCTTCTGATTTTGCCCCCACGCAGGCGGGACACAGTATCCCCTCTCACAAAAGCTCAAAGTGCTTTTTGTTGCTTTTCAGGATCCCCTCGGCGCGCAGCTTGCTGATCTCGGCGGAAAGCCCGCTGCGGTCCACCTCTAAATAATCTGCCAGCTCCTGGCGGTCAAAGGGGATGTCAAAGCTGCTCTTTTCCAGCTTTTTGGAGCAAATATGCAGATACGTCAGCAGCTTTTCGCGCGTGGTGCGCTTGGATGTGACCTCAATTCTTTGATGAAACATGATGGTTTTTGTTGCCAGATCCTTCATCAAATTATAGATCAGCTGTTGGTGAAACGCGCAATGATTTTCGCAGGTGTGCAGAATGTGGCTGCAATCGATCAGCATCACCTCGCACGCCTCGCTTGCCACCACCGCCACGGGGACCGCCTGCACCTCGGCACAGGCAAACGCCTCGCCAAACATTTCGCCCGGCTTTACTTCATTTAATATACTGCGGTTGCCAAAATAGTCGATCTGCATCACCTGCGCCGCACCGGAAAGCACGATGCCCACGTATTTGGCGGGGCCCCCCTCGGTGAGGATGGTATACTTTTTGTCAAACTCCGCCACGCGCGCGCCAAGACAGTGCAGCATACGGAAAAGATCGCCCTCCTCAATTCCCTCAAACAATGCACATTCCTTTAAAATTTCCAGATATTTTTGCAAGATTTTTCTCCTTTTGTTGAAAATTCAACAGATTTTCTGCCTCTATTATACTATAATGGTGTCAGAAAATCAAGGAGGGATGCAAAAATGAAGCGAAAGATCATCAAAATAGATGCCGACAAATGCAACGGCTGCGGTGCTTGCGCTGCCGCCTGTCACGAGGGCGCGATCGAGATGATAAACGGCAAAGCGGTGCTGACCCGCGAGGATCATTGCGACGGGCTTGGCGATTGCCTGCCCGCCTGCCCCGTGGATGCTATCAGCTTTGAGGAGCGCGAGGCACCCGCCTACAACGAGGAGGCGGTACGCATGGCGAAGGCGCAAAAGCATGGTGCAAAGCTCCCCTGCGGCTGCCCCGGCACGCAATCCAAGGCGATCAAGCGCGAGGCCCCCACCCCCGTTGCCCGTGCAACGGCAATTTCCAGCCAGCTGATGCAATGGCCCTGCCAGATCAAGCTGGTGCCCGTCAACGCCCCGTATTTTGAAGGCGCCAACCTGCTGATCGCCGCCGACTGCACGGCATACGCCTACGGCAGCTTTCATCAGGATTTTATCCGCAACCATATCACGCTGATCGGCTGCCCTAAGCTGGACGAGGGAGATTATGCCGAAAAGCTGACGCAGATCCTTGCCAATAATAACGTGAAAAGCGTAAAGGTGGTGCGCATGGAGGTGCCCTGCTGCGGCGGGATCGAGAACGCCGTGAAGCGCGCGCTGCAGGCAAGCGGAAAATTTATCCCGTGGCAGGTGGTTACCATCTCCACAGATGGCAGAATAATAGAATAAATTTTTTGATACTATATAAAGGAGAGCGCTATGAACATCACAAAGGACATCAAGTATATCGGTGTCAACGACCACAAGATCGACCTGTTTGAGGGGCAGTATATCGTCCCCAACGGCATTTCCTACAACTCCTACGTTATTTTAGACGACAAGATCGCGGTGATGGATACCGTGGACGCCGCCTTTACGCACGAGTGGCTGGATAACCTGCAAAACGTGCTGGGCGGCAAGGCACCCGACTATCTGATCGTGCAGCACATGGAGCCCGATCACTCGGCAAACATCGTCAACTTTTTAAAGGCTTACCCTGCGGCCAAGGTGGTCTCCTCGCAAAAGGCATTCAACATGATGCAAAACTTTTTTGGCACCGACTTTGCCGACAACCGTATTGTGGTGGGCGAGGGGGATACCCTCTCGCTTGGCAAACACACCCTCACCTTTGTTACCGCCCCCATGGTGCATTGGCCCGAGGTCATCGTGACCTACGACAGCACGGATAAGGTGCTGTTCTCCGCCGACGGCTTTGGCAAGTTTGGTGCTTTGGACGTGGAGGAGGACTGGGCGTGCGAGGCGCGCCGCTATTATATCGGCATCGTGGGCAAATACGGCGCACAGGTGCAGGCTTTGCTGAAAAAAGCTGCCGGGCTGGAGATCGAAAAGATCTGCCCGTTGCACGGCCCCGTGCTTTCTGAGAACCTTGGCTATTATCTCAATCTTTACAACACCTGGTCCAGCTACCAGCCCGAGGAGGAGGGCGTTGTGATCGCCTACACCTCGGTTTACGGCAACACCAAAAAGGCGGTGATGCAGCTGGCAGACAAGCTGCGCCAGAACGGCTGCCCCAAGGTCGTGGTCAACGATCTGGCACGCTGCGATATGGCAGAGGCGGTGGAGGATGCCTTCCGCTACAGCAAGCTGGTGCTTGCCACCACCACCTACAACGCCGAGATCTTCCCCTTCATGCGTGAGTTCATCAACCACCTCACCGAGCGCAATTACAGCAACCGCACCGTGGCGCTGATCGAAAACGGCAGCTGGGCGCCCCTTGCCGCAAAGGTGATGCGCGGGATGCTGGAAAAGTGCAAAAATCTGACCTTTACCGACACCACGGTGCGCATTCTTTCCGCCCTGAACGACGAAAGCAAGGCACAGTTGGATACCCTTGCACAGGAGCTTTGCCGCGAGTATCTTGCGCAGCAGGATGCCACCGCCGACAAAAACGACCTGAAGGCACTGTTCAACATCGGCTACGGCCTTTACGTTGTCACCTGCAACGACGGCAAGAAGGATAACGGCCTGATCGTCAACACCGTTTCTCAGGTCACCAGCTCCCCCAACCGCATTGCGGTGTGCATCAACAAGGAAAACTACTCGCACCACGTGATCAAGCAAACGGGCAAGATGAACGTCAACTGCCTGACGGTGGATGCGCCCTTTAAGGTATTTGAGGCCTTTGGGTTCCGCAGCGGGCGCAACGTGGATAAATTTGCCGACTGCCAACCGCTGCGCTCGGATAACGGGCTTGTGTTCCTGCCCCGCTATATCAACGCGATGATGTCGCTGAAGGTGGAGCAATACGTTGACCTTGACACGCACGGTATGTTTATCTGCGAGATCACCGAGGCGCGCGTGCTTTCCGACCGCGAGACCATGACCTACACCTACTATCAAAACAACGTAAAGCCCAAGCCCAAGACCGAGGGCAAAAAGGGCTACGTGTGCAAGATCTGCGGGTACGTATATGAGGGAGAGCCCCTGCCCGAGGACTTTATCTGCCCGCTTTGCAAGCACGGCGCTGCCGATTTTGAAAAGATCCAATAAATTTTTACACGATAAGGAGAACAAAAACCATGGAAAAATATGTATGTGACCTGTGTGGCTGGGAATATGACGAGAGTGCGGGCGACCCCGACAACGGCATTGCCCCCGGCACCAAATTTGAGGACCTGCCCGAGGATTTTGTCTGCCCCCTTTGCGGCGCAGGCAAGGATAGCTTCAGTAAGGCATAAGTAAAGGCCGCACATGCGGGCAGTTGGGGATGCCTATCCCTACAGAAATAGAGATCTGCCAACGAGTAGCGCGCCTTGTTCGCACTCATCCAAGGCTCCCCTGTGCAAGGGGAGCTGTCAGCAAAGCTGACTGAGGGGTTGTTTTAGCTTGTGCCTGATAATCCCTCCGCCTCGCCTTCGCTCGGCACCTCCCTTGAATCAAAGGAGGCGCTCAGTGAGTGCGAACACACCAAGTATACCAACGTACGGCAATACGCCACACAGGCGGACCGCCGGGGACGTCGGTCCCTACAAGAAAGCAATACACCAACGTACCGCGCACCCTGTTCGCACTCACCAAGGCTCCCCTGTGCAAGGGGAGCTGTCAGCAAAGCTGACTGGGGGGTTGTCTTTCATGCGAGCTAACTCCACAATCCTTCCACCGCCCCCTTCGTCCGTGTCATCCTGAGCGCAGCCGAAATCCGAGCGAAGCGAGGATCAAACGGCGAAAGCGCCGTTTGGGATCTCGGACGAAAGAACCACCTCTGCCGCGCGGTAGCTTTGCCGCGCGAATCACCCTTTTGACTTTAACTGTAAGGAGAGATCCTATGGAAATGGTATTACTCACCGCGCTTGGCGTAGGTGGCGCCACGGTGCTTGGCGCCGTGATCGGCTTTATATTCAAGGGGTTTTCGCACAAGTTTTCTGACATTGTGCTTTCCTTTGCCGCGGGCGTGATGCTGGCGGCTGCGGTGCTGGGGCTGATCCTGCCCTCGGTGGGATACGGCGGCAAATTCGGCCTGCTGATCACCGTGGCGGGCGTTTTTACGGGCGCGGTCTGCCTCAACTTAGCAGATAAGCTTGTCCCCCACCTGCACAAGATGGCAGGGGGCGAGGGCGAGGAGCCGCACCACAACAAAAACCTTGGCAAGGTGATGCTGTTTGTGCTTGCCATTGCGATACATAATCTACCCGAGGGCATCGCCGCAGGCGTTGGCTTTGGTGCCGGGGACGTATCGCAGGCCTTGATCATTGCGGGCGGCATTGCGCTGCAAAACGTGCCGGAGGGCATGGTGATCATCGGCCCGATGCTGGCGGCGGGCGTAAAGCCCTCCAAAACCTTTTTGCTGGCGGCGGGCACCGGGCTTGTAGAGGTGGTCGGCACGCTGATCGGCTATTTTGCGGTCAGCATTGCCAACGCGATCCTGCCCTTTGCGCTTGCCTTTGCGGGCGGCACGATGCTTTACGTGATGAGCGACGAGAAGATCCCCGAAACGCACGCCCACGGCGCACAGCGCGGCGCGACCTACGCGCTTCTTGTGGGATTTTGCGTGATGCTTGTCACCGACGTGCTGCTTGGATAAACCCTTACCGTTATGGGGGTAAATCCTTGCGTTCCCCCTGCCGAAAAAATTTTGAGCGAACACAAAAAAGCCACCCCGTGGGTGGCTTTTTTGTGTTTTTATTTGTCAAATTCAACCGACTTGGAAGAAGAAACCACCTTGTCGCGCAGCTCCTCAAAATCCTCTGCTCTGGCCGCAAAGGTGATCATCCAAAAGGCATCGGACTCCTTATAAAGCGCCACGTAATAGTGAAGCTCCTGGTCCAGCTCCTCGTTTGTCCAGTCATATTCAAAATACAGGTATCCGTCCCCTGCCTTCAGCTTGGGCGAGGAGACAAAATCGTTGTTTTCGATCACCGCTTCGCCATATTGCGTTAAGGTATAGCCCTTCAGCTTCGGATCCAGCGAGAATTTTTCCTCTAAGATGTACACGGCCATATCGCGCCCGTCGTAGCAGGCGGTAAAGCCGGATTCGTCGATCTCCTTCAGATTGCCGGGCAGCGTGATCTGCATATCCTCTACCGTATGCACCACCTCGCCACTGATCGAGGCAAGGCGCAGGGCGGTGGTGATCGCAAAGCCAAGCAGGATGCCAACGATCAACGCCACCACCAGCACGACCGTTCCCTTGCCGACCGAACGATGGCGAAGCGCCTCAGCCTCGGGCGAGGGAGCGCCGTCAAAGCGGAAGGCGTTGCCGGTTGCTGGGTTGAAATAGTTCTGGCCGCAAAGCACAACGTCCTCCTCCCCTGCGGGGATGCAGGCCATGTCGCGGCAATAATTTTTGCTGAGCTGATCCGCGATCACAAACACCTTTGCCGGCGCTTCGCTGATCTGAAAGCTTTTTTCCTCACCGTTTTTCAGGGTGCCGAGTCTGCGGCACGGAACGTCGGTAAGCACAAGCTCGCCTGTTTCGGGGTTCTTGACGTAGACCTGCATCACAAGATCGCACGCCACGGGATCCTCAATATAGATCTTCATTTTCCCAAGACAGGCGGCAAATTTTTTTCTGCGCTTTATCGTCAGTGTTCTCATCGTGTCAGCTCCTTTTTTCTTTAGTATAGCATACGGCTCTATGGCGTGTCAAGGGACGCGGTGCATTTATTTGTCAAAGCGAAAGGAATTTCCGCACACAATGTCAAAATGATGCTGTCCGCAAAGAACAACGTCCTCGGTTCCCCACGGGATCTTGCGTTTTACAGTTAATTTTCTCATAACGCTTCTCCTCTTACTTTTCACTTCTTCACGTTGATAAACGTGCGCTTTTGATAGGCGGTGGGGGTCTGCCCCGTGTGGCGCTTGAAGGTTTTGGAAAAATAGTTGGGCGTGTCAAACGAGAGCTGCTCGGCGATCTGGCGCACCGAAAGCTCGCCCTCTCGCAGCAGCTGCTTGGCGCGCTCGATCTTAAGCGACGTATAGTAGGCCATCACGCTTTTTCCCGTTGCTGCCTTGAACTCCTTAAAGATATGCGCGCGGCTGTACCCCACCGCGGCACAGATGCCGTCGATCGAGAGCGCGCCCTCTAAATTTTCCTGCAAAAGGCGGATCACGTCCTTCACGGGCTTGCTGTCAAATTCCCCCTCGCGCAAAAAGGTATCGTTGCCGCGCGGCGTTTCGGTCAGCGAGCGCATCAGGTTGATCAGCAGCAGCTCCAGATAATTTTTGATCAGCTGCTCGCCGCCCAAGGTGGGGGTGTCCAACAGGTGCATCCTCTCGCACTCCGGCGAGGAAAAGGGGATGTCAAAGGTGCGCTTCCCCTCCTCTACGATGCTGTAAAGAAAGCGCACGAACGCCTTGTCGGGGCGCAGCCTTCTATCCTCAAAAAAGCGCATCGCCTCGGATTTACATTCAAAGGAAACGATACACACATTGGGTGCCTTTTTGCCGTTGGCGTAAAGCGCGTGGCGCTCGCCCGGCTTGTGGAACAGCATCTCCCCCTCGCAAAGCGGGATCCTTTTATCGTCTGCGGTGCAAACGATGCTTTCCTTATCGGCGTACACCAGCTCCCAGAAATCGTGCGCCTCCTCAACCGCGCGGAAATTTTTATCGAACTCGAAATAATGGATGGTGACCACCTTGCTGACCACGATCAGATTTTGCAGCTTGTGTCTGAAATAATGCTTCATACCAATAGGATAACATAAATCCGCCAAAAAATCAAGTAGATTATTTTACTCTTTTTTGCTACTATACTCCCTTGCGGCGCTATGCAAAAAAAGATAGAATAAAGATGTATCCCTATTTCACTTTATAAGGAGGAAAACTATGAACGTACTTGCCATCGGCGCTCATCCCGACGATATTGAGATCGCCTGTGCCGGCACGCTTGCCAAATGCGCAAAGCGCGGCGACAAAGTGATCGTTGCCCACCTTTGCAAGGGCGACCTCGGGCACGTGATCATCCCCCCCGACGAGCTTACCGTCATGCGCGAAAACGAGGCCAAAAAGGCCGGCTCGCTTGCCGGAATTGAGGTGATCTCCGGCGGATTTGGCGACCTTGATATCTTTTCTGACAACAAGGAATCGCGCGACCGTGTGGTGGATATCATCAAATATGCCAACCCCGACGTGATCATCACGCACGCCCCCGACGACTATATGCCCGACCACACGGCAGTATCCAAGCTTGTGTTTGACGCAAGCTTTTCGGCAACCCTGCCCAACTATAAAAGCAAGATCGCAGAGCCCGCAAAGCTGGTGCCCATTTACTATATGGACACGCTGGCAGGGGTCAACTTCAACCCCACCGAATACGTGGACATCACCGAGGAGATCGACCTCAAGCTGAAAATGCTGAACTGCCACGAGAGCCAGATCGTCTGGATGCGTGACCACGACCACATCGACTTCCCCGACATGGTCAAGACCTGCAGCCGCTATCGCGGATATCAGTGCGGTGCCGATTATGCCGAGGGCTTCCGCCAATGCCAGGTGTACCTGAAGGGTACCACAAAAAGACTGTTGCCTTAAGGAGCTGCTATGAAAAAATTGAAATGGTGTATCATCGGCGCGGGCGGTATCGCAGACAGACGTACCATTCCCGCGATCATTTCCGATAAAAATAACGAGCTTGTTGCCGTGATGGATAAGGTGCTGCCCGTTGCAGAAAAAATGGGCGAGAAATACGGCGTTCCCTATTACGACGACGAGGATAAGATGCTCCGTGAAAACGAGTGCGATGCCGTTTATATCAGCACCCCCGTGTTCTGCCATTACGACCAGGCTATGACGGCACTGAAATACGGCAGAAACGTATTTCTGGAAAAGCCCGTCGGCATGGACGGCAAGGAGGCTGAAAAGCTGCTGAACGCCTTTAAAAAAGCAGGCAAGCAGCTGTCTGTCGGCTATCTTATGAAGCACCACAACCTGCACGAAAAGGCAAGAAAAATGATCAAGGAGGGCGCCATCGGCGGCCCCGTGAGCACAAGACTGCAATTTTCCTGCTGGTACCCGGATATCGAGGGGGCATGGCGCCAGAAAAAATCTCTTGGCGGCGGCGGTGCCATGATGGACCTTGGCGTGCATTGCATCGAGCTGATCGAGTACATTCTGGACGAGGAGATCGTGCAGGCAAAGGCGATCTGCACCACCAAGACCTTCTCTTATGAGGTGGAGGACAGCGCAGTTATGGTGTTCAAGACCGCAAGCGGCGTTCTGGGGCACATCGACGTAAACTTCAACATCCCCGACAAGGCCTCCGAGGCCAAGCTGGAGATCTACGGCGACAAGGGCTATATCATCTGCAAAAACACCCTCTCGCAGGTAGAGGGCGGCAGCATGCTGTATCTCTACTCTCCCCAGGGCGATTACGAGGCACAGCAGAACAGAGTTCTGGATAAGCCCAAAAAGTACTACGGTGCCAAGGGCAATCTTTACCTCAAGGAGATCAGCAAGTTTGCCAATATCGTAAGAAGCGGCAAGCCGGACTATCACTTTGCCGAGCGCGCCGTTCAGGTTCAAAAAGTAGTGGACAAAATTTATAAAGAAAATTAAGGAGAAACTATCATGGATTTTAATTCTACCGTAAAAGGCAGCCTTCTGGAAGGCTTTTACCCCGCCGGCTGGGACTTTTCCCGCATCGACGCCTGCTGCGCAAACGCACCTGAAAGCATCACCGAGCCCCAGAGCTTCTGGAACAAGGACTTCCAGCCCCTGCCCTGCCGCGACGTTGCCGAGTTTGACGTAAAGATGGGCCACGAGATCGCAAACGAGATCAAAAAGGCCGCAGAGCGTGGCGAAAAGATCGTATTCATTCTGCCCGTTGGCCCCATGGGCATGTACAAGTGGGCAGTTTACTTCCTGAAGGAGTGGAACGTTTGCTGCAAGCACGTTTACTGCTTTAACATGGACGAGTGGGCAGATGCCGAGGGCAACACCATCACGGGCGAGGCTTCCTTCCAGTCCGCAATGGAAAACGCACTCTACAATCCCTTGGGCGAGCTGACCATCCCCAAGGAGCAGCGCCACTTTGCCACCAAGGACACCCTCCCCCTCTACGAGGAAAAGATCAAGGCTCTGCGCGCTGAGGGCGCTAAGCTTGTGCTGGTATTCGGCATTGGCAGAATGTGCCACATCGCATTCTGGGAGCCCCACTTCGGCGAGGAGTTTGCAAGCGACGAGGAGTGGCTGCGTCAGACGCACCGCATCGGCGCAAAGCTGCATCCCCTCACCATCGAGCAGAATGCTCTGACCTCCTTCAAGAGCCGCACCACCCTGGTGCCCTGCCGCGCCAACACGGTGGGCCCCGCTCTCTTGTTCTCTGCCGACTACATCATCGGCGGGGCCGACGGCGCACTTGGCCGCGGCATGCAGTGGCAGGGTATGTCGCTGTGGATGACCCTGCGCTACGGTCCCACGCGCCACATCCCCTCCAGCTATATCCCCACCCTGCCCGGCAAGCTGTTCTTCCTTGAGGAGCTGGCAGGTCCGCTTGTTCCCGAGGCAAACTGATGAGCGCCGGAAAGCGAAGCGGCATTGCCGTTGCGGGCAGCATTCTGGTTGACCACATCTGCGAGATCGCCGCATACCCCGCCGAGGGCGAGCTGACCAAGATCCGCTCCGTGCGCATGGCAGTGGGCGGCTGCGTGCCCAACGTGGGCGTTGACTTAAAGCGTCTTTCACCGCAAACCCCCATCTATGCCATGGGCCTTGTGGGCGATGACAGCGACGGCGCGCTTTTGCGCGCCGAGCTGCAAAAAAACGGCGTTGACACCGCAGGGATCAAGGCCGCCGCGGGCTGCACCAGCTTTACCGACGTGATGAGCGTGGCAGGCGGTCAGCGCACCTTCTTTACCCACGCGGGCGTGTGCGGTGACTTTGGCTACGACAGCCTTGATCTTGACGCCACCCCCGCCGCCATGCTGCATCTTGGCTACTTTTTGCTGCTTGACCGCGTGGACGCGGGCGAGGGCACCGAGATCCTGAAAAAGGCAAGCGCGCTTGGCATCAAGACCTCGATCGACCTTGTGAGCGAGAACTCTGACCGCTACAAATGCGTGTTGCCCGCGCTCCCCTATGTGGATAACCTGATCATCAACGAGCTGGAGGCCGGCAAGCTTGCGGGCATTGACCCCACGCCGCAGAATCTGCAGCGCATTTGCGAAAAGCTGATGGCACTTGGCGTGCGCGAGCGCGTGATACTGCACATGCCCGCGTGCGGCGTGTGCCTTTCCAAGAACGGCTTTACCCTCGCCCCGTCCTTTGAGCCGCCCGCAGGGTATATCAAGGGCAAGACGGGAGCAGGCGATGCCTTTTGCGCAGGCGCGCTGCTGGGCATCTACCAAAACCGCACCGATGCCGAGATCCTGGATATGGCAGGGGCAGCGGCGATCCTGTCGCTTTCCGCACCCGATGCCACAAGCGGCATGTGCGAGATGGAAAAGGCTCTTGCTTACTGCAGCACCTTAGAGCGAGCAACGGTATAATTAACCGCTAAACACAAAAAAGCCACCCCACGGGGTGGCTTTTTTTGTTTTATCCGCATTTTAGATGAACTTGCTGATCAGCGAATATGCCATCAGACCAACGATGATCACGGGCAGCACGTAGGACATATAGATGCGCAGCGCGCGCGGGAGCTTTAAGCCGTTGCCGGTGTTGACCTCGCTGTAAAAGCCGTTCCAGCCCCAGCCGTAGCGGCAGGTGCAGAACATTACGTAAACAAAGCTGCCGATGGGCAACAAAAGGTTGGAAACGACAAAGTCCTCGATATCCAGAAATCCGCCGATGCCGGGGATCGCCACGCCGCTCCAGATACTGAGGCTGAAGATGGCGGGAAGGCTGAGCACAAAGACCAGCGCAATGTTGATATAGCACACAACGGGGCGGGAAAGCTTGGTTTTTTCCAGCCAGAAGGAGATGATGTTTTCAAATACGGCAATGACGGTGGAATATGCCGCAAAGATCATAAACAGGAAGAACAGCGTGCCGAAGATACGCCCTGCCACAGCGCCCATCGAGTTGAAAATGCCCGACAGCGTGGTGAACAAAAAGGAGGCGCCGACGGTAGAGGCATCGGCATTGACGCCACCCGCAAAGGTAAAGCAGGCGGGGAAAATGATAAAGCCGGAGGCAAGCGCGATAAAGGTATCCAGGCCGGTGATGGTCACGGCCTCGCCCAAAAGCGAGCGATCCTTGGAGATGTAGCTGCCGAAAATGGCGATCGAGCCGATGCCCACGCTCAGCGTAAAGAAGGATTGCCCCATCGCGGCGGTGACCACGGTGCCGATATCGGTGCCCTTCAGCCCCTCGGCAGAGGGGATCAGATAAAACTTAAGGCCGTCACCTGCGCCGGGCAGCGTGCAGCAGTAAATGCCAAGGCCGATGATCAGCACGAAAAGTGCCAGCATCATATACTTGGTGATGCGCTCCACACCCTTTTGCAGGCCGAGCGAGCAGATCAAAAAGCAGATCACAATGGTGGCGGCGGTGGAGCCGATGATCAGCCAGGTGTTCCCCACCGTGGCGCCAAAGTGCGCGCCGAGCGCACCGGGGTCGGTGCCCACGTCCATAATGCCACCGGTGAGATACTTGAAAAAGTAGATCAGCATCCAGCCCGCAATGGTGGTGTAGCACATCATCAGAAGATAGTTGCCGCCAATGCCGAGGTACTGCATCCAGTGCCACTTCTGCCCCGGCTTTTCCAGCTGCTGGAAGGAGGAGGCGATGCTGCGCTGGCTGGCACGGCCAACGGCAAGCTCGGCGCACATCACGGGGATGCCGAGCAGCAGCAAAAACGCAAGGTATACCAGCACGAACAGCGCGCCGCCGTAGGCACCGGTGATGATCGGGAAGCGGTATACGTTTCCAAGACCGATCGCACAACCCGCCGAGATCAGGATAAACCCAAGGCGAGAAGCAAATTTTTCTCTTTGCATTGTCAAAACTCCAATCAATTTTTTGTGTTTATTTATAAACACAATTTATTATAGCAAAACCCGCGCGCTTTGTCAAGTAAAATGCCGCCGGCTCTTACTTTCCCACGCAGAAGTTGGCAAAGATATCGGATAGGATCTGCTCGTCCACGGCTCTGCCGTCCACCTCGCCAAGGGCGGACATGGCAAGCTCGGCATCCACGCAGGCGGCGTCAAGCGGCACGTCAAGCTCCAGCGCCTCGATGCAAAGGGCAAGCGACGACACGGCGCGCTGTAGCGCGGCGTGCTGGCGCGCGTTGGAAACGATGGGGTCCTCACCAAGGTCGATCCCCTCGCGCAAAAACAGCTGCTCTACCGTGTGCTTCAAGGCAGAAACGTCCCTGCTTTTTGCAGAAATCCGCACCACGTGCGCAAAGTTTTGCAAAATATCGCAGGAAAGGCGCTCGCCGCGGTCGCACTGGTTCAGCACCACCACAACGGTGGCACTGCACGCAGAAAGCTCGCAAAGCAGGGCGCGCACCTCATCGTCGGCCTCCTGCGCGGCATTCAGCACGCAAAGGATCAGCTCAGCATCTGCCATTGCCTCTCTTGCGCGCGCCACACCGATCTCTTCAACGGCATCCGACGTTTCGCGCAGGCCTGCGGTGTCAAACAGCCGCAGCGTCACCTGCCCCAGCGCCACGGTTTCGCACAGCACGTCGCGCGTGGTGCCCGCCACGTCGGTCACGATGGCGGCATCCCTGCCCACCAGCGCGTTATATAGGGTGGATTTCCCCGCGTTGACGGGGCCGCAGATCACGGTTCTGATCCCCTCTCCCACGGCGTGACCGATGCGATAGGTGTCGGCAAGCGCTGCAAGCTCGTCGCGCAGGGCGCTGAGCGAGGCGATCAGCTGCTCGCGGCTCATCGAGTTCAGATCCTCGTCGGGAAAGTCGATCTTGGCATACACGTCGGCAAGCAGCAGCGAGAGGCGGGAGAACGCCCCCTCAAGCGCTGCGGAAAGCCTGCCGCGCAGTCCCCCGCGCGACAGCGCCAGCTGTCCCGTGGTCCTGGCCTCAAGCAGCTCGCCCAGCGCCTCGGCAGCAGATAGCTTCATTTTGCCGTTCTGCACGGCGCGGCGGGTAAATTCCCCCGGCTCGGCAAGGCGCGCGCCGGCTGATAGCACGGCGGTCAGCACCTGCTCGGTCACAAGGGCGCCCCCGTGGCAGGAAAGCTCGGCAACGTCCTCACCCGTAAAGGAATAAGGGCCGGGGAAAAACACGGCGATCCCCTCGTCCAGCACGCCGCCGTCCTCGCCCACGATTTCGCCATATGCGGCATAACGGGGGTGTTTTTCGGGGTTTTTGGCAAAGGGACGGAACACCTTTTGCAAAAGCGCGCGCGTCCCCTCTCCGGAAATGCGCAAAACGGCAATACCGCCCTTGCCACGCGGCGTGGAAACGGCGGCAACGGTATCAAAAAAGCTCATGGCTTCTCTCCTCAAACGGCGATATAAGTAACGGTTAAGCGCCAAGGCGCTTAACCGTTACTTTTTTATTAAAACTCGTACTCGTTGCTCTGGGCAGCGGGTGCGGCGGTGGCAGTATCCTCAAGATACAGCACCACGCGGCGGTTGTTTTCGCTGCCGATCGAGTTGGTGGAAACGCCTGCAACCTTCTGCACCTCAGAGTGGATGATGCGGCGCTCGTAGGGGTTCATGGGCTCCAGGGTCTGGCTCTTCTTGTAGCGCAGGACCTTCTCAGCCATGCGGCGTGCAAGGGCACGGAGTGCCTCCTCGCGCTTGCCGCGGTAGTTCTCTACGTCCACGGTGATGCGGCAGAACTCTCTCTTCTCGCCTGCCACCTTCTTGTTGGCGGCAAGGTTGGCAAGATACTGCAGCGAGTCCAGCGTGTCGCCGTGATGGCCGATCAGCACGCCTGCGCTCTCGCCGTTTACGCGGATCAGCTTGTTTTCGCCGTCCTCAGTCATCTCAACGCTGGCCTCAATGCCCATACCCGCGATCAGGGTACGTACAAAATCAAGCGCCATGTCGGCACCGGAAAGGGTGTAAGCGGCAGAGATCTTTGCAGGGGTTGCGCCGATACCGAGAAAGCCCTTCTTTGCTTCCTCAAGCACGGTGTATTCGATCGCCTCTGCGTTGGGGGCACCCAGCTCGGCTACTGCCTTGGCAAGAGCCTCCTCAACGGTTTTTGCGGTAATGATCATTTCTTTTTTCACAGTCTTTTCCTCATTTCTTGTCATTGTCCTTGCGATCTTCCTTCATCGGAACGTCGCTGACACGCTTGCCGGCCTTCTGCTTTTTGCGCTCGGCAGCTTCCATTGCGCGGCGATCTGCTGCGCTGATATAATCCGGCTCGTCACCGCTGTCATGCTCACGGGGGGGAAGTACTTCCTCATCGTCGTCGATATGATGCAGCGAGCGAACGGCTCCGCGGGGTCTTTCCTCGATCTCGCGCTCGGGGCGGGATTTGCCCTTCATTTCCTTTTCGGCGCGCTTATAGTCCTCCTCGGTAAAGGTGGGCAGGGGCATCAGCTTGTTCAGAATGAACTGCTTTGCCATGCCGATCAGGCACTTGAAGATCCAGTAGATACCCACGGCGGCGGGGGTGATAAAGGTGATATACACAGACATAGCGGGCATGGTAAAGTCCATCATGTTGTTAGAGCAGCCCATCTGGGGGTCCTGTGCGGCAGGCTGATAAGAAAGCTTGCGCGACACCTTCATGCTGGCAAAATATGCCGCAAAGGTCAGCACGGGAACCACAAGCAGCCACAGATACACCTTGTCGGTGGGGTTGAATGCGGGGGTTACGCCCATGTTCAGGCCAAATACGTTAAAGTTGGGGAGATTGCCCAGCACGTCGGAAAGCTCCTCGTGGCACGCGCCCGCGTTGGAATAGAATTGGAAGGATCTCAGCCCCTCCAGCTTTTCGGCGCTCAGCTTGGAAAGCAGCTCGATGGTGCCCTTTCCTGCCTTCAGCTCCTCGCCAAGGCCGCCCGCAGCACGTGCGGTGGTGGCGTAGGTGTACAGCGCATTGGAAAGTCCCTCGGCCTTGCCCAGCACGTAGCGGAGCGGGTCGATCACGATGTTGTACAGCGCGATCACGATGGGCATCTGGATCAGCAAGGGCAAGCAGCCGCCCATCATATTATAGCCCTCGTCCTGATACAGCTTCTGGATCTCCTCGTTCATCTTTCGCTGCGAGGCCTGGTCGTTTCTTCCCGCATACTTTTTGCGGATAGCGCGCTCCTTGGGGGAAAGCTTTGCCTGCTTGATCGTATTTTTCTGCTGACGGATACCAAAGTAAAGCAGCAAAAGCTCAACGATCACGGCAAATACAAACAGAGCCAGCACGTAGTTGCCAAAGGTAATATTGGTCAAAAGGCCAAGGAATTTACCTACCCATACCATGGGGTTGGAGCTTTTTGCAAGATCCACGGTGGTGCCCATGCGCTGCACGGCAACGACCACGTCCTCGGCGGTAAGGGCGGCGCTGAACTCGTTAAACTTAAGGATAGAGGCATCCTCGGTGGGCTTTACAAGCTCTACCGCTGCACGCGCACCGGCAAGGCTGACGTAATGCTCGGTGCCGTCGGCTGCAAGATAGATCATGCAGTCGGGGTCCTGCACCAGGTTGTCGTCGTCAAAGCCCTCGGCGCTCATGTTGTAGCCACGCGATGCGGCAACAAATTTTTCATACGCCTCGGGGCTTTGCGGCAGAATGCGCGCAAAGTAGGTGACGGGGTCGGTATCGGCAGAGGTCCATTCGGACTCGATCTTCTGCTGCTTCCCGCACGCGGAAACCGCACACACCAGCACAAGCAGCACACACGCAAGCGTGAGCAGCCGGGTGATTGTTTTCTTTTGTTTCATTGATTTTTATCCTTTCGATGGATGGGGACCTGTCGGAATTTATTCCGTGTCCTCCTTGCAGGACGCAATATTTTCGCTGCAAGCCTCTTGCTCGCAGCCTTTGCCGTCGTCCTTCCGGCAAGTGGCGCTGTGATCGGCATTGTGATCGCAACAGCCGTTTTCGTTTGTGTCATGTGTGGGGATCGCGCGTGAGCCGCGATAGCGCAGCCCGTGCTCGGGTACGGGATCGTAGCCCCCCTCGCAAAGCGGATTGCAGCGCAAAATGCGCCACACGGTCAGGATCATTCCCACAAAAAAGCCTCGCTTTTCAAAGGCCTGTATCGCGTATTCCGAGCAGCTCGGCACAAAGCGACAGCAGGGCTTTCCCTTTAAGGGAGAGAGGAATTTTCTGTAAAAGCGGACAAGCAAGATACAAAGATGCTTCATTGCTTTTTCTCGGTCAGCATATCAAGGCGCGCAAAGGCGGAAAAAAGCTCCTTTTCCACGTCCCCTGCTTTTTTGCCGTTGATCTGCTCTCGCGCGGCAAGTATCACAAGATATCCGGTTTTCAGCCCCGCCTCGCGCACGGCGCGATACCCCTCGCGTAAAAGACGCTTGGCGCGGTTGCGCTGTACGGCGCCGCCGATCCTTTTGCCGACCGACAGCCCCACGCGGTTGAAATATTTCTTTTCCGGATTTGCCAGCATCAGTCTTTTTGCGGCGTAGTCCTTTAATACGTAGACCGCCACCAGCTTGCCAACAGCACGTTGCCCCTTGGCAAACGCCTTGTTGTATAGGTGATGCTCCTTGATCGCATAGCTTTTCATCTTCCTGTAACCACACTTCCGTTGATTTTTGTGTTTTGCAATTTTTGGTACATAGCCTGCGCCTTGCAGGATCCTCTCGCGCCCTCGCGCCCGCGTAAAAAGAAACGCGGCAGCACGGCCGTTGGCATTCCCCACGGCAGCTCCCTGCCCTTGCACATTTGCAAGACGCGATCTGTCCTCGCCGGAAATCGGCAGAGGAGCAAGGCCGCTACTCGCCACCGGCTTTCGCAAGGTTCGCCGGGAAAAAGCAAGCAGTGCAAGACACGATCTGCCCTCGCCGGAAATCGGCAGAGGAGCGAGGCCGCTACTCGCCACCGGCTTTCGCAAGGTTCGCCGGGAAAAAGCAAGCAGTGCAAGGCGCGATCTGCCCTCGCCGGAAATCGGCAGAGGAGCGAGGCGCGATCTGTCCTCGCCGGAAATCGGCAGAGGAGCAAGGCGCGATCTGTCCTCGCCGGAAATCGGCAGAGGAGCAAGGCGCACCAAGGCGACTCCCCGAAGGCTATCACCCGATAGTCGAGGGGTTGAGCCGCGGCGCAACGCCGCTACTCGCCACCGATTTCAGGCGAGAGGAAAAATGACCGGTGTCAGGCACCGGTCATTTCACTATGTGGGCAAGACCAATTAGTAGGTCAGTCTCTTTCTGCCCTTTGCACGTCTTCTCTTCAGAACATTTCTGCCGTCTGCAGTTCTCATTCTTTTTCTGAAACCGTGCTCTTTCTTTCTCTGACGCTTTTTGGGTTGGTAAGTTCTGAGCATAGTTAGCACCTCCTTAATGTTGGAATCGGAAGCGTATCGGCCACAAGACACAATGCACGCTTTTTACAGTGACAACATATATTATATACGAAATCAAGGTTGCTTGTCAAGAGTTTTTTTTATTTTAGGTAATTTTTTCTCAAAAAAAGCACAAAAAAAGGCGCTTATCAATAGAAAACTCCCAAAAATAGCGCGTTTTTTGCGCGCGTTTCCCAAGTCGGGCGCGGCAAATGCTTTAAATTTTGCTTTTATTCTTGACATCGGGCGTATTTTTGTGTACAATAGAACTAATCACTTTTCAAGGAGAGCTGCTATGTTTTCAAACATCGGAAAAAAGATACAACTTCTCGCGCTGATCCTGGCAGGGCTCAGCTTTGTTGCCTGTGCCGCACTCGGCGCCCTTTGCCTGATCTCCGCGCTGGATGCAGGTGTTGACGAGGCACTGCGCAAGGCGGGTATTCAGGCCGCCGTGATCTCGTTCGTGCTGGCATTCCTTCTCCCCGTTTGCTTTGGCTGGATCCTTTACGGCTTTGGTGAAATGGTCACCGCCAGCAAAAAGCAGGCCGACGATACCAAGGAGATCCGCGATATGCTGCACGTTTCGCTCTCCGAGGGGCTGCTGACCGACGAGGTTGCCCGCAAGATGGGCCAGGTGCTGCTGAAGTTGCAACAGACCCAAGCGCAGCAGGCGCAGGCGCAAGCGCCCCAGCAGGCAGGCCAGAGATTCCGCGCCCCCGTACAGCGCTTTGTAGAGGAGCCGGTTGAGCAGCCTGCACAACCCGCTTACCAGCCTGCACCCGTTCAACCCGCTTATCAGCCCGCTGCTCCCGTTGCTCCCGTTGCTCCCGTTGCCGAGCCCGCACCCGTGGCTCCTGCCGCTCCCGTTGCCGAGCCCACCCCGCAGCTCCCG
>JAZNNA010000136.1:0-4613 GCA_045580065.1 Eubacteriales bacterium
CTCAACGGCAGTGGCACCTGCCATCATCATTTCCAGCACGTCCTCGGCCGTGGAAACGCCACCCATGCCCACCACGGGGATCTTGACGGCGTTGGCCACCTGATATACCATCCTGACCGCTACGGGGAAGATGGCAGGGCCGGAAAAGCCGCCCATCTTGTTGGCGATCACGGGGGCACGGCGGCGCATATCAATGCGCATACCAAGCAGCGTGTTGATCAGGCTGATGCCGTCGGCACCGGCCTCCTCGCACGCCTTGGCGATGGATACGATATCGGTCACGTTGGGGGAAAGCTTGATGATCACGGGCTTGGTGGTCACCTTTTTGACGGCGCGCGTTACCTCGGCGGCTGCCTCTGGCTGCGTGCCAAAGCTCATACCGCCGCCATGTACGTTGGGGCAGCTGACGTTGACCTCCAGCCAGCCCACCTGCTCCTCGCTGTCCAATCTTTCGCAGGTGTAGGCGTAATCCTCTACCGAAAAGCCGCTGACGTTGGCCATCACAGGCTTGTGGAAGCACTTTTTCAGCTTGGGCAGCTCCTCGGAAATGACCTTGTCCACGCCGGGGTTTTGCAAGCCGACGGCGTTGATCATCCCCGCCTCACACTCTGCGATACGGGGGGTGGGATTTCCAAAGCGCGGATCGCGCGTGGTGCCCTTAAAGGAAAAGCTGCCAAGGCAGTTGATGTCGTAAAGCTCGGCAAATTCATAGCCGTAGCCAAAGGTGCCGGAGCCGGGAATGATGGGGTTGTCCAGCTCAATACCGCACAGATTTACACTCATTTTTCCCATAAGATCTCCTCCTTTCTCATCACAGGGCCTTCCTTACAGATGCGCTTGTAGCCGGTCAGTGTTTTGCAGGAGCAGCCCATGCAAGCGCCAAAGCCACAGCCCATGCGCTCCTCAAAGCTGAGCTGTCCCGAGGTGACGGTGGCACGCCAAACGGCCTTCAGCATCGGCTCGGGGCCACAGGTGTAAAAGTAAGTATAGTCGCCGGGGAGCGCATCGGTTACAAAGCCCTTTACGCCCATCGAGCCGTCGGCGGTGGCAACGATCACGTTAGCGCCGAGGGCCTCAAATTCGTCCTTATAAAACACCTCGTCCACCTTGTTGAAGCCAAGGATCACAGTGACCTCGGCACCACCGGCGATCAGCCTTTTTGCAAGGTTGTAAAGCGGGGGCACACCCACGCCGCCGCCAAGCAGCAACGGTCTTTTGCCGGCGGTGGAAAGGTCATAGCCGTTGCCAAGGCCGGTGAGGATATCCAGCTCCCCGCCCGCTTGCATCTCAGCCATTTGCGCAGTTCCCTTGCCCACCACCTTGTATACAAGCGTGAGGATATCCCCCTCCACGTCGCATACCGAAATGGGGCGGCGCAAAAACTTGCCGGAAAGCGCGATATTGACAAACTGCCCGGATGCGGTGATATCCGAGGTGTCGCCCTGCAGGCGCATCTGATACACGCTGCTTGTCAAGGGCTTGTTTTCTATGATCTTAAAAATAGATTGTTTCATAGTTGTTCCTTTTTGTTGGAATAGAGAAGTACTTGCAAATACTTACAAGGTTTTTTTGAGGGGGAGCTTTTTTCAAAAAGTCCCCCTGCCCTTTTATCTGAGATTGCCGGCTTTTGCTTTGCAAAACGGCGGTGTTCAGCCGCCGAGGCAAGCTCTGTTTTTTCGCTGCAACGCAGCGAAATTATCCGAGATTGCCGATTTTCGCTTTTGCGAAACGGCGGTGTTCAGCCGCCGAGGCGATCTCTGTTTTTTTGCTGCAACGCAGCGAAATTATGCGTCGATCGTAGAGATCGTCAGCGTGGTTTCCTCCAGCACATCCAGCAGCACGCGCACGGTATCCAGCGCGGTGAAGATGGTCACGTTGTTTTCGGTGGCGGTCATACGGATCTCGGCGCCGTCGGACATATGGCCCTGCGAGCCGATGTCGCGGGTGTTGATGACGTAGGCAATATGGCCCTGACGGATCGAGTCAACGATCTGGGTGCTGCCGTCGCTGATCTTTTGCAGCACGCGGGTGCGGATGCCGTTTTCCTTGAGGAACTTGGCAGTACCCTCGGTGGCCTCAATATTAAAGCCAAGATCGTAGAAGCGGCGAATAAGGGGCAGAGCCTCGGGCTTGTCCTTATCGGCGATGGTCACCAGCACGGTGCCGTAATTCTGCAGGTGAGTGCCGCCTGCCTGCAGCGCCTTATAGAGCGCGCGGTTGAGCTTGTCGTCGTAGCCGATCGCCTCGCCCGTGGATTTCATCTCAGGGGAAAGGTAAGCGTCAAGGCCGCGGAGCTTGTTGAAGGAGAACACCGGCACCTTGACGTACCAGCGCTTTTTCTCCTCGGGATAGATATCGAAAATGCCCTGCTCCTTGAGGGACTTGCCCATGATCACCTCGGTAGCGATATCGGCAAGGCTGTAGCCCGTAGCCTTGGAGAGGAAGGGTACGGTACGGGAGGAACGGGGATTGACCTCGATCACGTAAACGTCGTCCTTTTCATCCACGATAAACTGGATGTTGAAAAGGCCGATGATGCCGATGCCAAGGCCAAGCTTTTTGGCGTATTGCAGGATAATGCCCTTCACCTTATCCGAGATGGAGAAGGTGGGGTAGACAGAGATAGAGTCGCCGGAATGCACGCCGGTGCGCTCTACCAGCTCCATGATGCCGGGCACGAACACGTCGCGGCCGTCGCAGATGGCATCGATCTCCACTTCCTTGCCCTGGATGTATTTGTCAACCAGAACGGGCTTGTCCTCGTCGATCTCAACGGCGGTGCGCAGATAGTGGCGCAGCTGCTCCTCGTTGGCCACGATCTGCATAGCGCGGCCACCCAGCACGAAGGAGGGGCGCACCAGCACGGGGTAGCCGATCTCGGCAGCTGCCTTGATGCCGTCCTCGATCTTGGTAACGGCGCGGCCCTTGGGCTGCGGGATCTTCAGATCGGTCAGCAGCTTTTCAAACGCATCGCGGTTTTCTGCCTTGTCGATGGCGGCACAGTCCGTGCCGATGATCTTCACGCCGCGATCCATCAGGGGCTGTGCCAGGTTGATAGCGGTCTGACCGCCAAGCGATGCCACAACACCGATGGGCTTTTCAAAGTTGATGATATTCATCACGTCCTCGGGCGTGAGAGGCTCAAAATAAAGCTTATCTGCGGTGGTATAGTCGGTGGAAACCGTTTCGGGGTTGTTGTTGATGATGATGGCCTCGTACCCTGCGCGCTTGATGGTCTGTACGGCGTGCACGGTGGAGTAGTCAAATTCCACACCCTGGCCGATACGGATGGGGCCTGCGCCCAGCACCACGATCTTTTCCTTGTCGGTCAACACAGAAGCATTCTCGCCGGTGTAGGAGGAATAGAAATACGGGATATATGCGCCGGTATGGCAGGTGTCTACCATACGGAAGGCGGGGATCAGCCCCTTTTCCATACGGAAGCTGTATACGTCCATTTCGCTGCACTTCCACATTCTTGCAACGTAAAGGTCAGAAAAGCCCATCTGCTTTGCTTCCTTCAGCACGGCAAGGTCGCGCACGCTGACACGCAGCTTTTCTTCCATATCCACGATCTTTTTGATCGCCTCAAGGAAGAAGGGCGTGATCTGGGTGATCTTGTGCAGCTGATCGACGGAAACGCCGTGGTAGATCAGCTCGGCAATGGCAAAGATGTTGTCGGAGTGGAACTCCTCGATATATTTGAGCATCTCCTCCTTGGACATACGGTCGAACTTGGCGTGATAGAGATGGTTGACACCGATCTCCAGCGAGCGGATGCCCTTGAGCAGGGATTCCTCCAGCGTAGAGCCGATGCCCATGATCTCGCCGGTCGCCTTCATCTGAGTGCCCAGCAGGTTGGAGGCAGAGGTGAACTTGTCAAACGGGAAGCGGGGGAACTTGGAGATCACGTAGTCCAGCTGCGGCTCGAAGGCGGCGTTGGTGTTGGCGATCTTGATCTCCTCCAGCGCCATACCCACGGCGATCTTTGCGGTCACGCGGGCAATGGGATAGCCGGAGGCCTTGGAGGCCAGCGCAGAGGAACGGGAAACGCGGGGATTGACCTCGATGAGGTAGTACTCGCCCGAGGTGGGATGCAGCGCAAACTGCACGTTGCAGCCGCCGGAGATCTTCAGCTCACGGATGATCTTGATGGCGGAGTCGTTGAGCATCTTGCGCTCCTTTTCCGAAAGGGTGAGGATGGGAGCCACCACGATAGAGTCGCCGGTATGCACGCCGACGGGGTCGATATTTTCCATACCGCAGATGGTAATGGCGTGGTCGTTGGAGTCGCGCATGACCTCAAACTCGATCTCCTTATAGCCCTTGACCGATTTCTCGATCAGAACCTGATGCACGGGAGAGAGCTTAAAGGCATTGATGCCGATCTCGATCAGCTCCTTTTCGTTATAAGCAAAGCCACCGCCGGTGCCGCCAAGCGTAAACGCAGGGCGCAGCACCACGGGGTAACCGATGCGCTCGGCTGCCACCTTAGCCTCGTCAAGGCTATAGGTGATCTCAGAGGGGATAACGGGCTCGCCGATCGACTCGCACAGCGCCTTGAACAGCTCGCGGTCCTCAGCGCGCTCGATGGATTCGGAGCTGGTGCCAAG
>JAZNNA010000137.1:0-9814 GCA_045580065.1 Eubacteriales bacterium
GAGTGTACGTGCAATCTAACAACGGCGGTGAGGGCGCACCGCTGCAGCTGCCGCGCGATTACAGCGGCAGTGCGTTTTCTCCACCCGTAACGGGGGATATTTTGCCGGAAATGCCGCCGGAAGCGCCGCCACAGATGCAGCAGGAGCAGCCGACAGCGGCAGATGCTAAGGAGCCGCCTGCACCGCCGCAAGCCACACAGGGCTCCCCCTCTTCACCGGAGGAAACGGCATCACAGTCTGCCTTTGCCCAGTTTTCGCAAGGTGGGGGCGGCATATTTGGCAAGCTCCCCTTCCTTTCCGCCTTTTTGCCGCCGCCGCGCAAAAAGGGCGGCAAACGGGGGGAAAAAGAGGGTGGATTTTTAGAGGGCGAGCTGTTTGACTGGATACTGATCGGCGCGGCGCTGCTGCTGTTTTTTACCGACAACACCGATGATATCCTGCCCCTTTTGCTGCTTCTCCTGCTTTGGGATTAAGAGCTGAAAGGCAGACGTAGGGGCCTTTTCTGCAGGGGAAACATATCCGGTGCGCAACAAACAAAAATGGCAGCCGCCTGAAGGCGGCTGCCATTTTTTCAATACAATCGCTCCTTTGCCGCAAGGCGGCGCCAGATCAGCTGAAGCCAGCCAATGGGCAGGACCGTGAGCGCAAGCAGCAGCGTGAACAGCAGCTCACGCGGCAAAAGCGGCACGGTGCGCAGCACGTTGCCGCCCAGATACACAAACGCCACCTGCACCGCAGCCACCAGCGCCATGATCAACAAAAAGCTGCGGTTTTGCGCAAGCCCGGATAGCATCCGCACGCGGTCTGAGCGCGCGTTGAAGCAGTTGCACACCGAGGCAAAGATAAACAGCGCAAAAAAGCCGGTAAGCAGGCACACGTCCCCCTCACTTTCGCGGTAAAACCCGCGCACGAGGGGGGATTTTAAAAAGAAAACGGAAAGCCCCACGGTAAACGCCGAAAGCACGGCGATGCGCGCGGCGATCCCCCGCGTGAGGATCGGCTCGTCACGGCGCTTGGGGCGCTCCTTCATATAAAACGGAAGCGGCGCCTCGCCCGCAAAGGCAAGCCCGCCCAGCGTATCCATGATCAGGTTGATCCACAGCATCTGCACCACGGTAACGGGGGCATCCACGCCGATAAAGGGGCCGATGATCGAGATGCCGACGGCGCAAAAGTTCATCATCAGCTGCAGCGTGATAAATTTGCGGATGCTTTTGAACACGGTGCGCCCGTACAGCACCGCACGCGCCACCGAGGCAAGGTTGTCGTCCAAAATCACGATATCCCCTGCCTCCTTTGCCACCTGCGTGCCGCTGCCCATGGCAAAGCCCACGTCGGCCTGCTGTAGCGCGGGGGCATCGTTGATGCCATCCCCCGTCATGCCCACCACAAGCCCCGCGGCGGCAGAAAGCCGAACAAGGCGGCTCTTATCGCGCGGCAATGCCCGTGCCACCACGGCAAGCCTTGGGAGCAGGGCGCTCACCTCCTTGTCGGAAAGCGCCGCCAGCTCCTCGCCGGAGAGCGCCACGCGCTCACCGTACAAGATGCCGCACGCCGTGGCAAGCGACACGGCGGTGTCGCGGCTATCTCCGGTCAGCATCACCACCTGCACGCCCGCCTCCTGCAATCCGCGCACCGTTTTTTTCGCCTCGGGGCGCAACGGGTCGGAAAACGCGACGGCGGCAAGCAGCGTCAGCGGCCCCTCGATGCGCTCGCCCGGCAATTTTGTTGCCTCGCAAAGCAGCAGCACGCGCTCCCCTGCCGCAGCGCGAGCGCGCAGCCGCGTGGAAAATGCGACCTTGGAAAAGGGCACAAGCGCGCCGTCCTCGCCGTATGCATCCCGCACGTTTGGCAGCAGGCGCTCCGGCGCTCCGGTGATCAGCACCTTACCGTCCGACAGCTCCACGGCAGCATATTTGCGGCTGCTGTCAAAGGGCAAGCGCCGCAAAACCCCGTACACGGGTGCGTTTTCCTGCAAAAATACGGAAAGCAGCGCGCGATCTGTCGCGTTCCCACCAAGTGCCGCCGCCCTTCCCTTCGCCTCGCCACGCACCGCGCCGGAATTGGCGTGTGCCGCAAGACAAAGCATACCGTGCAGGGCAGGCGCAGCGCGCCGCACGGCGCGCATGCTTGCAAAGTCCCGCTTTGCCGTCAGCACTCCGCAAAGCGACAACGCCCCCGCAGTCAGCGTGCCGGTCTTGTCGGTAAACAAAATATTCATGCTCCCCGCCGCCTCGATCCCCTCCGGCTTGCGCACCAGCACGCGATCCCGCACCATACGGCGCATATTGGCAGAAAGCACCACGGCGATCATCATCGGCAGCCCCTCCGGCACCGCCACCACCACGACCGTCAGGCCCAGCATCAGGGCGCGCAGCAACGCCCCCGCCAGAAAGTGAACGTCATTTAATAGCATAACGGTGCGAGAAAAATCAAATCCCACGTCGATCACAAAGGTGTTAAACAGCATTGCCAGCGCACAGATCGCCGCCATCAGATACCCGATACGGCTGATCTGCCCCGCGAGATGCGAGAGCCGCGCCCGCAGGGGGCTTTCCCGCTTTTGCTGCTGCAGCTCGCCGGAAATGCCGCCAAGATAGGTGGCATCCCCCACCTGCGTTACGTAAAGCTCCCCCTCGCCGGAGCGCAGCGTGCATCCGGCAAACAAGGCGCTCGGCTCGCCCGGACGCTGCGCATCCCCCTCACGAAAGGGGCGCTTTTCCACCTCGCGGCTCTCACCGGAAAGCGGCGCCTCGTCCACCGTCATACCGCCGGATAAAAGTACCCCGTCCGCAGGGATACGCTCCCCGGCCGAGAGCAGCACCACGTCCCCCACCACAAGCTCGGTGGCATCGATCTCCCGCACCGTTTCGCGCCGCACGCGGCAGGGCTCGCCGACGCAGCTTTCCTGCAGGCGGCGGAACGCCGCCTCACTTTTTTGCTCGGAGAGCGTGGAGATCAGCGTGGCAAGCAGGATCGACACCGCGATCCCCACCGTTTCCATGATATCTCCGCTGCGCAGCAGCAGCAAAAGATGCAAAAGCAGCGCCAAAAGCAGCACACGTATCACGGGATCGCCAAGGCTTTCCAGATAGCGGCGCCAGAACCCCTTCCCCTTTTTTGCGCTGAATATATTGGCGCCGTGCGCCGCGCGCGAGCGCTCTACCTCACCGCTTGTCAGCCCCTTTGTCGAAAGCTCGCTTTTTTTCATACCGTCCCCCCTGCTTTTTATTCTTACCCTACATTTTATGCAGCCGGGGCGCAAAAAAGAAGCGGACACCCCAAAAAGAAAAAAGCCCGGAAACGCATACCGTTCCCGGGCTTTTTTCTATAGATCAATCCAGCGTAGCGCCGTATTTGCGCAGGATGCTGCGCAGCTTTGCAACGTCCACCGTGTGGGTGTTGGTGCCGGTCTTTTTGGCAAGTGCAATGGCAACGCCTGCCGCCTCGCCCATACAAGCGCAGATCGGCATCACGCGCACGGCTGCCTGCGCCTCGTGCGTGGCGGAGATGCAGCGCCCCGCAACCAAAAGGTTGTCGTACTCTCGGGGGAGCAGCGAGCGATACGGAATGGAGTAGTACTCCCCATCCTGGAAGTAATGGATATCGGTGCCCGTGCCCGCGGGATTGTGAATGTCAATATTGTAATTGGCAAGCACCACGGCATCCTCAAACATCGTCTGCGCCAGCAGATCCTCTGCAGTCAGCACGTACTCACCGCACAGCTTGCGGCTCTCACGCACACCGATCTCGGCAGCAATGGAGATCAGCGTGGCATGCTCAAAGGCGCGGGAGTTCTTTTTGAGGAAGTCCACGATCTCGTGGACCTGGCGGCGTGCCTCGATCTCGGCACGGCTGACGCCAAACGCATCGGTGGGGTCCACCTTGACCACGCGCGTGGTGTTCAGGTGCAGCACGCCCTCGCCAATGCCGCTGAAGGTGAGGATATTCTCGCGCGGATTTTTGATCTCGCCTCTCTCACGCGCCGCCTTGTACAGCTCCTGCAACTGCGGCTTTTCCTCTTTGAAAAGGTCGATATCCACACCGCACATTCTAAAGCAGGTGGTCATCGGCTGGCAAAGCCCATCGCTTTCACGGCCGAGCTGATACGCGCAGCCCGCCATTGTAAACAGGTTGCCGTCGCCCGTGGCATCCACAAAATAGTCGGCGGAAAACTCCATCTCGCCCGCGTTTGTCACCACGCGGACGCTTTTCAGTGCGCGCTCCTTCGTTTCCAGTGCATAGACCTGCGCGTGGAACAGCACGTCCACGCCGTAGTCGCACAGCATATCGTCAAGCACCAGCTTAAAGTACTCGGGGCGGAATTTCATAATGGTTCCGCTGGTATCGTATTTCTGCTCGCGCTCGCGCATTTCGGTAAACAGCCCCGCGCAAAGGATCTTGATCTCGCCGTTCACGGGGGTCATAAACTTCATAAACGGATAGACCAGATTGTTGGTCATTGCCCCGCCGAGCGAGCCGTTTTTCTCGATCAAAAGGGTCTTCAGGCCGTCGCGTGCGCCGGCAGCTGCGGCAGCCACGCCGGAAAGTCCGCCGCCTACCACGATCAGATCATAGTGCTTCATACAGATCACCTCACGTAATTGATAGTTTAATCATACCACACGCACGCGTAAAAATCTTGTAGATTTGATAGAGATACTTGAACAAAAGATACATTTATGCTATAATAAAAGCAGAATTCTGTTTATTTTGAAAGGAGCAGCCATGGAATACACCTCATTGCAGCAGCTGATCGCGCTTTTGGAGCGCGGCGGAAAATGGCACATCGGCGTGCGGATGCTGCGCCCCTTTTCCGATCCGCATTTGCAGCTTGCCTATGAGCGCAGCATTCATTCCTGCCCCGTTTGCGACGAGATGAAGGCGCGCAAAAACGGCTTTGCCCGCTGCTTTTATTGCCGCAATCTCGCAATGGAGCGTGCGATCCGCGAGCGGCGTGGCTTCGGGGGGCTATGCATCAACGGCGTGTATGAATATCTGCTGCCCGTTGTGTGGGAAAACGAGGTGGCTGCCGTGGTGTTTGTGGGCAACGTTCTGCCGCAGGGTGAGGGGGGCAAAAAGCTCCGGCACCGTCTGCAGCACACCCCACAGCTGCTTGACACGCTGGAGCACGATACCGACCCCACACAATGCGCCGCACTTGCCGAGGCGGTGGCAAGCTATCTGCACGCGCTGCTCTCCCGCCATCCGCAGGCCGCGGCGGGCACCGATACCCTGATCGACCATATCAAAAGCTACGTGCGGGAAAACCTTGCCTGCCCCATCACCTTATCCGACCTTGGCAAGACCTTTCACTATAACACAAAGTATCTTGGGCGGCTGTTCAAGGGGGCGTGCGGCATCAGCTTTTCTGCGTGGCTAAACGCCCGGCGCGTGGAATACGCAGCGGGGCTGCTGGCACGCCGCGAGCTGGATATTTTAGAGATCTCGGCGCGCGCGGGCTTTGAAAACGTGACCTACTTCAACCGCCTGTTCAAGGCACATTACGGCAAGACCCCGGGGGCATACCGTGCCGAGCTGCCATAATTTAGCCACACTGTCACCCTTGACTGCCCCCTTGGAATATGCTATGATAGTGATAGAATTTCCACCTATTTTTTGAAAGGAGAGTACCGTGAGCGATTTGTTTGATTATCTGGATTGGCGCGGCGATCTGACCTTTGGAAACGCACCGCTTTGCCCCGTGGACGCCCTTGTTTTTTCGGTGCTTTCCTACCTGCGCCTGGAGCCGTATATCGGTGGCGATCCGCACGCCGAGCCCGTGCGCCTGGCGGATGCCGCCGCAGCCTTTCTGGCAAGCGACACCCCCTCGCAGCACCGCGAATTCCTTGCCCGTGTTGCAAAAACGGCGCGCTTTGGGCAGCTGCGTTTGTTTGCCGCCCAGCAGGAGCTGGATGCGCAAAGCGGCATTCAGTTTGCTGCCTTTTCGGTGCTTTTGCCGGGGCAGAATATCTTTGTTGCCTTTGAGGGCACCGACGACACGTTGATCGGCTGGCAAGAGGACTTCCGTATGAGCTATGAATGTCCCGTCCCTGCACAGCTGCGCGCCAGAAGCTATCTGCGCGCGGTGGCGGCGGCACATCCGCTGCGCCGCATTTTTGTGGGCGGACACTCCAAGGGCGGCAACCTTGCCATGTACGCCGCCGTACACAGCGGCCCCGAGGTGCGCTATCGCATCCGCGCCGTTTACAACAACGACGGCCCCGGCTTTTGCGACGATACGCTCTCCTCTGCCGAATATGCCGAAATGCGCGAACGCATCCATACGTACCTGCCGCAATCCTCGATCGTGGGGGTGCTTTTGGAGCATGACGAGAGCTATAAAATTGTAAAAAGCGAGGCGAAGGGGCTTGCCCAGCACGACCCTTACACCTGGCAGATCCGCGGCAACGATTTTGAATACACCGCCGAGCGCACCGCCTTTGGCGAGCAGACCGAGGCCATCATCGACCACTTTGTCAACACCCTCTCGCCCGAGCGGAAGCGACTGTTTGGCGAGGCGCTTTTCACGGTGCTGCAGGCAACCGAGCAAAGCACGCTTTCCGGCATTGCCGCAAACAAAATGCAAAGCCTGAGAAACGTGCTGCGCAGCTTTGCAGACCTTGACCCCGAAATGCGTGAGGTGCTATCGCAAGCCATCTCCGCGCTAAGCAGCTCGCGCCGCGCGGTGCGCCGCGCCGCCAAAAAGCAAAGCGCCGAGGCGCTGCTTGAGGGCGAGCGATCGTCGTGAGAATTTAGGCAACGCAAAAGCAAAACACCCCGTGGGGGCATTTCATGCCCCCACGGGGTGCGTTTTTATTCTTCCGGCACCTCAACCCATTCCGTATTTTCCTCAATTTCCTTCTTCATGGCATCAAAGTCCGGCGAGCTATCTACCGTGGCGCGCCACAGCAAATTATCCTTTTTGTCATACGCGCTGTATACAGTTTCGGTATATTCCCAGACACGACTGATCCAACCCGGCTGATCCTCATACCGCCCGGTAGCATTTTCAGAAATGACCAGATAAAACTGGTCGTAATCCAGTATGGTTGTTATGTATCCACCGTCAAAATTTTCCAAGCGCTTATGAGCGCCGTTGGCAGGTTCTCCGTCAAGCACACCGACCGGTTCATCCTTAAAAAGTAAGGGGCGTTTCACCTTTTTCAGCTCCAGTTCAGTGCTGATACGCAGCTCCAACAGCTCACCGTTGCCAAAATCGTCGGATTCCGAGTCGCAATAGATCGCAAAACCGTTTTTGATCTTTTCCGCACTCCACATCATGTCATAACCGCTACCTCCGTATACAGCGGTTTTGAGTACAGAGCCATCCTTGCCGATCTTGGTAACGCACACGTCACAGGGAGAGGAAACCCCCAGCTTTTTGGTTTCCGGTGTTTCACGGTCGCCAAAAAAGTAATAGGCATCCTCCCCTTCTATGCTTTGCTCAAAGTCCCGATCTTGATACCCTTCCAGCGTTTTTTTCCATTCCAGCATACCGCTTGCATCATATTTATAAAGGTAAGAAACAACGCCAAGCTGGCTTGTCCATATTTCTTCCCCATATAAATAGCGTTCACGAAAGCCGTCGCACAAAAGCATACCGCCATCCGAGGTGGCAAGCACGTTTGTCGGCTGAAATTCCGACTCAAAAAGAACAGAAAACCTCAAATTGCCATACAGATCAAACAGCTTTACCGTGTATGTGTTCTCACTCTCAGCTTCCTCGTAGGTGATCACGGCATTTTCAAAGCCCTTTGCCCTATAAAAAAGATTTTCTGCCACCACCGCTTCAAATTCCAGAGGCGGCGTGCCTACTTCATCCAGCTTTTGATATTTTAAGCCACTATAATTGGGGTTTGTGTTTTGAGTTCTTGTGACAAGCAGCACGTTAGAAATATAATAGGCAAAAAAAGCGACCAGAAAAACAACTATCGGCACGTATAATATCAGCTTTCTTTTCATATGCAACCCCCTTTTTCGTTATGGAAAGACCACGGTCCCCCTTCATTTACAGTTTAGCATAAAATAAGATGGCTGTCAAGATAGCAAAAAAGCACCCCGGTGGGGTGCTTTTTTGCATATTTCGCAATTTATTGCTTTGCAAGATCAGAAAGGATCTCTTTGCCCTGCCGGATGATAAACTCGGCAACGCCTGCCTTGAAGTTGGAGCTTCTTGCCTCGTAGCCGCCCTCGTCGTAGGCATCCTTCATCGGGAAGTAGCCCTCGGAGCCGTTCACCAGGCAGCAAGGAATGATCAGGTCAAAGCCCTCGGTATCCTTAATGGCTCTGCCAATGCCGTTGAAGGGCTCGCCGGGCACGCCAAAGAATGCCACCTTGCCGATCGCCACGGCGGTAAAGGTCATGGGGAATGCCGCGGGGCCATGCTCCAGGCGCACCATACGCCCTGCCTCTGCCACCACGGTGGTCAGCATCATACCCTCAAAGGGGATCTCCTTATCTCTGCCCGCAAGGTGCAGATCGTTGATGCGGTGTGCCTCGGCAGCCTCCTCGGGGGTGGGCATATTAGAGGGCACGTCCAGTCTGCGCTCGATAAAGCGGATCTTATCCACGTCATCCACGTAAGCAACCTTGTCAAACACCTGCAGCACAGCGCCTGCCACCACGCGGCCCATATAGCGGGCGTGACCGTAGCCGCGCGCCACGTCGTCAAAGTCGATAAACATATCGTTGAGGAACCCGGGGGCGGGATGCACGTTTACATGGTTAACGTCACCCTGCGCGCCGTTGAAGAAGATGCAGTCCACGTTGTCCAGCGCCTTTTCCACCGTGTGGCAAAGAAAGCCGGGCCAGTCGGCGGAAATGAGGTTGCCGCCCACCACGTCGGGGTGATCGGCATAGTTGACCATCACCACGCTGCTGCCACCCTCGCGGTCAAAGCGCACCACGCTCACGCGCTCGTCCAGCTCGCCAACGGGAGCCACGATATCGGGGTTGTTGACGCCGGGGTTGGTCTTAACGCTGCCGTCCTTCATACGGAAGCGACGGATAAAGGCGATGTTGCTTGCCTTCCCCACGCCATAGCCCATGCGCGCGCTCTTGCGATCCTCCAGTGCGGAAAGCGCTGCATCCACCAGGCGCTGCCCAAGGAACTTCTGATAGTCCAAAATCAGGTTCTGCTCCTCGTTGGGGCAGGAGCCGTTCACCAGGTTTTCGCGGCCGGGATCCACGTAAGGGCCGGTGTGCGTGTGCTGGCAATGCACGTAGATGGCAGAGGTGGGGATGCCGGTCGCCTTGGAGATGGCGGCGCGGTAGTTATCCATAATGTAGGTCTGGATCTGCAAAAGGTCCAGTGAGATCAGCAGCGTGCTGACGTCATCCACGGTGACCGCCACGGCGCGGACGTAAAGATCGTCCAGCACGCCCTCGGCGTTGCGGGGGATGAAATAGCCTGCGATGCCGATGCCGCGCATCGGGGTGATATTCATGCGGGAAAAGCCCACGGAAAGCTTGCTCATAAATTTTCTCCTTTTTGCGCCGTTTGGCGCCGTATTCAACTTATTATAGCACGCGCACGCGCCCAAATCAAGAGGAAATCAACTTAATTTCCCCAATATTTGCGGTCAAGGCTGCGCAGGCTGATGGCCTCTGCCACGTGGTGGGCGCGGATGATCTCGCTTTGCTCCAGATCGGCGACCGTGCGCGCCACGCGCATGATGCGGTCATACCCGCGGGCAGAAAGCCCCAGGTTATCGTAAGCGCCGCGCAGCACCGCCATGGCGGCATCGTCCGCCACGCAATATTTGCGGATGGCGGCGGCATCCAGCTGGGCGTTGCAGAAGATCCCGCGCTC
>JAZNNA010000138.1:0-23750 GCA_045580065.1 Eubacteriales bacterium
TTCCGAAAAGGTCTATTCCATCCGCACTGCTCTGCTTTCCCCTGCCGAGACCGTGGACGTGCAAAACGCCATAGGACGTATCTGCGCCACGCCCTCTGTTTCCT
This sequence comes from Eubacteriales bacterium, assembly GCA_045580065.1. Taxonomy (GTDB): domain Bacteria; phylum Bacillota; class Clostridia; order Oscillospirales; family CAG-272; genus Firm-07. The sequence goes on from JAZNNA010000138.1 coordinate 105, forward strand.
GTCCTCCCGCCGTTCCCATTGTGATGAGCGGCGAGCGTATCACCGCGCAGGCCGCAGCGCTGTTCAAGGCCTACGGCATCCGGCGTGTCCGAGTGATCAAGGAATAAAAAAGGGCTCCGTTAGGCGCGTTCTCATAAGGATGTTTGGGTTCTTCGTAGGGGCGATCATTGATCGCCCGCAAACAACCACAAAAAAACGGGCGACCAATGGTCGCCCCTACAAACAGATTTCGGCAGAGAACTTGTTTTCTCTGCCGCTTTGTGTTATAATGGGGTTAACGAAAAGCCTCCCTTCGAGAGGGAGGTGGCACGCGAAGCGTGACGGAAGGAGCCTGCGTGACTTTAGATTTGTACTAACTTCATTGTAACGCACTCTCCCTCACCCGACTTCGTCGGGGGCTCCCTCCCCGAGGGGGCCTTTGGACACGCTCGTGCATCTTTAGGGGTATGGGCTTTGCCCGATGCCTTTGTAATACAAAGGCGAAACTGGCGCGATAAATAAAAATTTAAGGAAGGGAATATAAAGGGATGGATAATAAACTGTTTATTACGCTTGGATTGCTTGCTATCCTTCTTGATTTTGCTTCTTGTTTTTTCATAAGACAAATGATTTGGTCTATTGTATGGTGTGATATGGGTGGAAAATACAATAAATTAATGAAGCTAAAGCAAGGACAAAATATATTTTCCAGATTAAATATGCAATATCTTCAAAACTTCACACATCAAAATATCAAACAGTTTCATTTTTGGATAAATGTAAAGCGTATTCATTTCGCAATAATGATTGTTAACATATTTGCCATCTTGAGTTTTACAATTTTTTATCGCTCAATATCAAAAATCGCCAATATTTATTGTATGGGATATTTGATTTTATCTTTTTTAATAGCCACTATATGTGCATTTCAATTTGATATCAATAGAAACACAAAATATGATCGTAAGCGAATTTCAAAAAAGAAGAAATAACAAAATAAACCGCCAAATTCCAATTTATCGAATAGCAAACGCCGGCAGATTTTTTAGAAAATCTGCCGGCGTTAATTATTTGTTTACTGCAAAGCAAATCTGCACCAATGAAGAAAATTCCCTGATTTCTTCGCTAAGTGTGCACACCCTTCGGAGCCCTTTTTTTATTGCGCGGTCTTCGGTGTGAAATTGCAATCCTCAAGCACAAGGCCGCAGCCCTCTGCCTTGACCTCTGCCTCCCACGGCTCGGCGGTCTTATCCATTCCGCGGATCTGCATGTGGCGCAGCACACTGCCCGTCACGTTTTCCATCCAGATCACGTGCTCACGGCGCTCGGCGCGCATATCCTGCGGCATTTTGCCCTTGTCCTTTACGTCAATGACAAAATTTTCAAAGCGCACGTCTTGAATATGCTTGCCCTCGGGGGACTTCATATACGAGCCTGCGCAGCACACGGCATGGATGTTGCTAAAGGAGATATTACGGATCACGCCCTGCTCTGCCGCGCCGAATTTCAGCACGCGCGAGCAGTCTGCCACGCTGATATTTTCAAACGCCACGTCATCGGTGGGCGTATAGCGCCCCAAGGACGCGCTGTAATTCGAGGTCAGAATAAAGGCGGTTGCCGCGCGCTTCACCACAATATTGGAAACGCGCACGTGCCGGATGGGGCTATCTCCCACACCGATGCGGAACGCCCCCGACGAGGAGCCAAGCACACAGTTGGAAATGGTGATGTACTCGCACGCCTCCATATCCTTTGTCAGGCGGTATTTGCTGGCGCGGATGGCAAAGGCATCGTCAGCCGTGTCGATCAGGCAATCGCTGACGGTAACGTGACGGCAGATATCAATATCAATGCCATCGGTATTGGCATACGTACCGGGGTTCTGAATGCTGACACCGCGCACCTGCACAAACTCACACCCATGGAAATAACAGCACCAGCAGGTATTGTTTTGAATACGGATATCCTGCACGCGCACGTGCCTGCATTGGATAAAGCAAAGCAGCTGACCGGGGCGCAGGTTTTTCTTATCCTTAGAAAGCGCCAGGCCGTCCATCCACAAAAAATGCCATCTCTTTTCCGGCACGTCGTAAAACAAATGCCCATTGCCGTTGATCGTCCCAAGACCGCTTAGGGCCACGTCCTCGGCCTCCAATGCGATCAGCAGGTGCTTGCCGCACCACTGCTCGGCATCGCTGCGGAAATTCTGTGGGTAGGCATCCTCGGCATTATAATCGGCAAGATCCTCGCTTGCAAGCAGTACAGCGCCCATCTCAAGGTGCAATTCAACGTGACTTTTCAGCCACAGGGTGCCCGTTTTAAAGCATCCGGCAGGCACAAGCACCCTGCCGCCTCCGTTTTGGTGACAGGCGTCGATGGCTTGCTGAATTGCGGCGGTGGCAAGCGTTTTGCCATCCCCCACCGCACCGTATGCGGTAATATCGTAAAGCATAAGGTCCCTCCTTGCACGTACTGCACCCATTATATAACACCCCTGCCCCTTTTGTCAAGAGAAAGGGGGGCGAAAAGTTTTCGCCAAAAGAGAAGGATCCCCCAAAACGCATACCGTTTTGGGGGATCTTATCATTTCAGACCGTATTTTTCGCCAAAGTGCTCGATAACGTAGTCCATATCCTTATCGCCTCTGCCGGAGAGGTTGATCAGCACCGAGCCGTGCTTCATTTCCTTGGCGAGCTTGATGCCGTGCGCCACGGCGTGGCTGCTTTCGATCGCGGGGATGATGCCCTCCATACGCGCCAGGGTGAAGAAGGCATCCACAGCCTCCTCGTCGTCGATCACGTCGTACTTCACACGACCGATGCTCTGCCAAAAGGCGTGCTCGGGGCCGCTGGAAGGATAGTCAAGGCCGCTTGCCACCGAGTAAACGGGGGCGGGCTCGCCGTTCTCGTCCTTCAGCATAATACTGTTAAAGCCGTGCATGATGCCCTCGGTGCCGTATTGCAGGCTGGCGGCGTGATCGCCAAGCTTTGCGCCGCGGCCAAGGGGCTCAACGCCGTAGATGGTGACGGGATCGTTCAAAAAGCCGGAGAAGAAGCCTGCCGCATTAGAGCCACCGCCAACGCAGGCGGTGATGGCGTCCGGCAGATGCCCCGTCATCTCCAAAAACTGCTCTCTCGCCTCAAGACCCACCACGTGCTGGAAGTCGCGCACCATCATGGGGAAGGGGTGAGGGCCAAGCACCGAGCCGATGCAGTAGATGCAATCCTTATATTCGCGCGCATAGGCCTCAAAGGCGGCATCGACCGCCTCCTTCAGGGTTGCAAGGCCGTGCTTGACCTCTACCACGTTGGCACCCAGGATCTTCATGCGTGCCACGTTGGGGGCCTGCTTTTTGATGTCCACACTGCCCATGTAGATGTCGCACTCCAGGCCAAAGTAAGCGGCGGCGGTGGCAAGCGCCACACCGTGCTGCCCTGCACCGGTTTCGGCGATCACCTTTTTCTTGCCCATGTACTTGGCAAGCAGCGCCTCGCCCATGCAATGGTTCAGCTTATGCGCACCGGAGTGGTTGAGATCCTCACGCTTGACGTACAGTTGCACGTTACCAAGCGCGTTGGAAAGGCGCTCCAGATGAGAGATGGGGGTGGGACGTCCCTGAAATTCCTTGCGCACGCGGCGAAGCTCGGCAATAAACTTGCGGGACTGGCAAATGGAAAAATATGCCTCGGTGATCTCCTGCATAGCACTCTTCAGCTCGTCGGAGATATAGGCACCGCCGTAGGGGCCGAAGTAGCCCTTATCATCGGGGTACTGCTGGAAATAGGTGTCAAAATCAACGTTATTGAATTTCATAATATGCTCCTTTATATTGCGTGATGTGGTTGTGCTTTCTCCGTTATATCCGTGCGCACCGCCATCGCCTTGATAAAATAAACATTGTATTCTCCCTCCTTTTGCCGAGGAAAAAAGAAAACGCCCTCGGACAGAGAAATCCCAAACTCTGCCAAGGACGGAATACTCCGCGGTGCCACCTTGGTTCGCAGCAGGCTGCGCGCTTAACGGGTACTGCATACCCTTGACCACTTACGCGTGTCACACGTTGCAGATACTCGGCCAAGGCCTTTGACTGCACCCTCCGCGGTCCATTTGACGGTGGCTTTCTCGCCCAACTCTCAGCATCGTGGGCTCTCTGTGCAGCGCCTGCCGCCTTTATCTCCGCATCAACGGTTTGTACACCCAAGTATAGCACAAGTGCCCCGCTTTGTCAAGTGCTTTGCCGCAAAAAGAGTGCGAGTTCTTGCAATTTGTATTTTATTGTGCTATAATAAAGTATCCTACTAAAAGAAAAGAGGTATGATATGGAATTTTCCGTAAACAGCCCCATCCTGTTTGTTGTGGTGGGTGCCATCATCGCCTTTGTGCTGGCGCAGGCGATCTTTTTTCTGGTACGTGCCTATCGGCGCGGCCTTGCCATCGGCATTGACAGAAAAAAGCTGAACAGCACCATCAAGGGTGCAGCGATCTTCACCGTTGCCCCCGCCATCGGTATTTTTATCGGCGTGATCACGCTTTCCAAAAAGCTGGGCATCGCGCTGCCCTGGCTGCGCCTTTCGGTGATCGGTGCGCTGACCTATGAGCTGACCGCGGCCGAAAACGCTGCTGCTGCCGTGGGTGCCAGCCTTTCCGACTCCTCTGCTGCGCTGAGCGCCTCGCAATACGTGACCATTGCTACGGTAATGACGCTTGGCATCATCGTCAGTATCATCCTGCCCCCCTTTCTTGGCAAAAAGATCTCGGGCGGCGTGCTGAAGATCCAGAATAAGGACAGCAAATGGGGCGACGTATTTATGACCTCGCTGTTTATGGGCATGATCAGCGCGTTCCTCGGCATCATCGTTTGCAACATCGGCTTTGTAAACACCGATAACGGCATTGCCTTCAACATGGCGGCAAGGGATCTGATCCCCATGTGCGTGCTGTTTGTATCCGCCGTGATCATGGCCGTTTGCGGGCTTTTGATCAAAAAGCTGAAATGGAGCTGGATGAACGACTACGCGCTTCCCGTCAGTATGGTCGGCAGCATGCTGCTTGCCATCCCGATCACAGCGCTGCTGGGTTAAGGAAAGGAGCTGCTGACATGAAAAAAGAAAGAAGCTATATGGACAGTGTCCACTACTACGGTCGCATCTGGGGACTGGTTGCCGCAGTTGTCATTTTGCTGTTCCCCGTGATCGTTGCCATTTTGTTCCGCGCCCTGCCCGACCCCTACGGTATTTTAAGGGGTATGCTTGGCGTTGCCCCGATGTTCTGGACGGTGGGCGTGATCGAGGTGTTTACCTACGTCCCCATGCTTGGCTCGGGTGGCTCGTACCTCGGCTTTGTTTCGGGTAACGTGACCAACCTCAAGGTCCCCTGCGCTCTGAACGCCATGGACAAGGCAGAGGTTTCGCCTACAAGTGAGGAGGGAGAGGTCATCTCCACCATCGCCATTGCGGTTTCCACCATCGTGACCACGCTGATCATTGCGCTTGGCGTTCTGATGATCGTGCCGCTGACACCCATCCTCAACAGCGAAACGCTGACGCCCGCATTTGACAACGTCCTGCCCGCCCTGTTTGGTGCCATCGGCGTTGTGTACATCTCTAAAAACTGGAAAATCGCCATTGCCCCCATTACGCTGATGCTTGTGCTGTTTTTCTTTGTACCGTGGCTCACGCAGGGCTTAGTCGGCATTATGGTGCCTGTTGGCGTGCTGTTTGCCGTGGCCGTATCGCGCAAGCTTTACACCAAGGGGCTGCTTGACAGCAAAAAGGCCCCCGAGCACAGCGAGGAGGAATAATATGTACGTTGCAATCGGTATCGGCGCGGCATTTCTGCTGCTTCTGGCCGTTCTTATCCTACGTGCTCTGGCGTTTAAGCCTAAGGCTGAGCAAGCCGCCACCCCCGTGCCGCTGGAATTTGACCGCGAAAAGGCGCACCGCGATCTTGCGCAAATGATCCGCTGCAAAACGGTTTCGGATGCTGACCCTGCAAAGGAGGATGCCGCCGAGTTTGAAAAATTCCACCTCCTGCTCCCCACCCTGTTTCCCACCGTGTATGCCACCTGTGAGCAGATCGAAACGGGGGAGCGTGCGATCCTTTTGCGCTGGAAGGGCGCAAGTGACAAAGAGCCGCTTGTGCTGATGTCGCACTACGACGTGGTATCTGTTGTAGAGGAAAACTGGTCGCGCCCCGCGTTTGAGGGGCTGATCGAGAACGGCGTGCTGTGGGGACGCGGCACGCTGGATACCAAGGGAACGCTCAACGGTATTCTGCAGGCCGCCGAGCATATGATGCAAAAGGGCTTTACCCCGAAGCACGACGTATACTTTGCCTTTTCCGGCAGCGAGGAGGTCAACGGCAACGGTGCCCCCGCCATTGTGGATTGGCTGGAGAAAAACGGCGTTGAGCCGGGAGCCGTGATCGACGAGGGCGGTGCCGTGGTGGAAAAGGTATTCCCCGGTGTCAAGCGCCCCTGCGCGTTGATCGGCATTGCCGAAAAGGGTATGCTCAACCTTGAATTTTCTGTGACCACCAACGGTGGCCACGCCTCCTCTCCCCCGCCCCACACGCCCGTCGGCGTGCTGTCGGCCGCGTGTGTGAAGGTAGAGGATCACCCCTTCCCCTTCCGCCTGACGAAACCTGCGCTGGAAATGTTTGATACGCTTGGCCGTCACTCCACCTTTGTATACCGTCTGATCTTTGCCAACCTCTGGCTCTTCCGCCCCGTTTTGAATATGATCTGCAAAAGATCCGGCGGCGAGCTGAACGCCCTGGTGCGCACCACCGTGGCGTTCACACAAATGGAAGGCAGCAAGGGTATGAACGTGCTGCCACCCAAGGCAAGCATGCTGGCAAATCTGCGTTTGATGGAGGGCGACACGATGCAAAGCGCCACCGAGCGCATCCGCCGCACGGTTGGTGATGATAACGTTACGCTGCGCATCGTGGGGGGCATGAACCCCTCGCGCATCTCCCGCACCGACTGCGAGGGATGGAAAAACTTAAAGGCGGCGATCGCCGACACCTGGCAGGGCTGCATCGTTTCCCCCTACCTGATGCTTGCCTGCAGCGACTCGCGCCATTACGGCCGCATCAGCGACCGCGTGTACCGCTTCTCCGCTATGGCGCTTTCCAAGGAGGAGCGCGGCACGATCCACGGCAATGACGAGCGTATTCCGCTGGAAACCGTGGAAAAGACCGTGGAATTCTATCTGCGCGTGCTGCAAAACGCATAAAGGAGTATGCCTATGCTCAAAAGCATCATCTTTGATTGCTCGGATACGCTGCTGCAATTAAAATCCCCCTTGTGGCTTGCCTACTTTAAGGGGGATCTTGCACGCGCCGAGCGCATCCACAGCGGCATTTTCACAAGCCCCGTATGGTTCCGCTATGACAACGGCAAGGCAACGCTTACCGACGTGGAGCGCGAGGCGATCCCGCTTTTGCCCCCGGAGGACCGCGCACTTGCGCTCAGCTACCTGCGGGAATGGATCACCGGCTCCACCTATGCCCCCATCGACGGCATGCCGCAGCTGCTTGCAGATCTAAAGGCCGCGGGGCTGCGGCTGTATCTGCTTTCCGATTTTCCCGATTGCTTTTCCAATCTCGCCGCACGCTTTGACTTTTTCTCGCTGTTTGACGGCATGACGGTTTCTTACCGGGCGGGATGCTCCAAGCGCGACGGCGGCGCGCTGTTTGACCACCTGCTGCAGGAGCATGCGCTTGACCCCGCAGAGTGCGCCTTTATCGACGATCTTCCCCCCTATCTTGTGCTTGCCGAAAAGCGCGGCATCCGCGCCCACGTAGCGGGAGATGCCAACGTCTTGCGCGCATGGCTACGCGCACAGGGATGCGCCCTTTAAATACAAAAAAGCCCCCACGTGGGGGCTTTTTTATTATCCAATGAAGGTATCGTTAAACACCGTTGCAACAACGTTGGCAGAATATAGCCGCGTAAATCTCGGTCCGATGAGAATGGCGGGGGACTCTGCCTGTGGAATAGGAGAAAAGGGCAAGCGCTCCTCTACAAGCTCGTCGATCACATAGCTTGTATCCGCAAAAAGCCTGTCAAGCTGTATGCGCAGCGTTTCAAATCTTGCCTTCAAGGCACCGTAGATCATATCAAAGACCTCAAAGCCGTTTGCCTTGTTGTAGTACAGCCAGGAGCTGCGATGCACTTGATGCAGCCGTGCGAGCCTCTTTTCGATCTCAAAGCTCAGAGCATACAGCTCCCTTAGCTTTTCAATATCCTTTTTGTCATACGCCGCCTTCAGCACAAGGCCAAATTCCCCCTTGTACTCCAGCACGTCGATCACAGCGCGATAATACTCAAACGCCTCAAGGAAGAAGCCGTCCTTGGGGCCTTTATTTTTATATTCCCGTGCGATATTGCCGTAAAATTCGGTAAGCCTCAGCCCCTCGGCGTGCTTATCCAGAAGGCCCGCGAGCGGATCGTTGTACAAAAGATATCTGGTGGGATTTTTCACCTTGGCCCGATCGTCACCCGCAGGGTGATCGGCAATATCCATGTCAAGGATATCCTCTGCATCAAAGCCCGTCATAAAGCGAAAGCTTTCCTTAACGGCATTCATATCAAGGGCTCCGGTATAATCCATTTCGGCATAGATCATAAGCCCGGGGACGGATAGCACCAGGGGGCATTCTGCCCCGTTGTGCCACACGGTTGCAAACACCTCGCTGACCCCTTGCTTGATACATGCCGACAGGGCCGCTCTTGTGGCGCTTATTGTTCTGGCATACTCGGGGCACGGGCCGACCCAGGTCCAGATGCCGCCCGCAAATATCACGTTGTCCGTGATCTCGCGATGCTTTTCCAGCATGGCCGCATAAGCACTCTCGTCCGACGAGCTGTAGGACCAGTAGACCTGATCCACATCCTTTGGGACGGCTGCCTTTACACCCTCTGAAAATTCAGCATCGGCATTATAGCCAAACTCCCCTGCCATTTCAAAAAACATATCGCTCCACATCATCGGCTTCAGGCCGTGCTTCAATGCAAGCTCGCGGCAGCGGCTCAGGTGGCGGCAAAAGATTTCTGACTTTTTGCAGTAGGGGTTGTATTTTAAGTATCTGCCCTGCCCCAAAAATCTCGCCTCATCCATACCCATATGCACACGGCGGCTTTTATACAATTTTGAAACACTGTGCAGCACGCTGTCGATAAACTCGTAGGTCTGCTCGCTATCAGCAAGCAGGATATCGTGCGTATCGCGCATTTTACCAAAGGCATCCCAGCGCAGCGACGTTGCAAGATGTGCCAGAAGCTGGATACAGGGGACAAGCTCAATGCCAAGCTTTTCGCCAAAGTCCTCCATTTCCTTGATCTGTGCAGCGGTGTATCTGCCACGCATATGCCCAAAGTAGGGGTATCCCTCTACCTCGTACGTATCCTCGGTATACAGCATAAACATATTCAGCCCCATCAGCGCCATATAGCGCATCATCATGGCAACGGTTTCAGGCTTGAATACCGAGTTTCTTGACATATCAAACATTGCGCCGTTGGTTTTAAAGCGGCGATGCTCGCTGATCTCAAAATCAGCTCCGGCATTTTTGCACAGCTGCATCAACCCCCTGAAAAACGCCGCCTTCTCGCCGTACTCGATCACGGCGTGATCGCCCTTCAGGCAAACGTGTAAAAGCTCCTGCTTCTCCACCTTTTTCGCGCTTACGCGATAATCGTATCCCGTGCTTACCGCCTCGATCTTCAGGATATCGGCAACCTCGCCGATCCCCTGCATCAGATCCTCGGCATTTTCAAAGAAAAGCTTTAACATAACGGATATCTCCTTTTTCATGATACGGTCCGTGCCCATTTAAAGCAAGCCCCTTGATAGAAAAAACGGCATAGCGTCGATCCGTTATGCCGTTTTGAGATGGGACGGATCCTTTTGCTTTATCCTGCGCGCTTGTTTAGCGATAGTAAACGTAATAAGCGATGATGGTGCGCTCTTTTCCGCCGTGCTCAAGGTCGGGGGCAGTGATCACCACGCCGTCCTTTGAGAGCAGCTCGGAGGCCTGCATATCCACGATCTTGCAGCGCATCAGCACGTCAAAGGAGGCGTAAACGATCAGCTCATCGTCGCGGATATTCAAGCTGCCGGAGCGACCGATCACCTCATCCACGTTATCAATGCGCTCGGTCACGTATTTCAGATGGTGCCCGCAGATGCGCTGCGCCATATCATAGCGATAGCGCTTGCTTTCGGGATTTTTGCTTTTCGTCCATTTTTCCCATACCCTTTTGAACATCCTCTATCCTCCAGATCGCCGCTGTGTTTGGTGATAAGAAGATTATACCGCTATTTTGCGTTTCTGTCAAGAGCTCGGTGGAAGGATACGGCAAGCAAACGGCAAACGGCTCGCTTCCGCGGTTGGCGGCAACGATCAGGTGGCCCCGATCGTTTTTTCGCTCGTAGCACAGCGCGTGCGGCGTGTGGGAAAGGATCCTGAACTCCCCCGTGGCGAGCACAGGGTTTTCCGTCCGTATCCTGCCCAATTTACGATAATAGGCAAGCAGCTCCGCATCCTCGTGCCCCCAGGGAAAGGGGCGGCGGCAAAAGGGATCTCCCTGCCCCAAAAGCCCTGCCTCGTCACCGTAGAAAATCGAGGGGACACCGTACACGGTATATTGCAAAACTGCCGCCATGCATAGCAATTTACGGGCAAGATCCATATTTTCCTCGCCCCCGAGCACCGTGAGGATACGCGCGGTATCGTGCGTGGAAAGCAGGTTCATCAGAGAATGGCACACGGCGGTGGGATAGCAGCTCCACAGCTCGCGCAGCACATACACAAGCTGCGTGGCGTTGCCGTCGCGCGCAAAGGCGATCAGCGCCTCGCGCAAGGGGTAATTCATCACGCCGTCCAGCTGATCGCCAAGGAAATAGCGGCGGCGCTTGCCGTAGGCGATCTTATCTGCCGCGTTTTCCCAAACCTCGCCTAAAATCACCCCGTTCCCGCCCGTTTTTGCTTTCACAAGGGCGCGCAGGCGCTCCAGGAAGCGGTCGGGAAGCTCGTCTGCCACGTCCAGTCGCCATCCGTCGATCCCCATTTCGGTATACTGCGCCACAATGCCGTCCTCACCCAACAGATACTCCTCTACCTCGGGGTTGTGTAAATTCAGCTTGGGCAGGATCGGGATCCCCCACCACGCGGCATACGGCTCGGGATGGCTCTCAAAGTGATACCAGGCGTAGTACGGCGACTCTTTTGACTGAAAAGCCCCCGTAACGGGGTAAGTTTTTCGCCTGTTGAAGTATTTGCTATCATCCCCCGTGTGGTTGAAAACACCGTCCAGGATCAGCAGGATATCCCGCTTTTTACACGCGGCGATCAGCGCCTTCAGCGCCTCCTTCCCACCAAATTGCTCGTCTACCGTCTCATAGTTCCCCACGTCATACTTGTGGTTGGAATACGCCTTGTGGATCGGGCTCAGATAGATGGCACCAACACCAAGCGATACAAGATAGCCTAACCGATCCAGAACGCCCCATAGCGTCCCCCCAAAGAACTCGTTATTCGCCACGGCGCCCCCGGGGTGCGTGGCAAACTGCGTGATCTCCTCTCCCCAGGCACGGTAAACTGCATCCGCGCGCCGCGCACCGCCGCGCGGTGCAAAGCGATCCACAAAGATATGGTACAGCACCCTGCCGTGGAAGCGCGCGGGCGTGCCGAGGTCGCGCTTGTGCAAAAGCAGGCGAAAGCGCCGCGCGCTATGATCGGAAAGCTGCAGCTCAACGTTGTCGGGGGTATCGGAAAACAGGGTGTCCGCACCGCGCAAAAACAGCAGCTCGTAAAAAAAGAGTCCGCCCCCCTCGGTGCAGATCTCTGCCGTTCGCAGCGTAAGGGTATAGGTGTCGATCCCCCTGCTGCATCCTACAAAGGAGAAGGCAAGATCCCTTGCCTTCTCCCCTTCCTCCACAAGGCGCAAAACAACCGCCGAAAAGCCCCATTTTCGCGATACCTTTACGCAAAACTTGACACACGTCCCCACGCAAAAGGCGTTTTTAGAGGTAACGTCACCCCCACAAGCGCTTTTACTGAGCTGCGGCATTTCAGCCGCTATCCTCTCTCTTACAAGCATCACGTATCCCCCGTAAGGCGCGGCAGCTGCCAGATCCGCTCAGCATATTCGGTGATGCTGCGATCCGCCGCAAAATACCCCGAGGCAGCAATATTGCGAAGTGACATCTCGTTCCAGCGCCGCGTGTCGCGGTAGGCTGCGGCAAGCTCCAGATGCGCCTGCCGATACGCCTCAAAATCCGCAAGGCAGAGGTAAGGATCTGCGATCCCCGGACCGGAGAGCAGATATGCGCTGATATCCGCAAAGCTCTCGCCGCCAAACCCAACGCTGAGGGCATCCAAAACGGCGCGCAGCCGCTCGTTATTCGCATAGTAGGTGCCGGCGTAGTACCCCTTTGCCCAAAGCTCCTCTACCTCGTCCTTGGTCGCCCCAAAGATAAACATATTCTCCGCCCCCGCGGCCTCCTGCATCTCCACGTTGGCCCCGTCCGACGTGCCCAGCGTCAGCGCGCCGTTCATCATCAGCTTCATGCAGCCCGTACCGCTTGCTTCCTTGCCCGCCATAGAGATCTGCTCGCTCACCTCTGCCGCCGGGATCAACCGCTCGGCCATGGTGACGTTATAATCCTCCAAAAACACAAGCGACAGCTGCTGCGAGATGCGCGCATCCGCAGCGATCTCCTTTTCCAGCATGCAAAGCAGCTTGATGATACGCTTTGCCATATGGTAGCCGGGCGCCGCCTTGGCACCAAACAAAAAGCTGTGCGGCTGCATCTCCTTCAGGGTGCCATTTTTGAGGTCAAGGTACAAGCTGATCACGTGTAACGCGTTGAGCAGCTGGCGCTTATACTCGTGAAGTCGCTTGATCTGCACGTCAAAAATGCTGCAAGGGTCAAGCCTTTTGCCCGTATCTGCCAGCAACCGATTGGAAAAGCTCACCTTGTTGCGGTGCTTGATCTCGCCAAGACGCAAAAGCACGCTCTCGTTCCCGGTAAATTTGGAAAACGCCGAAAGCTGCTGCGGATCGCTGTGATACCCCGTGCCAATGCACTCGTCAAGCAATGCGGCAAGCGCGGGATTTGCCTGCAGCAGCCAGCGGCGGTGCGCCACGCCGTTTGTCACGTTGCAAAAGCGCTGCGGATACATACGGTAAAAGTTGCGGAACACCGTTTGCTTTAAGATCTCCGAGTGCAGCGCCGATACGCCGTTGACGCTGTACGAGGCGATCACCGCAAGGTTTGCCATACGGATCTGCCCGCCGGCGATCACGCTCATTGCAGAGATGCGCTCGAAATCCCCCGGAAAGTGCTGCCAGGCCTCGCGGCAAAAGCGCTCGTTGATCTCCTTTAAAATGCTGTGGATGCGCGGCAGGCGCAGGGCAAGCAGCTCCTCGCTCCAGCACTCCAGTGCCTCGGGCATAACGGTATGATTGGTATAGGACACCGTGTGCGTAACGACCTCCCACGCGCGCTCCCAGGAAAGGTGATGGTCGTCAATCAGCAGTCGCATCAGCTCCGGGATGCAAAGTGCAGGGTGGGTATCGTTGATGTGGATCGCCGCCCTTTGCGCAAGGCTTTCCGGTGTACCGCCGTGCGAGAGATGATCCTGCAGGATGCTCTGGCAGGATGCCGACACCAGAAAATATTGCTGCGAGAGGCGCAGGAGCTTTCCCTCAACGTGGTTATCCGAGGGGTATAGGACCTTGGAAAGGATCTCGGCGCTGTTGCTTTCTTCCATTGCGCGCATATACTGCCCCTGCGAGAAAAGCCCCATATTAAAGCTTTTTACGTTGCGCGCCCGCCACAGCCGCAGGGTGGATACCGCCCTGCCGTCCATGCCCGAGATCATCATATCACAGGGCACCGCCTCGATATCCTCACCACCCTCGTACAGGATCTCAAGATGCCCCTCGCGCCACTCCTCGCGGATCCTGCCGCCAAAATGCACCCTGCAGGTGCGGTCGGTGCGCGGCTGCAGCCACACGTCGCCGCCGGAAAGCCAATGGTCGGGCAACTCCAGCTGCTCGCCCTCTAAGATCTTCTGTCTGAAAAGCCCGTAGTCATAGCAGATCGAAAAGCCCATCGCGGGATACTGCAGCGAGGTGAGAGAATCCATAAAGCAGGCGGCAAGCCGCCCCAGCCCCCCGTTGCCAAGTCCGGCATCCGGCTCGCACTCGTAAAGCTCCTCAAGGTCAAATCCAAGCTGGGAGAGCGCCTTGCGGTATTCCTCCTGCAGCCCCAGGTTGCAAAGGTTGTTTCTAAGCGATCTGCCAAGCAAAAACTCCATGCAAAGATAATACACACGCTTGGCGCCCGTCTGGTCGATCTTTTTTTTATATTCGCCGCGTATCTCGCTTAAAATATCCTTTACAGAAAGCGCCGTGGCCTTATAGACCTGCTCACGCGTGGCCTGTGCCGCGCTGCAGCCAAACTGCCCCGCAAGCTTTGCCTCCAGCCGCTTTTTTACCGTGCGGATCTCCGGACCCTTTTTCATACCATACCTCCATCAAAGCATCTCGTATACGGCGCCGTAGCGGCGCGCGGAATTCTCCCAGGAAAAATCGGTGCGCATCACGCGCTGCCGCAGCGCGTGAAAGGCACCCTCGTCACGCCAGAGCGCAAGAGCGCTTCTGCAGCATTCCAGCAGGGCTTCGGGCGTATAATCGGCAAAAACAAAGCCATTTCCCGCAACACGTCCCCCCTCTTTGCGATAGGGCTTGATGCTGTCATACAGCCCACCGACGCCGCGCACCACGGGGATCGCCCCATAGCGCGAGGCGATCATTTGCGCAAGTCCGCAGGGCTCGCTTCTTGAGGGCATCAAAAACAGATCCGCCCCTGCGTAAACGCGCTTGGAGAGCGCACGGTCATAGCCGATGCTGGCAGCTGCCTGCCCGGGATGCGCCGCACAAAGCCGGCGGAAAAAGTCCTCAAAGCGAGCCTCGCCGCATCCAAGAACCGCCAGCTGCGCCCCCTCGCGCAAAAGCTCCTCTGCCATCCCACAGACAAGCTCCAGCCCCTTGTGCGAGGCAAGCCGGGTGACCAATGCAAAAAGCGGAGCATCCGCATCCTTCTCCAGCCCCAGCTCGCGCTGCAGCGCCCCCTTGCAGGCGCGCTTGCCGTCTATTGTCGCAGCAGAATAGGGCGCTGCGATCTGCGCATCACGCTCCGGGTCGTAATAGGCAAGATCGATGCCGTTTAAAATGCCGCAAAGCTTGTGGGCGTTTTCGCGCAAAATGCCATCCAGCCCGTGCGCAAATGCAGGGTCGCACAGCTCAGTTGCATAGCGGGGGCTGACCGTGGTCACGCGATCTGCAAAAAGGATCGCACCCTTCATCAAATTCAGGCACCCGTCAAAGTCAAGCTCATGTCGCAGCGATTCACCAAGCCCAAACACGTCCCCCAGAATGGCGTGCGGAAAACGCCCCTGATACTCGATATTATGGATGGTAAAGGCTGTACGTATGCCCTCAAACGCAGGATTTTTGCAAAATATGCTGCGCAGATAGATCACGGTAAGCGCAGCCTGCCAATCGTGTGCGTGCAGCACGTCGGGGATGAAATCAAGCTGCGGCAACACACTGAGCGCTGCCATACAGAAAAAGGCAAAGCGCTCACCGTCGTCATAATGCCCGTAAAGGCCGTCGCGGTCGAAATAATAGGCGTTTTCCAAAAAATAAAAGGTGACGTTTTTGTGATTTAGTGCCCAAACGGTGCAAATTTGTCGTCGCCAGGCGAGCATCACCTCACACTCAGCCACGCGCTGCATCCGCGCACGCCATTCCTCTCCCACCGCACGGTAAAGCGGCAGCATTACGCGCACGTCAAGCTCGCAGCTCTCGCGCAGCGCTCCGGGTAGCGAGCCGATCACGTCACCAAGCCCACCGGTTGCGGCAAAGGGCATTGCCTCCGCCCCCACAAACAAGATCCTTTTCATTTCCCTTCTCCCTTCAATTTTCTATTTTCTTTACCCGTTTCGGCACTTTTTTCCTGCATTGTAGTATCAACGCGCCAAGCGGCGGCAGCACAAGCTCAACCGATACTGCAAGACCGTGAAAGGGGATATCCTCTGTCAGGATCTCGCCATTGCATACACCGCCGCCGCCAAATTCCACAGCATCCGAGTTCAAAAGCTCTGCCCATACGCCCCGCGTAGGCAGTCCCACGCGAAAGCGCTCGCGCCTCACGGGAGTAAAGTTTAAGATCACCACCACCTCGCGCCCCTTGGCATCAATGCGTCGGTAGGAAAGCACGCTTTGCTCGGCGTTGTCCGGATCGATCCAGGCAAAGCCGCGCCAGCCCTCATCCAGCTGGTAGAGCGCGGGGGTGGAAAGATAAAGATGATTGAGCGCCGCTACGTAATGCTGCAGGGCGGCGTGCTGCTTGTAATCAAGCAAAAACCATTCCACGCCTTTTGTATGATCCCACTCGCAAAACTGCCCGATCTCGCATCCCATAAACAGTAGCTTTTTACCGGGATGTGTCATCATATACGTCAAAAATGCGCGCACGCCCGCGAATTTTTGCGCATATTCCCCCGGCATACGCGAGAGCAGCGAGCGCTTGCCGTGCACCACCTCGTCGTGCGAGATGGGCAGAACGAACCGCTCGGAAAAGGCATAGCTCAGCGAAAAATTCAGGCGCTTGTGGTGATGCTTGCGGAAAAGCGGATCCTCAGCGGCATAGGCGAGCGTGTCGTTCATCCAGCCCATATTCCATTTAAAGGAAAAGCCAAGCCCGCCGTTCTCGGGCGTGGTCAGATTGCCCCACGCGGTGGATTCCTCGGCGATCATCAAAACGTCAGGATACGCACCGCGCATATGCGCATTCAGCTTTTGAAAAAAGGCGATCGCCTCCAAATTGCGGTGATCCCCGTGGACGTTTGGCACCCACTCGCCCGGCATACGGTCATAATCAAGATAGAGCATTGAGGCCACCGCATCCACGCGAAGCCCATCCACGTGATAGCGCTCTGCCCAAAAGCTTGCGTTGGAGATCAGAAAGCTTTGCACCTCCTCGCGCCCCACGTCAAAGCAGCGCGTGCCCCAGGTGCGATGCTCGATGCGATCGTTGCCCTGATACTCGTATAAGGGAGCGCCGTCAAACTCATACAGCCCGTGTGCATCCTTTGGGAAGTGCGCGGGAACCCAATCGAGGATCACACCGATCCCCGCCTCGTGCAGGCTATCCACAAACGCCATAAAATCCTGCGGCGTTCCGTGTCGCGCGGTAGGGGCAAAATACCCCGTGATCTGATACCCCCACGACCCCTCGAAGGGGTGCTCCATCACAGGCAACAGCTCCACGTGCGTGTAGCCCATTTGCTTGAGATATGGGCAAAGCTCGCGCGCGATCTCCGCATAGGAAGGCAAGCTGCCATCGGCGTGGCGCATCCAGGAGCCGAGATGCATTTCGTAGATATTGATCGGCTGCCGCAGCGCGTTTTTTGCCATTTTGCGGCGGCGATAAGCAAGCCAGCCGCTATCCCGCCACACGTAGGTGGGGTTTTCACAAAAAACCGAGGCCGTACCGGGCGGAAGCTCGCAGGCAAAGGCATACGGATCCGCCTTAAAACTCACCCCGTTTCGGGTGTAAATCTTGAATTTATATAGATCCCCCTCCTGCACGCGCTCCGCCGGCAAAAGCGCCTCAAACACACCGTTCTCGCTGATGCGCAGCATAGCATCCTGCTCGCTCCAGGTGTTAAAGCTGCCCACTACATAGATCCGCTCGGCACGGGGTGCCCACACGCGAAAGGCGACCAGCTCCCCCTCGCGGTGCGCGCCGAGATACTCCTCGGCGCGGTAGTTCGTCCCCTGATGAAAATAGTAAAGCGCTGCGTTTTCCACCTCTTTTATCTCCTTTTCCCTTGCTTTGATATTCACCCAAAAGTATATGCAAAAGGCCCTCCGCTTAAAACAGGGGAAACAAAAAAAGAGCCGACACGGTCGGCTCTTTTTTATTCAGTCCACGCGATTGCGGCGCTCGCCCCTTGCAAACGCGGCAATGTTTTCTGCCACCTCGGCAAGACAGCGCTCGCGCGCTTCCTTTGCGCCCCACGCCATATGCGGTGTCAGGCACACGTTGGGAAGATCACGAATAGCATAAAAGGGATGAGTGGCGGGAAACGGCTCGACAGAATATGCATCTACACCAATGCCGCCTATCCGCCCCTCGGCAACGGCAGCGGCAAGCGCTGCCTCGTCGGTAACGGCTCCGCGCGCCACGTTGATGAGGATGGCGGTTTTTTTCATCATAGCGATCTCTCGCTCGCCAATGATCCCGCGCGTTTGCTCAGACAGGGGCAGGTGCACCGAGATCACGTCCGACTCGCGGCAGAGCCGCTCCAGCGATACGTTTTCCACACCCTGCTTTTCGCTGCGGGAATAGGCGATCACACGGCAGCCCATGGCGCGTGCCACGCTTGCGACCTGCGTGCCGATATTGCCGTAGCCCACGATCCCCCAGGTCTTGCCGTACAGCTCGTGATACACGGGGGAAAGACGGTTGGCCACCCCACTTGCGGTATACTCACCGCTTGAAACACAAGTGCTGTAGGTGGGCAGATTGGTGAAAAGCGACAGCCCCATTGCCAGCGTGACCTGCGCCACGCTCTGGGTGGAGTACCCCTTGACGTTGGCAACTGCGATCCCCTGCTCGCGGCAATAGGCAAGGTCGATATTATCATATCCCGTGGCACACGCCGCCACCATGCGCAACGTGGGATGCTCGCCAAGTGTTTGCCGGTTGATGCGGGTCTTGTTGAGTATCGCAACATCCGCACCCGCAAGGCGCTCCTCCACCTCGTGCGGCGCGGTGCCGGGATAGATCCTTACCTCACCCAGCGCATTAAGGTGCGAGAGATCCAGATCCTCGCCCAGCGTTTTTGCATCCAATACCACGATCTTCACTGTGTTCACCTGCCTTTTTTTGATGCCTCTATTATAGCACGAAGGGTGCGCACTGTCAAGAACACCCCTTGTGCGGCAATTAGGCATATTTGCCAGTTGCAATTTGCATAATCCCAACCCGAAATCGTCCATAAAAACGGAAAGTTATCGCTCTTTTTGCCGTTTTTTCTGTCTTTTTTGCATTTTTTCTGTTAAAAACTTGCAATTATTTTATTTTTTGAAAATTCTTGTTGCAATTTTAAATAAAAAGTGCTATAATATGGTTTATATTCTACCCCCTTTTTGAAAGTGAGGTCCCCGCAATGCCTATTTTTGAAAAAAACGAGATCTACGACGCGGAAAACGCAGAGCTGCTTGAGGAGCTGGTTCTGGAATCCCGCAACGAATACGTGATCCCCAACGCAGCCTTTGACAACTACCGCGTAAAGCGCGGCCTGCGCGAGCCGGACGGCACCGGCGTTATGGCAGGCGTTACCCGCATCGGCAACGCGCACGGTTATATTTTAAACGAAGGCGAGCGCATTCCCGTTGACGGTGAGCTGTATTACCGCGGCTATCGCATGAGCGACCTTGTCGAAAACTTTGCAAAGGAGGATCGCTTCGGCTTTGCCGAAACCTGCTATCTGCTGTTTTTCGGTCATCTGCCTACCGCCCCCCAGCTGGAGCGCTTTACAAAGCTGCTCAACCGTTACGCAAAGCTCCCCGCCCGCTTTGACGAGGATATTTTGATGAAGGCACCCTCCCCCTCGATCATGAACAAGATGGCTACGGGTGTGCTTGCGCTTTACGCCTACGACGATAACCCCGACGAGACCACGCTTTCCAACATGATCCGCCAGAGCATGCAGCTGGTGGCAAGGCTCCCCGTGATCGCTGCACACGCCTACGCGGTATACCGCAACGTATTTGGCGGCCACAGCCTGCACATCAACAACCCCAAGGAAGAGTTTTCCACCGCAGAAAACTTTTTGCGCATGCTGCGTGCGGATAAGTCCTATACCGATGAGGAAGCAAAGCTTTTGGACCTTGCCCTTGTCATTCACGCTGAGCATGGCGGCGGTAACAACTCCGCCTTTGCCTGCCGTGTGCTTTCCTCCTCCGGCACCGATACCTACTCCGCCATCGGCGCAGCCATTGGCTCGCTGAAGGGCCCCCGCCACGGCGGTGCCAACATCAAGGCACAGGAAATGTTTGACTGCTTTAAGGAAAACATCAGCGACCCCACCAACGACGACGAGGTCGCATCCTTTATCGAAAAGATCCTGCGCGGCGAGGCAGGCGACCGCAGCGGCCTTGTTTACGGCATGGGTCATGCCATCTACACCAAGACCGATCCCCGCGCCGTAATGCTGAAGCGCTACGCCAAGGAGCTTGCTGAAAAGAAGGGCTTTGGCGAGGACTTTGCCCTGCTGGAGAGCATTGAGCGCCTGACCCCCGAGGTATTCAGAAGCCTGAAGGGCGTGAACCGCGAGATGTGCGCCAACGTGGACCTTTACTCGGGGCTGATCTACCGCATGCTGAACATCCCCGTGTTTATGTACACCCCCTTGTTTGCGATCGCCCGCGTTTCCGGCTGGTGCGCACACCGCATTGAGGAATTCTGCACCGCGAAAAAGATCATTCGCCCTGCTTACAAGTGCATCACCAAGTCCAAGGCTTACACCCCCATTTGTGAAAGAGAATAAGCAAAAGCCGCAGCGCCAGGCGCTGTTGCTTTTTTATTACATATACGGGCGATAGGCGCTGTAGGCCGAGGGAACGGAATAGCGCTCGTCGATCTCCTCGCGCGGTGCCAGAAAGGCATCCGGGGGCAAAAACGGCGTACCGTTGCGCGGTATTTGCAGCTTTTCAAGCGAGCCCTGCGGCAGGATCACCTCAAAGCCGACCATATGCCACTCGATATGCGTAAAGATATGCTTGGCATCCTCCAGGGGGGTGAGATAAAGGGGGGAAACGCCGTATGCGGCAAGCGCCCCTTGCAGGCCGTCGGCAGTCTGCTGCCCCGCAAGGCAGGGTGGCTCGTAAAGACCTGCAAGCAGACCGCTTGGCGGGCGCTTGCAAAGCACAACGCGATCTCCCTCGCGCAGGATCAGCACGGTGCGCAGCTCCTTTTTTCGCGGTGCGGCCTTTTTGCGCACGGGCAATGCCGAGGTGAGCGAAAGCTCACGCGCCCGGCACACGGCGGCAAGCGGACAGACGTCGCATTTCGGCTCGCCGTTCGGCAAGCAAACGATAGCACCAAGCTCGATCAGCGCCTGGTTGAAATCCGCCGCGTGATCCTTCGGGATCACCTCTGCCACCGCCTTGGTGACGGCACGGCGGGCGGTGGGGGACAAAACGTCCCCCTCATAGGCGCAAAGGCGTGCCACAACGCGCATCACGTTGCCGTCAACGGCAGGGATCGGCCGATCAAAGGCAAAGGCGGAGATGGCGCCTGCGGTATACTCACCGATGCCACACAGCGCGCGGATATCGGCAAAATCCGTGGGAAAGCTGCCGCCGTGCTGCTCCATAATGCTTTTGGCAGCCTTTTGCATATTGCGCACACGGCTGTAATACCCCAGCCCCTCCCACAGCTTCAGCAGCTCCTGCTCGGGGCACTCGGCAAGTGCCCTGACGTCGGGCAAGCGCGCAAGAAAGCGGGCATAGTAAGGCAGCACCGCCTCCACACGCGTTTGCTGCAGCATGATCTCGGAAACCCAGATACGGTAGGGATCCTTTGTGTCGCGCCACGGCAATCGGCGCGCGTTTTTTTGATACCAGGAAAGCAGCGGCTGCAGCTCGGGCAGCGCTATTTTTTTGTCGGTCAGTTGCATAACGCTCCCCTTTCTTTGTTGTCAAACGTCAAGCTCGGCGCCCTCGGCAAAAGCGATCGCCAGGGCGGCAAACGAGGCAAAGCCGTGGTCGTAGCTGCCCTTGTGCTGCTTGTATTCCCACAGCGTGCCGGTGGCGCTTACCATACCGCCGAAAAAGTCCTTCAGATTTTGCGCAAGAAGCGCGCGTTCGCCAAGGCGCATCAGCAGCCACAAACGCAGGTAAAGCCCAATAAAGGCGTTAACGGGTACAAATTCCCGACCCGTTTTATCAAAGCTTGCAAAGCTATCCTGCACGTATTGCAGCAAGCGCGTATAACGCGGATCGGAAAGCTCCAATCCGCCAAACAGCATGGCATAGTATTGCCCCGCCTCAGAGGAGTTGCGGGTATTGTGCAGTTTGCCATCCTCACCCAGCACGGCGTTGTCGATAAACACCTCGCCGTCAAAGGAAAGGGCTGCAGTTTGCGCACGCACGTGTGCTGCCTTTTGCAAAAGCGCGGTATCGCCGAAAAGCTTGCCCGCTGCCTGCAAAATACCTGCGTAAAGGAAATTGGTGGGGTAGTTGACGTCCTGCACCCATTCGTTTGCCGTGGACCACTCCACAAAATTCCAGCTGGGGAGATTTTGTAAAAGCCCATCGGCGTTTTCATATTTGGCAAGCAAATTCAAAACGCCGTAAACACTGTCATAAAACAGTGCCTTGTCCACGTCGGGGCGGCGCTTGGTGAGGTACTCGCATACCTCCAGCACGTACCACATATTCCATTGCGGGATCCACTGCTCCTTACCGTTCATCCGTGAAGGATAACGGATATCGGCGGGATAGCACATCGGCAGTGCGCCCTCGGGCAGCTCGCCCGTCGGTCGGTAGAGACGATAGTTTTCCAGGAAAGCATCCTCCACGGTAGTCTTGCCCGTCAGGAAATATTCTGCCCTGCCGGTAAAGAAGGAGTCGCAAAGCCACCCAGCACGCTCACGCGAGGGGCAGTCGCTGTAAAGGTCCAGCGCGTTGTGGGCAAAGGTGACCTCTGCCGCCTTGCGGATGCGGCGCAGAGCGGGATCCTTGACCGTGGCAGTGAGAATGCGCGAGCGATCGTGTTCAAACAAGCGCATCGCGAACTGCGAAAGGCGGATCGTGCCCTTTTTCACCATCAGGATGGCAAGGCGGGCGGTGTAAGGCTCAAAGCTTTGCACCTCTGCCTCCTGCCCCTCGGCAAGACGATACTCGATCACGTTTTGCACGTTCATATTGGTAAAGGCAAATTTTTTGGGGGAGCAAAGCTCGGTAAAGGCAAGCACCAGCTCGCATTCCTCCAGCGCCTTTGCCGCCCACTTGAAAAAGCCCACGTTGACCTGCTTGAAATCAAACAAGATATATTCGCCGGCAGAAAGCGTTGCGGGCAGCCTTCCGCTGCGCTCGTGCTTCATTTTCTGATTTTGCACAAAGCGGTAAGGGTGCGTGCGCACCTCGCTCTCGGCAAAGCATCCCCAATTCTCTCTTACCTGAAAGGAATAACCGTAGGGGCGAAAGCTTTCCGGCTTTTGATAGGAAAATCTGCCGCGCGAGCTATATTCTTTTGACGTTTTCAGCTCATAGGTCGGATAAGGTGCCACACGGGGCAGAAAAACAGGCTTTTCTACCTCCGCCAGCTCCACGCGATAGCGCGCATCAAAAGGAGCTTGCTCGCACAGATCCCATACCTCGCCAAAGTGGCGCTGACCGGAGTAACGATCGCATTTTTGCACGCGATGCGCGGAAGCAAAGCCCTCGAAATCCCGCCCGGTGCAAAGCAGCACCTCGTCGCCGCGGCACAGCTCGGCAACGACAAACGAGGGCTGGCGTACCGTGGAAAGCGAGCGGCAATAGTAGCCCGCCACCTCGATCACGATCTC
>JAZNNA010000139.1:0-9305 GCA_045580065.1 Eubacteriales bacterium
CCGCGGAAGTGGCGGGCGGGGCGGGGCGCGCAGCGCCTTGTGCCGCGCACGCGCGGAAGTGGCGGCGCGGGGTGTGGGTTTGCAGGCTGCCCGAGGGGTAAAAATACGCGCCCCCACGCGCGACAGCGCGCGCATTCGCACACATTTATATATAAAAATAAAAACTTTTTTTGTTTAAAAAGTTAAAAAAGTTCACCCGTGTGCGCACTTATTTCTCTACTGATGCTTTTTTTAACAAACTATATTGACAATTGTCGAATTTGTGCTATAATTATTATGTATCAAAATAATTAAGGAAGGGTTTTGTATGACACCCTTTATACTGATCCCGCTACTGATCGCGCATTGCAAGGGATACCGCACGCGCCGCGTTTTTTGCGTTTGCGATCTGTATCCTCTGCTTGCCACGGTGCTGTGCCACGGCATATTCATCGTGTTTGCGTGGTGCGGAAACCACTATTTCGTTCGCTATGCTGCCTGGCTGCAGCGCGCCATCATTTTGTCGCTTTTGCTGCCTATCCTGCGCCGCCGCATTACCCTGCCCGCCTTTGTGGGGGTTGGCATCACGTTGATCGGCTCCGCCATGAACCATATTGTGATCAGCGCCAACGGTGGCCACATGCCATCGGCACCCACGCTCTCCAAGCTGATCGGCTTTTACCGCGTTGGCCAGCTTGAGGGTGGACAGATCGACTCACTGCACACGCTGTTTGACGGCACGGTCAAGTTCCCCCTGCTTGCCGATTACATTGACCTCGGCATTTGCATCCTCAGCCCCGGCGACGTGCTGATCCACTCCTTTGCCGCTATCATCGTTTATTATACGGTCAAGGCCGTTTGCCCCAAAAAAGAGGCGCTCACCCTTAATTGAAAGGCAGGTTGCTTTTATTATGCAAGCATTTCTCACGTTGTTCCTTTTTGATATCGTTCTTGGCTTTGTTCCGCAGGCCACCGGCTGCGCCGTGTGCCTGTTTGCCATGACCAAGCAGAGGCTGCTCACCAAAAACTTTCTGATCACCTCGGTCATTTTTTCAGCCATCGCCATGTTTGTGCGACTGATCTGTAACTACGGCCTTATCGATTTCGGCTTTCACACCATCCTGATCTGGATCATCTTTGTGGTGGTTGCCATCACCTACAACAAGTTCCCCGTGCTGCAATCCACCATCAGCATCATGCTTTCCGGCCTTTTGATCGTGGTGACCGAGCTGATCACGGGCGGCGTTATCAGCCTTGTGATCGGCATGGAGCGCTTTAACGCCATTATGAACAACACCGCCACCACCGACGGGCAGATCACCCGCGCCATTTACGGCATCCCCATGAACGTTTTGTTTGTTGCCGTTGCGCTGCTGTTTTACTATATCCTTAAGCGCAGACGCGAAAAGGCCCCTGCCCCCGCCGAAAACGACCAGAAGGACTAAGCCCCTGCTATGGAAAGGCTGGCCAAGGCGATTGCCGCGTCGATCGGCAAAAATTTAGGAAAAAGCGAGGAGGAGATCGCCGTTATCGCCTACGGGCTGATCGGTATTCTGCAATTTCTTGCCATCCTTGCGATCTCGCTTATCATTGGTATTATATTCGGCTTTTGGGCCGAGGTGCTGACCATTTTCTTTTCGGTTGGCTTTTTGCGCCGCCTGACGGGCGGTGCCCACTCGCGCGGACTTTACAACTGCCTTGTGTACAGCATCTGCTTTGTCTGCGGCTTTTCCGCCCTTTGCGTTTTTGTGATCCCGCGCCTGCCATTTTACACAATAATTCTACCCGTTTGCGGGCTAATTTACCTTTTTGGCTACGTTACCATTGCGCTGAAGGCGCCCGTTTCGCCCCCCAACAAGCCCTGCCGCACCGAGCAGAAGCGCCGCCGCTTGCGCCGTGGCTCGTTTATCGTAATCACCGTATTTTTACTGCTTGATGCCGCACTGCTTTTCTTTGGTGGGCGGCTGCATCCGCGCCTTTACACCGTGGGGCTATCTCTTGCCCTTTCGGTGCTTTGGCAGATCTTTATGATGACAAAAGCGGGACACGCCGTGATCTTTGTGATCGACGGGGCGTTTCTGCACCGCCGCAACGGGGCGTAAAGCCGTTCTGAATTTTGGTATCTCCTCTGCCCCTTGGCAGAGTGGATATAGTTTTACTTCATTCGGGGAAAGGAGGATATGATATGAAGACTAAACTTCTACTTGCGGTTTCTGCAATTGCAACTGCGTTTGCGGCTTTTGCAGCATCGTCGGCATGCCTCTGGTGGATCTATCAACCCGAAGAACCCACCACCTTACAGGACAAGTAAGGTAGCCGCATCACCGCTTAGTACATAGGCGGCGCGGCAGCCGGGGGCGGAATCCGCCCCCGGCTTTCAAACTACTTCCGGTAAAGGACATTATGAAATGGATCAACCTTCCAATAATTTTGAGCAGAACAATAAAAATATTTTTATCACACTAAAAATATTGATCCTGTTCTTCTGCGTTACCCCTGTTACGCAGGTGTTTTTCTCAAAACAGGGCGAGGATCGGCTACTCACGCTCAATCTTGCCAAAAGCCTTGTCTTTTTTGGCATCATTTCGCTTGTGGCCTTATTCTGGTTCGTTATCAACTACAAATTTAAAAACAAACGTCTGCGTGCATTTATCGAGCTTTTGGTCATGATGTGCATGGGCACCCTGTGCTAT
Source organism: Eubacteriales bacterium (assembly GCA_045580065.1). GTDB lineage: Bacteria > Bacillota > Clostridia > Oscillospirales > CAG-272 > Firm-07. The sequence continues at coordinate 2,673 of JAZNNA010000139.1, forward strand.
TTTTCCACGGGGCTTGCACAAAGCGGATACAAGTTTATCTTTGTTTTGATCGTTACCATCTATACAATGGAGCTTGGCACACGCATCGGCGCAATACTTTCCGGCATTTCCGGCGTGCTTATCCTGCTTGGCGACTATTTTTCCACCTTCTCGATGCACCGTTCGGAGTACTTCCAAGCAGACTTTATGCTGATCGCTACCTTCTTTTTGGTTGCCTATATCGTGGGCTTTTACGTGGAAAAGGACCGCCAGCTGATCAACACCCTGCAGGAATCTGCCAACCGCGATGCGTTGACCGGACTTTTCAATCACCGTTATCTGCACCAGTATCTGCACACGCTGATGGACTCGCAGCCAAGCGAGCCGCAGTTCTTGTTTATCGCAGATATCGACTTTTTTAAGATCTATAACGACACGCTGGGCCACCCCAAGGGCGACCGCGTGCTGAAGGATATCGCCGCTATCAGCTCCGAGGTGTTTGCAGACGGACTTTCATCGCGTTACGGCGGTGAGGAATTTGCCTTTGTGATATCCGCTGAGGATAGGGCACATGCCGTTGCGATCGCAGAGCTGCTGCGCACACGTGTTTTGGATCACAGCTTCGAGGGCGAGGAGATAATGCCCGGGCACTGCTTGACCCTGTCGATCGGTATTGCCGAGCGCAAGACCGGTGAGGACACCGTGGCAGACTGGATCGCCCGCGCGGACAACGCGCTTTACAAGGCAAAATCCTTCCGTAAAAACCGTGTTGAGATCTACAACTCGATCTACGACCGCTTTGACAATCTGGAGCAAAGCGACGATAACGAACGCATTATTTCCATCAAAACGCTTCTGTCGGTCATTGACACGCGAGATCATTACACCTACAACCACACCGACCGCGTGGTGCGCTATTGCGAGGCGTTTATCAAGCACGCCAAGCTCTCGGAGGAGGAGTCGCGCAAGCTGCTGTACAGCGCCTATCTGCACGACATCGGCAAGATCAACATTCCCCAGGAAACGCTGATCACCGAAAAACGCCTGACCGACCAGCAATGGCAGGAGATCCGCAAGCACCCGAGCGACGGCGCGGAGATCGTGCGAAAGATCAAGGATTTTGACGAGATCGCCGAGATCGTGCTGCAGCATCACGAAAAATTTGACGGTACGGGTTACCCGGGCAACCGCGCCGGAAACGACCTGCATCCCCTGGCGCGTGTTCTCACGCTGGCAGACAGCTTTGATGCCATGACGTCCAAGCGCCCCTATCAGAAATCCAAGACCTTTGAGGAGGCCTTTGCCGAGATCCGTCGCTGCGCAGGCACGCAGTTTGACCCCGAGCTTGCCGAGGCATTTGTGTGTGCCATTGAAGAAACATATTGCTGAAAAAAGCCCCCGTCCGGGGGCTTTTTTGTTTAAAGAAAGCAGCATCCTGCCTTTCTTTTTTGCTAAAACGCGCACACGTGTGCCTTTTTCAGGGGGTGATCCCGTGATCGCACCCGATAAGCCGACGTGCAGCCTTACATCGGCAGCTTTTCTTTTTCTTATTGACAATCCCCCGACATTGCATTATAATAAAGGAGAAAAATTTGCCACACGGGAGGATCTATTATGGCAAAACGATTTGGTGTAATGCTGGACTGCTCGCGCAATGCGGTGATGAAGCCGGAAAAGGTGAAGGAATATGCCGGGCTTCTTCACAAAATGGGCTACAATATGCTGATGATGTACACGGAGGATACCTACGAGATCGAGGGCGAGCCTTATTTTGGCTATCTGCGCGGCAGATATACCAAGGAGGAGCTGCGCTCGATCTGCGAGTACTGCCATTCGATCGGTATCGAGGTCATTCCCGCGATCCAGACGCTTGGGCATCTCAACAACATTTTCCGTTGGGGGGCATACCGCCCGATCTGCGATATGGAGCCGGTGCTGCTTGCCGAGGATGAGCGCACCTACGCGCTGATCCGCCGGATGTTTGCCGCCTGCCGTGAGGCATATCCCTACACCAACGTGATCAATATCGGCATGGACGAGGCCTACGGCCTGGGGCTTGGCTCTTATCTGAAAAAGCACGGATACGTCCCCCCGCATGAGATCCTTTTGCGCCATCTCTCGCGCGTGATCGAGATCGCGAAGGAATTTCAGTTTGAGCCGATCATGTGGTCGGATATGTTCTTCCGCCTGGAGCATGACGGGCTGTATGAGGTGCTGGACACCCCCGAGGAGGTAAAGCTCTCTGACGAGGTCGTATCTCTTTGCCCCAAGGGCGTGTCGCAGGTGTTCTGGCGCTATCACAGCACAAACGAGGAGGGCTATCGCAATATGCTGCGCGAGCATAAACGCTTTGCCGGCGAATCCTGGTTTGGCGGCGGTGCCTTTACCTGGAGCAGCATGGCGGTCGGCAACGGCATTACGCTGAAGGCCATGTTCCCCGCAATGCGCGCTTGTGTGAAGGAAAACACAGATAACATTGTGATCACGATGTGGGGCGACGACGGAAAGAATTGCTCGTTTTACTCAATGCTTCCCTCTCTGTACGCCGTACGCCGCTGCCACCAGGGTGTGGAGGATATGGAGCAGATCAAAAAGGAATTTGAGGAGCTGTTCGGCGAGCGCTTTGACGATATGATGCTGCTGGACCTTCCCGGCGATTACGGCAACACCAGACCGCACGACGACACCTATCACAAGTATATGCTGTATAACGACCCCTTCTTTGGCTTTTTGGACGGTCTGGCACAGCCAAACGCAAAGGAAAATTACGTTGCCCACGCCCCCAAGCTGCAGGTACTGGCAGACAAGGGCGGCAGATTTGCTTATCTGTACCAAAACATGGCAAATTTCTGCCGCGTGATGGCCATCAAGTACGACTTGGGTGTTCGCACGCGTGCTGCATATGCAAGTGGGGATAAGGCGCAGATCGCCGCGCTTGTGGCGGATTACCGTGCCACGGGTGACGCCGTAGAGGCGTTTGCCGACTCGATGCGCGACGTGTGGTACCGCGAGAACCGCCCCCACGGCTTTGAGGTGCAGGAGCATCGTCTTGGCGGCCTCGCTTACCGCCTGCACTCACTTGCTAACCGCCTGGAGCAGTACGTGCGCGGTGAGGTCACCACACTGCCCGAGCTGGAGGAGGAGATCCTGCCCTACTGGGTTTCCAGACCCGCCCCCTTCAAGGAGGGCGACATTCTCCCCGGCGTGCAGGGCTGGCGGAATATGATCTCCGTCAACCGCGCGTAAAGCTTTCTTGCGGGATTTGCGCCCGATTGTAAAAGCTGCCCCGTTATGCCACTTTATGCGCCAAAAGCGGCACACGTGCTGCCCTTTTGCACGCAAAACCCCGCACACGGGTGCCTTTTTGTCCAACGCGAACAAAAAAAGCAGACCGCCGCGCGGTCTGCTTTTTGCTTTGGCCTTCGGGGCTCCACAAGCCCCGAAAAGCGTTGTTTTTAATTACTTGGATGCTTCCTCGATGGCAACAGCAACCGCCACGGTCATACCAACCTTGGGGTTGTTACCTGCGCCGATCAGGCCCATCATCTCGACGTGAGCGGGCACGGAGGAGGAGCCTGCGAACTGTGCGTCGCCGTGCATACGGCCAAGGGTATCGGTCATGCCGTAGGAAGCGGGGCCTGCAGCCATATTATCGGGATGCAGGGTACGGCCGGTGCCGCCGCCGGAGGCCACGGAGAAGTACTTCTTGCCGTTTTCCTGGCACCACTTCTTGTAGGTGCCTGCAACGGGATGCTGGAAGCGAGTGGGATTGGTGGAGTTACCGGTGATGGAAACGCCAACGTTCTCCAAACGCATGATCGCAACACCCTCCGGCACGCTGTCAGAGCCGTAGCACTTAACAGCTGCGCGAGGACCGTTGGAGAAAGGCTTCTCGGAGATCACAGCAACCTCCTCGGTTGCGGGATCGAACTGGGTCTTTACGTAGGTAAAGCCGTTGATGCGGGAGATGATGTAAGCAGCGTCCTTGCCAAGGCCGTTCAGGATAACGCGAAGGGGCTTTACGCGCACCTTGTTGGCGTTCAGAGCGATCTTGATAGCGCCCTCTGCTGCTGCAAAGGACTCGTGACCTGCGAGGAAGCAGAAGCAATCAGTCTCCACAGACAGGAGCATTGCACCCAGGTTGCCGTGGCCAAGACCAACCTTGCGGTTTTCAGCAACGGAGCCGGGGATGCAGAATGCCTGCAGACCGATGCCGATAGCGGCAGCGGCGTCGGATGCCTTGGTGCAGCCCTTCTTGATAGCGATAGCTGCGCCAACGGTGTATGCCCACTTTGCGTTCTCAAAGCAGATGGGCTGAGTTTCTTCAACGATCTTGTAGGGGTCGATGCCCTTTGCATCGCAGATCTCCTTGCACTCGTCGATGGAGGAGATGCCGTATTCCTTCAGCGCGGCAAGAATTTTTGCCTCGCGTCTTTCGTAACCTTCAAACTTTGCCATGATACGTATCCTCCTTATCAGTCTTTACGGGGGTCAATGTACTTGGCGGCATCAGCAAATCTGCCGTAGGTACCCTTGGCCTTCTCGTAAGCTTCGTTGGGCTCCATGCCCTTCTTGATCATATCGGTCATCTTGCCAAGAGATACGAACTCATAGCCGATCACCTCGTTGTTTTCGTCCAGAGCCATGCGAGTGCAGTAGCCCTCGGTCATCTCCAGGTAACGTACGCCCTTTTCCTTGGTGCCGTACATGGTACCAACCATCGAGCGCTCGCCCTTGCCAAGGTCCTCCATGCCTGCGCCGATAACAAGACCGCCCTCAGAGAAGGCAGACTGGCTGCGGCCGTAAACGATCTGCAAAAACAGCTCGCGCATAGCGGTATTGATCGCATCGCACACAAGGTCGGTGTTCAGCGCCTCAAGAAGGGTCTTGCCGGGAAGGATCTCGGCAGCCATTGCGGCAGAGTGGGTCATACCGGAGCAGCCGATGGTCTCAACCAGGGCTTCCTCGATGATGCCGTTCTTTACGTTGAGGGAGAGCTTGCACGCGCCCTGCTGGGGTGCGCACCATCCCACACCGTGGGTGTATGCGGAAATGTCGGTGATCTGTTTTGCTTGCACCCATTTGCCCTCTTCGGGAATGGGAGCGGGGCCATGATCGCAGCCCTTTTGTACCTTGCACATGTGCTGAACCTCAAGGCTCTGTGCGTAAGGCATTTCACTTACGTTGCTCATGTTTTTATCTCCTTTTTTTAGATTAACTTAATTATCTCCAACGGGCAGACCCGAAAGATTTAAATTTGTGCCGTCAACGGCCAAACCCCACCTCGGGGTTTGCAAAAAAGCGGGGCTTTTGTCCTGCAAGATAGCGGGCATAATCCTTTAGCAGCATCTCGGGGCTGTCGCTATACGCATTGATGGTCGCACCGCCGCGGTGAGTGGTCAGCGTCACGCAATCCAGGCCGAGGAAGGGATAATCCGCAGGCAGCGGCTCCTCGGGATGCACCTCGATGGCGGCACCCATGATCTTGCGGTCACGCAGCAGCTCGTAGAGTGCATCGTAATCAACAAGATACGCACGCGCCGTATTGATGAGGAATGCGTGCGGCTGCATCAGGGAAAGCATCTCGCGGGAAAGCACCATCTCGCTGCCGCGCACGTGCAGCGAAACAATGTCGCTGGACTTCATCAGTGTGGGCAGATCCACGACCTTGATGGGCAAGCGTGCAAGCATTTCGTCCTCGGGGTCGATCTTGATATCGTTGACCAGGATCTTGCAGCCAAAAACGTGCAAAAGCTCTGCAACCAGATGGCCGATCGTACCAAAGCCGACAAGACCGACGGTCTTGCCGCGCAGCTCCCAGATGTTGTCCTTGTTGTAAAAATCCTCGCGCCAGTTCCCTTGCATCAATCCCATATGGGCACGTGCAAGGTTACGGGTTTCGGTGATCATCAAACCAACTGCCAGCTCTGCCACACCGTTGGCGTTGTGGGCAGGGTTGTTCAGCACCACGATGCCAAGCTCGGTTGCGGCCTTCATATCAATGTTTTCAAGCCCACCGCGATTGCTCAGCACAGCGCGCAGCTTTTTGCCGCGCTCCAGCAAAGCGCGCGGCACAGGGCAGATGTGTACCATCAGCACGTCGGCATCCTCAATGGCTTCCATCAGTCCGTCGGGCAGCGGCACAGCCTCGGGGCCGTTCATTTCCACGGTGTGGAAGATGTGGCGCATCTCCTGCTGATCCGCAGAGCCGAATTCAAGGACCGTGAGGTCATATTCCGGATGTGCAGCAAAGCAGTCTACGTAATATTGCGATTTCAGGTAGGGATCTCCTACTGCAACGACTTTCATGATCTACCTCTTATGCCGACCAAATCAGACGATCTCGCCCATAACTGCACCAAAGGCAGCTGCAGCATTGCACTCGTCGGTGTCGATGTGCATAGCAAGTGCAAACTTTTCAGAAACGCGCACCACGGTGTCGCAAAGGATCACGGGGCGGGCGGTGTTCAGCTTTACGCAAACGATCTGCTTGTCGGTAACGCCAAGCTCGGCAGCATCGGCAGGGGTCATGTGGATGTGTCTTTTTGCAACGATAACACCCTTGGAGATATCAACCTCGCCGCAGGGACCAACCAGCTTTACGCCGGGGGTATCCTCGATATCGCCGCTCTCACGAACGGGAACGACCTTAAG
>JAZNNA010000140.1:0-7038 GCA_045580065.1 Eubacteriales bacterium
CCGCAAATGTTGGGGTACTTCTCTGCCAGATCGCAGATAAAGGCCTCCTCAACGCCGCCGTGCTGCATAACGGGCATGGAAATTCCCGACCACAGCACCTTATCCATAGTAATAAAGCTTTCGGCATAGCCGTAAGCATCCTCGCTAAAGGGGATCGGCTCCCCCTCGCAGGTGACCATGATCATATTGGGGATATCCAGCATCAGCGCCCCTTCTGCGGGGGTGATGCGGGATCTTCTGCGTAAGCGCTGGCCTTGTCTTCCGCGCATATTGACGTCATCCTGATGTGGCCGCACGCCAAACATCCAAAGCTTATCTCTGACAGTTGCCATACCGAACTCCTTTTACAAAAAACGCGAGTTTGAGTGAATTTACAGCTTTCGATCGCTCAGTCAATGATCAGGAACTGCGGAATACCGTTTTCGTACTTGGGGCCTGCCTCACCTGCGATCAGGGGCAGCAGATACTTGGCGCACTCGTCGGTAACGTTGTTGCCGCGCTCGTTGATAAATGCGGCGGGAACTGCCTTGATCTGATTTGCGATCTTGGAAACGTCGCTATGCTCCACGTGATAGGTATAGGGCTCGGTGCTGTCGCGCACGATGATCATCATCTCGCGGGTAACGCCCTCCCCTGCCGCCTTTACGGCGGCGCGACCGACGGATACCGATTCGGCAAGGTCGGTAGCAGAGGCAATGTGCGCGGCGCAGCGCTGGGGCAGGTTCAGCTCGATCGAGCGCACCTTGCAGCCAAGCTCGTTCTTTACTGCATATTCCAGAGCCTTGCCTGTGCCGGAAAGCTGCTTGTGGCCAAAGGCATCGACAGCTGCCACGCCAAAGCCCTCGCACACGTAGGTACCATCCGCAAAGCGGATCCCCTCGGAAACGGCGATCACCACGTTCGGCTTTTTCTGCAGCTCGGCACGCAGATCCTCAAAGAACTCGTCCTTGTTAAAGGCACGCTCGGGCAGGTAGATAAGATCCGGCGCAATGCCGTTGACCACGCGGCTGATGCCTGCGGCGGCGGTAAGCCAGCCTGCATCACGCCCCATGATCTCTACAATGGTAACAGCGGGAATCGTATACACGGCGCAATCGCGCAGGATCTCCTGCAGCGTAACGGCGATATACTTGGCGGCAGAGCCAAAGCCGGGGGTATGATCGGTCACCACAAGATCGTTATCAATGGTCTTCGGCACGCCCATAATGCACATTTCGTAGTCGTGCTCCTTGGTATAAGCGGAAAGCTTTGCCACGGTATCCATCGAATCGTTGCCACCGATATAGAAGAAATAGCGGATGTCGTATTTTTTGAAAATGCCAAGCAGCTTTTCGTAAAATGCATCGTCCTCGCCAAGCTTGGGGAGCTTTTTGCGGCAGGACCCGAGCGCTGCGGCGGGAGTATGCTCCAGAGCCTGGATCTTTTCTTCGCTATCGAAATATGCGTTAAGATCAACAAGGCGCTCCTGCATCAGCCCCTCAACACCGTTTCGCATACCGTAAAGTGTTTTGATGGCGCCATTGGCCACATCCTCTTTTACACCGCGGATCACGCCCGCAAGCGTAGCGTTGATGGCAGCGGTAGGGCCGCCGGATTGACCTACAACAGCGTTGCCGATCAGTTTTTTCATGGGAACACCTCCAAAATGCGGATTAAGTATTTTAAGTATACCAAAAAAGCAAGCATCTGTCAAGAAAAAAGGCGTATTTTGGACAGGCGCGCCCGCATACACTTGCAAACGGAGGTGATCCTTTGTTTTCCACACTGATTTCCCTACTTGTCAACGCCGTACATTTTCTGCTTGGCATCGGCACACCGCAAAACTTCCCCCCGCCGCTTTGCGCTGAGGAAGAGGCTGAGGCGTTTGCCAAAAAGGCACAGGGCGACGACAGCGCGCGTGAAAAGCTGATCCTGCACAACCTGCGCCTGGTGTCGCACATTGTGCGCAAGTACTACGGCACGGCTAAAAACCAGGATGATCTTGTTTCCATCGGCTCGATCGGGCTTGTCAAGGCGGTGGATAGCTTCAACCCCGAAAACGGCGCGCGCTTTGCCACCTACGCGGCAAAGTGCATTCAAAACGAGATCCTGATGTTCTTCCGCTCACAAAAAAAGCTTTCTGCCGAGGTTTCGATCAACGAAACCATCGACGTGGATCGCGACGGCAATCCCCTGACCTACATCGACGTGATCGCCACCGAGGACAACGTGGCCGAGGAAACGGATGCACGCATCAAAAACGCGATGATACGAAGGCTTGTGAGCACCGTGCTTGAGGAGCGTGAGCGCCAGGTGATCGTTTTACGCTATGGACTGTTTGGAAACGACCAGCACACACAGCGCGAGGTGGCGGATCTGCTTGGCATCTCCCGCTCTTACGTCAGCCGTATTGAGAAGGCAGCGCTGGAGCGTTTGCGCGAATATTGCTGAAAAAAGCGCCATTTTCGGCGCTTTTTTCTCCTTTTTTAAACTTTTTTTCATATTTTTTGCGCGCACTTGCAATTCTTGGTGCTTTGTATTATAATAAGGGTATCAATCTTTTACAAAGGAGTTCTAAAATGAACGAGCCGAAAAGATATTCTCCGGAAATGATCCGCAGCGCGGGTCTTACCACCATTACGGCACACTCCGCCTGCGAGGGCACTGCCCCCAACAGCCGCGAGCATATTCTGGCTGCCATCGCCAGCGGTGCCGAGTTTATCGAGATCGACGTCCGCTATGACGGCGAGCAGCTTTACCTCTCGCACGACGAGCCGGAAAGCTCGGCCGGTTGTGTGAAATTTGAAACACTTTTGCAGCTGATCGCCCCCTACCCCACGCTCTGCGTCAACTGCGACGTAAAGACCGAGGGCCTTTTGCAGCTTGTGATGGATGCCGCAAACCGTTATCATATGGGCCACCGCATTCTCTACACCGGTCAATGCAACCAAAACGGCGCCGAGATCGAGGAGCTTGGCGGCGAGCTGTGGCACAGCCTGTGGCGCCTGAAAAACGCCGACACTGAGGAGGCCATCCGCGCCATCAACGAGCAACAGATCCGCGATGCCGTGGAATACTGCCTGCAGACCGGCACCCCTTACCTCAATTCCGATAAGCGCATCGTCAATGCCGAAAATATCGCCTACGTCAAATCCAAGGGGCTTGACTTTTCCGTCTGGACCGCCGACACCGAGGAATTGCTCCGCTTTTTGCTGGAGCAGCGCGTGGCAAACATCACCACTCGCCTGCCCTCGCTTGCCCTTAAGCTCCGTGACGAGATCCAGGGCTCGCCCGAGCAGCACGGCCTGCTGCCCGACGGCTCGATTGAAAAAATTATCCGCGACGGTGCAAAGATCATGCTTTCCGCAGACGCCCATCGCCTGAAGATCAAGCAAAAAGCCGGCACCGCCAACTTTGTGACCGAGTATGACGTAAAGGTTCAGCACTTTTTGGAAAGCTCCTTCTCCAAGCTGATCCCCGGCTGTGCATTTCTTGCCGAGGAGGAGGGAGAGAGCGACAATCCCCTTGGTGATAGCTACACCTTTGTGATCGACCCCATCGACGGCACCACAAACTTTATGCTGGGGCGCCGCGCATCCTGCATTTCCGTGGCTCTGTTGAAAAACAAGGAGGTCGTATACGGCGGTATTCTGGACCCATACAGCAACCGCTACTACTCCGCCGCACGCGGTAAGGGCGCTTACTGTAACCGCCGCCCTATTTCGGTTTCCGACCGCGCCCCCTCGGTGGGCATCGCAGGGCTTGGCACCTCGCCCTACAATCGTGACACAATGGGCAGGCCCGTGGCAGAGATCGCTTACGGACTGCTGATGCGATTTGGCGATCTGCGCCGTGTCGGTTCAGCCGCACTTGAGATCTGTGCCGTTGCCTGCGGCGAATCGGATGCCTACTGCGAGCCGATCCTTTCCCCCTGGGACTTTGCGGCAGGCGCGTTGATCCTTGCCGAGGCAGGCGGCATTGCCTGCGATTTTGATGGCAACACGCTCTCCTATGCAGCCCCCACCTCAGTGCTTGCCACCACCCCTACCTCTAAAGCCGCCGCGCTTGAGGCGTTGAAAAACAAGATCTAAAAAAAATGCCTGCCCGTTTCGGGCAGGCATTTTTTATAGCTCGGCAATCGACAATGCTTCAGAAAGGCTTATTGGCTGACGTCGAAAAAAGCAGCAAAGCTGCTTGAATCTCGCCTTACAAAGAGCAACCTCGGGCGCGACGCCACAGATCAACTGAATGTATGAGATCATTTCATCATCGCAAAGAGCCATGATCCTGTGGTTAAAGTCATCCGCATAGCTCCCTTCCCCTGCAAGTCCGATCAAATAGAGGTGAGTGTTTGGCAGCTTTTGCCGTAGCCTTTTCACAATTTCACTATAGCGCGATACCGCCTCGGGATCCTCTGCATCCTCCTCCCCAAGTGCCAGAAACACCTTTCGAGGAGCGATATCGATCACACAAGACTGCATAAGCTCTTGTGCTTCTGCAAGCGTTAGCCCCTCAATGCTTCGATTATATATGGCATTTTCAAATTTGCACTTGTTTACGAGCTCGTAAAACGGAAATCCCGCCATATAGGTAGAACCAAATATCACAATTTCTCCCTTTAAAAGCAGCTCGTTGATCCCCTTCATTGCCTTTGCTTTCAAGCGTACGCTCTCTTTCATTTGTATCACCTCATGCTTTTTGATTTTCAACTGATGTCTTTATTAATCTTTTTTCACGCCCGCTATTGATAAAATATAAGAAAAGGTCAATAGAAACAACAGCCAGGTTAAAGCAATAAGCTATCAGCACATAGCTCAACTGGTCGTTGACGATCTTTCCCACAATGCCGGAAATATAACCAAGAATGATGGCAATAATGAACACGGCACTTTTACCCTTTGTGGAACGTGAGCGGATGCTTTTGTAAACGGAAATCGGCCAGGAAATTCCAAAGCATGCCAACATAAAAAATTCAAAAATCTGCATTCGATCTCCTCCTTTTTGCTTTGTCATTATTATACACTTGACAAATGAAAAAGTAAAATATATAATATTTATGAAAACGATAGGTTAAGCCTATGGATCGGATGTGAGAGAATGGATATTCAAAAGCTAAGATATTTTTACACCACCGCACAGCTGGAGCATATCACCAAGGCTGCAGAGATGATACATATTTCACAGCCGTCGCTGACCCAGGCTATTCATTCGCTGGAACAAGAATTAGGGGTATTGCTGTTTCAGCGGCAAGGGCGACGGGTGCTTTTAACGGAATTCGGAAAATATTTAAAGCAGCGCTTAGATGTGTTATTGCCGGAATTTGATAAGATCCCGCAGGAGCTGGAACAATTAAAAAATACTGCAAGCAAGCGCATAAAGCTGAACATTTTGGCAGCTTCTTCTTTTGTGATCGGGTGCATTATGTCTTACAAGAAAAAGCATCCGGAGGTTGTCTTTGATTTCGAACAAAACCATCTGCAATCCGATTGCGATATTGTTATTACCACAAACGGGTTGCAAGGGGGGCATCCCAACGAATATACAAAGCGCTGCGTAAAGGAAGAAAAGATTTATTTGGCAGTTCCAAAAAATTCGAAATACGCCCAACAAGCAAGCATCGACCTCGGCGAGGTAAGTGAGGAAAGCTTCATCATGCTTTCCAACACTCGTTTGTTTGGTGCGATCTGCAACAGATTTTGCTCGATCGCAGGCTTCTATCCCAAAATTCTGTTTGAATCCGACTCACCCGCTGCGGTGCAAAACATTATTGGAATGGGAGCCGGCATTGCCTTTTGGCCGGAGTATTCCTGGGGCAAGCAAAATAACAAGAACGTCGTGCTGCTCCCCATCTCTTATCCGCTTTGTCAACGTGATCTTATCATTGAGCTGCACGAACGTTTTCCCCACTCGGAATATGCCGAAGATTTTTACAAATATCTGCTTCATAAAATTTGATTTTTCGTATTTTTTAGACTTTGTTGCAAAAAACTTCAAAAACATTAAAAAGGGTATTGACAAGACGCTCAATTTCTGCTATAATATTGCCTGTTGAACACGGGGCATTAGCGCAGTTGGGAGCGCACAACACTGGCAGTGTTGGGGTCAGGGGTTCGAATCCCCTATGCTCCACCAACAAAAAAGGAACTTTTGTTTACCAAAAGTTCCTTTTTTGTTTATCCAAGCCGCAGTAGTGGTTCCCCGAAGCGAGCTTGACGAGCTTTGGGGGTTCCCGCAGGCTTGGCATATCATCGCCGCGCGAAGCGTGGTGTATATCATCAAGGGCGGCGAGCCGCCCTTGTATCTCATCACGCGCCAGCGTGCATCTACCTGCGGCTTGATGATATACAACACCTTGTGTTGATGATATGCAATTCCTTTGGAATTGATGATATACACGCCTTTGGTGTGATTGGGATGCGAGATTGCGTAACGGAGTGGAGCAACATTTGACAAACAACCGATTTTATAATATAATAACGATAATAGGAGGTGCGGCTATGAAAGAAATTATTGAATCACAAATCACCTTACTCTCACAAACAAATAAAATATCATTGCCTGTAAAAATTTCCTATACCGACAATGAAGTTGAAATAACCTTAAAATATAATAACATAGAATATTGCGGAAAAGGAAGTGATTATTTGTGGGTAGACGCTTTTGCGGATCTGCAAAAAAAACTTCCACACGGTATATTTCTTGCTTGTTGCATGACCTGCCGACACGGTAATATGTGTCCATATGGGAATAAAGAAAATCAACTTTATTGCACGAAAGATGTTCCAATAACATCTAAAGACTCTGTAATAGAATTGATGGATGACAAAGGTTATGATTCTTTCTTTAAAAGAGAGGTTTCTTCAATCCATTGTTGCGATGATTTTATTTATCAAAGTAATGATTGCTTTACATACAATGATTATTTATATCATTTGCAAAAAAACTAATTGGTGTACTTTTAGTCGTTCTTATCTCACTTTACGCACCTGTTAGTCGCTCTTTCGCAAAAAAAAAGTCACTTTTGTCTACCGACAAAGGTGACTTTTTTCAATGATATCC
>JAZNNA010000141.1:0-11421 GCA_045580065.1 Eubacteriales bacterium
AGTATTTGATTATCAGCTCGCCCTCGCCGTTTACCGTCACACCCTCGATACCCACGTAAGCCGCGCCCAATTTTGAGGCACAGCCGACAGCCGACATAATAACAGCGGCGGCTACGGCAAGAGATGCAATTATTTTTATAATTTTCATTTTTCTACCTCTGTGTATACTTTCAAAGCAAAAGCTCCATACCCACCTTTTGGGGCTTGAGTCCGCATTTTTCGTAAAATTTCATAGCGCCATCGTTACACGACCAGACGTTTAAGGTAAGATTGTAGCATCCTTCATCCTTGGCAAATGCCGCCACGTGCTCGTAAAGCGCCTTACCGATATGCTCTCCCCGTCTTTCCTCAAGAACGCAGATGTCGTCGATGTAAAGAGTCTTAATATCGGTAAAAATGTTGTGATCCTTGTGCTGAATAAACACGCAGAACGCGTATCCCACGACGCTCTCGCCATCCGCCATAACGAATATGGGGCGCAGACCGTCTTCAATTATCTCCAAAAGCTCGGAGTCGGTGTATTTCTTGGCACCCGAGCGAAAAATATCGGGGCGACCCTTGTGATGCACCTCAAGCACCTGTCTCAAAAGCGCGTTTATTCCGTCAATATCGCCCTTCTCTGCTCTTCTTATGATCATAAAATGCCTCTTTTTTAATAATGCGGGAGGACACGCCTCCCGCAAGAATTATTGATTGATTATTTCTGGGGATCGAGATATTTCCACGCGCCAACTATGTAATTGATACCCGAGTGGATCGTAAGATAGATCATCAAAGCAGTAGTCACAAGGGTAACGGGGGGGAAACCGAGAAGATTAACGTCAACCTTCAGCGCGCCGTAGATAACGGGCTCGATGATCGCCGCGCAGATAGCTACGATCTGAGTTACGGTCTTTAGCTTTCCAAGCATATTTGCCGCGATGACCACACCGCCCGAGCTTGACGCAACGAGACGGATGCTTGTGACCGCAAGCTCACGGAAAACTACCACGATAAGGGCAAAGAAGTAAAGTGTGAACATGTTAAGATTGCCCGCGTTGGTGAAAAGTATGCAGAGCATAGCTCCGATAACCATAAACTTATCCGCAAGGGGATCCAAGAACTTACCGAAATCGGTAACGAGATTGTACTTTCTCGCGATCTTGCCGTCCAGCATATCGGTAAAGGATGCCGCGATAAACAGCACCGCGCCCGAAAGCGTCAATATCATATCGACGGTTGCGGAAAAGCTTGTAAATGTGGGAAGAAGCATAACCACCATGAAGATCGGCACCATTATAAGTCTCAGCACCGAAAGCTTGTTAGGAAGATTCATTTTCATTATTTTGTCGCCTTTCGTATATATATTCTTTGTGTTCTCAACTAATCAAAGCCTTTATTCACAAAGGCTATCAGCCGCCTACGGCAAAGCCGCAGAGGTCGTATTCCTCAACTCTGCGAACCTTTACCTTGACAAATTCGCCGGGAGAGATCTGCCTGTCGGACTTGAAGAATACCTTTCCGTCGATCTCGGGCGCGTCGCCCGCGCTTCTGCCGAAATAATAGTCGCTGACGGGATCGAAATCCTCGCAAAGCACGTCGATTACCTTGCCGATCTTCTCGGCATTCTTTTCCTCGTTTATAAGCATCTGCGAGCGCATGATGATATCCATTCTGTCCTGCTTGACCTGCTCGTCGATCTGATCCTCAAAGTCATATGCGGGTGTTCCCTCTTCTCTTGAGTATGTGAACACACCCGCGCGGTCAAATCTTTCCGCCTTGACAAACTCACACAGCTCCTCAAAGTCCTCCTCGGTCTCACCTGGGAAACCGACGATGAATGTGGTGCGGACGGTAACGTCGGGTATCTCGCTCTTCAATTTGTGAAGCACCTCGCGGATAAGCGCGCTGTCGCCGTGGCGGTTCATTCGCCTGAGCACGCTGTCGCTGATGTGCTGCAGCGGCAGATCGATATAATGGAGTATTCTTGGATTATTCTTCATCTCCTCGATAAGTCCGTCGGTGATCTTGTCGGGATAGCAGTAAAGTACTCTGATCCAGGGAATGCTCGTCTCATCGGTAATCTTACGAAGAAGCTCATCAAGACAGTACTTTCCGTAAAGGTCAATACCGTATCTTGTGGTGTCCTGAGCAATGACCGTCAGCTCCTTGACTCCCATTTCGTCAAGCTCGCGCGCCTCTCTGACAAGATCCTCCATAGGTCTTGAGCGGAAGCTTCCGCGGATGTCGGGGATAGCGCAGTAGGCACAACGGTTGTCACAGCCCTCGCTGATCTTGAGATATGCCGCGTAATCGGGTGTGGTCAGCACTCTGTCGCCGCCAAGCCGCACTGTGTTTTTGTCCTCATGGGAGTAATAGCGGCAATCCTCACCCTTCTTTTTCTTCTTTCCTACGTTAGCTTCTACGCTTTTAACAGCCTCGACGATGTTATGTATACTTCCAACGCCAAGCACCGCGTCGACCTCGGGAAATTCATCAAGTATTTCTCTGCCGTACCTCTCAGCCATACAGCCCGTAACGATAAGACCCTTGAGTCCGTTATGCTTTTTCAGCCACGCAATATCAAGTATATTGTCAATGGCTTCTTTTTTTGCCGATTCGATAAATCCGCAGGTATTGATAATAACAATATCCGCCTCGGTCTCCTCGGGAGTTATCTCGTAGCCCGCGCTCGCGACCTCGTGAAGCATGACCTCGGTGTCAAGCTGATTCTTCGGGCATCCGAGAGAAACAAATCCTATTTTCATACAAGTATAAAATTCCTTTGTTTTTGCTGATTTAAAGTTGCATAGCCCCGTCTGTAAGCCGGGTTCTGTCTTAAACGGTCATCAATCTTTGCTTTTCGTCACCGAAAAGCTCTAACGCAAAGCGTTATGCCACCCGGGGGTATCCTTGCGGAATCGGGCGACTTCCCCCGTGGGTGTTGCTTCGGATAGGGTTTACAGCAAACCTATGTTACCATAGGAGTGGGTGAGCTCTTACCTCACCTTTCCACCCTTACCGCCAAATGGCGGCGGTTTATTTCTGTTGCACTTTCCCGGCAGTCGCCTGCGGCTGATGTTATCAGTTATCCTGCCCTATGAAGCCCGGACTTTCCTCACGGTAATACCTTTCGGCGCCATACCGCGCGGCCGTTTGGCGGAGTTACGTCGATTATTATAGCATAAACAAGTTTTTTTGTCAAGGCGCGTGTGATTGACAGCGCGCAAAAAATGTGATATACTAATATGGAATAAAATCCCCCGAAAAGGGGAGAAGGGAGCGTGGAAATGGGCAACCTTTTGTCTATGTGGATGCAGGTGATGCTGCTTGTGCTTGTGCCGCTTGCGGTGCTGTCGCTTGCGGTGTATTTTTGCCGTGTGCTGTTTGTGTGGCTTGTGGGCGAGCGCGGCGCACAACGGCTTTTGCTTGTGGCCTTTGCCCCTTCCACGCCCTTGCGCGAGCTGGGGCACGCCATGGCGGCGATCCTGTTCTGGCAGCGCGTTGAGGATATCTGTCTTCTGGACGTCCACGCACCGGAGGGGGAGCTTGGATTTGTCGAGCGCTCGTACGATCCGCGCAACCCCGTGGCACAGCTTGGCAACCTGTTCTACTGGGTGGTCCCCGTGCTTTTGGGGCTGCTTGCGGTGTTTGGCGTTTCCTATCTCTTTTTTGCACCGGTGATGTCCGGCTTTATGCAGGAGATCGCTGCGTTGGCCGAGAGCGGTGCCGATGCGGGGGAGTATCTGCTGGCCGCACTGCGGCTTTTGCCCACCGTGATCGCCAGCCCCGAGGTCAGCATCTGGCAAAAGCTTTTGGGCTTTGCGCTGCTGCTGCTTTTCAGCATGGGTGTGTTCTCCTCGGCCACCGATGTGATCGAGGGGTTCCTCGGCACGGTGTACTTCGCTGTGCTTGTTTTGGCAGCGATCGCCGTTTTGCTGCTTTTTGACACCCGTGTGCAGGGGATGGTGATGGAGCTGATCCACACGCTTGCTGTGTGTGTGCTTGCTATGTTTTTGCTGGTGCTGCTTTGCATTGTGCTGTGGCTTTGCGTGGGGCTTGTCATCTTTTTGCTGCGCACGCTGCTTGGCACGGGCGAGGAGCCCAAGGAGCAGGGGCTGCAGGAATACCAAGGTTAAAAAAGTGTAAAGGCTCTTGCATTCTGTCAAAAAAGCGCGTATAATAATAGGTGCAAAACACTTCTGAAGGGGACGTATTATGCAAAAATTGATGAAAAAATGGGTCTTTACCCTTGTTGTATGCATCCTGCTTGCCGTTTTGGCGGTCTTGATGTTTTTAAGCGGCTTTAAGGTCGGCAAGCTGAATATCGGTGGCGACATTTTACATATCGTGGCTGCCGTTGCGCTGATCCTTTACGTATTCTTTGCACTCTTCCCGCAAATGTGGCGTTATCGCGGCGCGCTGCAGGGCTTTGCCATTGGCGAGGTCGTGATCCTCTTGCTCACCGCCGTTGCGCACATTTTTATGGGCTACGTCACCATCCCGCTGATCTCCTCTCTTGAGATCTGCTCGGTGCTTGGTCTTGCCCTGTGGCTGCGTGGCGTGGTGGAAACCGTGCATGCGTATCTCTCCAATGCAAAGGATGCGTCCGATCCCAAGCGCATTCCGCTCTGGCAGCTGCTTTTGTATATTCTTCTCAGCGCCTTTGGTGTGTGGCAGCTGGTAAGCCCGCTGCTCCCGGATAAGTTCTTTGTGTTTGCCATCGGCACCGCCAGCGCGGTGATTGCTGTGATCTTTGGTATTTATACGGTAAACAACCGCAAGGATACCGCTGCCGAGCGCAAGGCAAAGAAAGAGGCCAAGGCCAAAAAGCAGGCCGAAAAGGAAGCGCAAAAAGAAAAAAAGCTGGCCGAATTCCAGGCAAAGGTTGAAAAGACCGAGGCAAAAAAGGCAGAAAAAATTGCCGCCAAGGCCGAAAAAGAAAAGGCAAAAGAGCCGGTGGCGCTTTTACCCAGCGCCGATAGCTCCGCTGATGACAAAAAGTAAAAAAGCAAGAAAAAAGCCCCCGTCCGGGGGCTTGTTTCTTATCTTTTGCCTAAAAGCTGCGCCATACAGCTCTTTTTTACCTCCTGCGCCTGTATTTTTTGGGGGAATTTTATGAAAAATGTCCCTTGCATAATTTTTCATAATATGGTAAAATAATAGTAATGTCACAGCGCCAAGCGATTTCCGGTGTTCTATCATCTTTGAGGGGAGGTCATAAGGATGTTTGCGATAGGAGAATACATTGTATACGGCACAAACGGTATTTGTCGTGTAGAGGATATCTGCGCCTCTCCCTACGATAAAACCGATACACGCACCTTTTATTTGTTGGTTCCGCTCAACAATCCCATGAGCTCTACCATCTACACACCCGTGGATAACGTCCGCGTGCCCATGCGCCGCTTGATGACTCTTGAGGAGATCGAGGAGCTGATCCTCTCTATGCCAAATATCCAGCTGCTGAATGTCCCCATCGAAAAGCAGCGCCGCGAGATCTATCGCACCACCATTGGAGAGCTGCGTCCCGAGGGATACGTCAGCGTGATCAAAACCGTGCATACCCGGCGCAAGCAGCTTCTGGCAGCACACAAGCACTTTCCCGTATCGGATATGGAATACGGCCGCCTTGCAAAGCATCTGCTTTACAGCGAGCTTGCCCACGTGCTTGGTATGGATGAGGAGCGGATCGAGCCGTATATTGAGGAACGCCTCGGCAAGGCCGAGTAAAAAAGAGCCCGCTTTTGCAAAAGCGGACTCTTTTTTCTTGACAAGCGGCGCACAATGGCGTATAATAAGGATAATACTTTTCCCCGGGAGGGCAATTATGAAGCTTGGATTTATCGGAATGGGAAATATGGCAAGCGCGCTGGCACGCGGCTTTTTGGCATCCGGCAAGGTGAACGCAGCGGATCTTTGCGCGTTTGACCCTGCTGCAGAAAAGCTTGCGGCAATGGCCGCCGAGCTTGGCTTTACGGCGCTTGATTCTGAAATAGCGGTTGCAAAAAGCGCCGACGTTGTGATCATGGCGTGTAAGCCCTATCACGTAGAGGGCGCGATCGCCGCTATGGGCAAGGCACTTGGCGGCAAGGCGGTGCTTTCCATCGCGCTTGGCTGGGATCACGCCCGATACCGCTCGCTACTTGCAGAGAACGTGCGCGTGCAGTTCGTTATGCCCAATACCCCCGCTATGGTGGGGGAGGGGATGTTCCTGTTTGAAAAGACCACCACCCTGACCGAGGGCGAGCTTGCCTTTTTCAAGGAGCTGTTTGCCGCCATTGGCGAGGTAGAGGTCCTGCCCTCTGAGCTGATGGGAATCGGCGGCGCACTTTCCGGGTGCGGCCCTGCCTTTGTGGATCTTTTGATCGAGGCGTTTGCCGATGCGGGCGTGTACTACGGCGTGCCGCGCGATAAGGCGTATAAGCTGGTGTCGCAAACGGTGAAGGGGAGCGCCAAGCTCCAGCTGGAAACCGGTATGCATCCCGGCGTCCTCAAGGATATGGTCTGCTCGCCCGCCGGCTCCACCATCAAGGGCGTTGCCGCCTTGGAGCACGCAGGTCTTCGCAGCGCATGCCTTTTTGCCATCCAATCTATTATGGAAGACTAAATAAAAAAGCACCGAGCAGGCTCGGTGCTTTTTTATTATTGCATCACGTAGTGGTTTTGCGCAATATGCTGGATAAAGCGGAAGCATTGCCAATGGTCAAGATAGCGCATCAGCTCCGGCTCGTGCTTGCCAAACGCCACGCGCAGCTCCTCGCTGCACGCAAGGGCTTCTGCATCCTCGCCCTTGGCTTTCAGCGAGAGAAAACGGGCAAGTGGCTTGAGAAAGCTTGCAAACAGCTCTACCAGGCGCAGCGAGGTGTTTTGTATAAGCTCGTTGCAGGGGCGGTTGGCGGCAACAAGCGCCAATGCCTTGTCGGCAAGCGCGGCAGCATCCTCAAGCTGTGCTGAAAGTGCGGGATTGTAAAAGTTTCTGGAGCTGCCCGGCGTTTTGGCGGTGCCAAGCTTGCCTTCCATAAACGCCATCGGAATGGCCTTTTCTACCTCTGCAAACAGGGCAAGAAATTCCTTGTAATTCTCACCAAAGGCGTGCAGGAAATAGTCGGCTGCGATCTCCTCAAAGGAAAGCGACTGGTCAAAGTGCGTTCTGGCATGCACGTAGTAGGCAAGCCCGTGCGGAAAAAAGCTGCGCTGCGAGCCGCATTGGATCAGCCCGTCAATGTCAAAGCTCTTGTATACGCGCACGTCCTCGTAAATACGCTTGGCAAGTGCCAGGCCGGAGGGGTCGTAGTGCTGGTGCTGCCAGAAGTGATATTCATAGCAAAGGCTGGTGCCGCTCCACGTCTTTTTCCACTCCGTGTAGTAGGCAAGATAGTCGTCCAGCGTTTGGGGCATCGTGTTGTTGTTGTGCTGATAGGGCAGAGGGGTTGCGGTCACGCGCCCTGCAGGCAGGGTGAAGGTGTAGTTGCGCGTGATGGGTGCAAGCATCAGCGTAAAGCGATCGGGATTTTGGATCTTTTCCGTAAGCGGCGCCCAGCTGGTGTCTACGTAAGCGATAAATACGATGCGCGTTTGCAGCCCCTTGGCAGAAAGCGCCGCATCAATGTCGTTCATCAGTATCATATACCAGTCGGAGGGCGTTTTTTGGCGGCAGGCCTCACACTCACAATGGTTGTTGCTCGCATCGGCAAGCCAGACGTGAATATAGTCCGCATTGGGGTGGCTTTGGGCGTATTCCGTGATGTAGGCCGCCACCTTTTCGCGTGCCTTTTGGTTGGACATGCAAAAGTTGGTGTTGATGGGGGTGCCGCCAAAAAAGGCGCGCTTTCCGTCGATCATGGCAAGATATTCGCGGTTTTCGGGGGTGAGGTCATCCTCTGAGATCCTTGCCCACGCCCCAGAGGTGTCCACGCCAAACGGCTCGATGGTAAAACCGTGCCCCATCGTGTGCAGCTGTAGGCCGCGCTTGGCAGCCTCGCATTCGCACTCGCTTGTCCATTGCATCACCTGCTCCTTGGTGATGCTAAGCGGCGCAAAGTTTTCTTGGTTACGCCTGTGCTCGTAGTAGCGGCTGTAAAAGGCCTTGGGAACACGGAACTGGATCATCATCACGTTCATACCCACCTTGGGGGTAAACTCGATCATATCCAGCATCGTTTGGCGTGCCATTGCACCCTCGTTGCACCATCCGCGGTAGCGAAGCGAGGGGACGTGGCGCAGCTTTACGGGCTGTATCAGTTTTTGGGGGATGAACTCGCCATCCGGGCCGGGGAACAGCCAGCGGCAGCCGTTTTGGCGCAGATATTCGTAGACTGCAAGCAGCACGGCACGCGGATTGTTTCCCGCGATCACGCCGCCGTTTTCGGTGGTATCCATATAAATAATATCGTCCAGCACGCAGTCCCTCACGTCGCTCACGTCCAGCGAGAAGTCCTGCATCAGTCCGATCCGAAAGCCCTCGTTGCAGGGGCTGGCAAGGGAAAGGGAAATGGCGCCGCCGGTCGGCATCATCATCGAAAGGTATCTGCGCAGCTCGGTGGCGGCAAAGGCAACGGTTTCGTTTGCTGTGGTGGTTGAGATCTTCATGCGTTGTGTACCCCCTTGGTGGTTGTTGGATTTATTATAACATAAGGCAGGGCAAAAAGCAAGAGCGAAGGAAATCTGCGCAAAAAAATGCTTGGTGATATTGACGAAAAATCACATTTGTAAAATATTGACCTAATGTTTGCTAAAAGCTTAACAAGCAAGCCACAATTCGCACTTTTTATGCCAACATAGTTAAAAAATAAACAAATAATCGGCAACATTGTGCTATCTTTTTTTGTCCTTTTTGTGATAAAATGATAACGAATAAAAGGCAACAACGAAAGTGAGGAAAAATGAGTGAAATTTGATGTTGTTGTGATCGGCTCCGGAGTAGTGGGCGCGCTGACGGCGCGTGAGCTTTCCAGATACGATCTCAGTGTGTGCTTATTGGAAAAGGAAAACGATGTGGCGGCAGGTGCTTCCCGCGCCAACAGCGGCATCGTGCACGGTGGATTTGATCCCATTCCCGGCACGAAAAAGGCGGCGCTGAACCTGCGCGGTGCGGCAATGATGCCCGCGCTCACGGCCGAGCTTGGCGTTTCCTACCGTAACAACGGATCGCTGGTGCTGGCCTTCTCCGATGAGGAGATGCAGCACGTGCATAGACTCTATGACCGCGGCATCACCAACGGCGTATCGGGGCTTTCGCTCCTCTCGCGTGACGAGGTGCTGGCGCTGGAGCCCAACGTATCCCCCGAGGTGGTGGGCGCGCTGCGCTGCACCACGTCCGGCATCGTTTGCCCCTACGGGCTGACCATTGCCGCCGTTGGGAACGCTATGGATAACGGCGTAAAGCTGATCTGCAATTTCGAGGTGGACGGCATCTGCCACACCGCCGACGGCTACGTGATCTATTCCGGCGACCGTAAGGTCGAATCTGATTATATCGTCAACTGTGCGGGGCTGTTTGCCGACCGCATCGCCGCTATGGTGGGTGACGATCGCTACGAGCTGATCCCCCGTATGGGCGAATATATGCTGCTGGACCGCTCCGAGGGCAATCTTTGCTCGCATACCCTGTTCCAGGTGCCCACTGCGGCAGGTAAGGGTATTCTCGTGTCCCCCACGGCAGACGGCAATATTCTGGTCGGCCCCACCTCGGTAGAGGTGCAAAACCGTGACCGCAACCACCGCGATACCAGCGCCAAGGGCCTGGAAACCATTCGTCGCGCTGCCCTCAAAAGCGTACCGGGTATCCCGTGGCGGCAGATCATCACGTCCTTCACCGGCCTGCGCGCCTCGCTCAAGGACGGCGACGATTTCGTGATCGAAAAAAGCCGTATGGAGCCCCGCGTGGTGCATGCCATCGGCATCGACTCGCCCGGTCTTTCCTCGGCACCCGCCATTGCAAAGGAGCTTGTCAAGCTCCTGAAAAAGCAGGGCCTTAAGCTGAAGGAGAAAAAGGATTTCTGCGGCACACGCCTTTCCTATCGCCATTTCTCGCATCTCTCGGATGAGGAGAAAAACGAAATGATCGCCAAGGACCCTGCATACGGCCACGTGGTCTGCCGTTGCGAGGTCGTCACCGAGGGTGAGATCCGCGCTGCGATCCGCCGCAACCCGCCCGCCCGCTCGCTGGATGCCGTCAAGCGCCGTGTGCGCACCACGATGGGGCGTTGCCAGGGCGGCTTTTGCACCACCTATATCACCGAGATCTTAGCCGAGGAGCTGGGCATCGAGCAGACCGAGGTCAACAAGTTCGGCAAGGGCTCGGAGCTGCTGGTCTCGCGCACCAAGGAGGAAAGCAATGAAGTGTTATGATATCGTGATCGTTGGTGGCGGCCCCGCAGGTATGGCGGCAGCGCTTGCTGCACGCGATGCGGGCGTGCAGGATATTTTGATCGTAGAGCGCGACGGTGCGCTCGGCGGTATTTTGCAGCAATGCATCCACAACGGCTTTGGCCTGCACCGCTTTGGCGAGGAGCTGACCGGCCCCGAGTATGCCGCCCGTTATGAAAAAGAGGTCAAGGAAAAGGGGATCGCGTATCTCCTCAACACCATCGTGCTTGCCATCACCCCCGAAAAAATGCTGACGCTGATGAGCGCCGAGGGCGGTGTGTCGCACATCTCTGCCAAGGCGATCGTGCTGGCGATGGGCTGCCGTGAGCGCAGCCGCGGCGCGCTGAATATTCCCGGTGCACGTCCCGCAGGCATTTATACCGCGGGCACGGCACAGCGCTTTGTCAACATCAAGGGCTATATGCCGGGCAAGGACGTTGTGATCCTCGGCTCGGGCGACATCGGTCTGATCATGGCGCGCCGTATGACACTTGAGGGCGCACGTGTGCGTGCTGTGTGCGAGCTGATGCCTTATTCCGGGGGCTTGAACCGCAATATCGTGCAATGCCTGCAGGATTTTGACATCCCGCTGAAATTAAGCCACACCGTTTCCAAGATCCACGGCAAGGGCCGCGTCAAGGGTGTAACGGTTTCCCGTGTTGACGAAAATCTGCGCCCCATCGAGGGGGAAAGCGAATATATCCCCTGCGACACGCTGTTGCTTTCCTGCGGTCTGATCCCGGAAAACGAGCTGACCAAGGGCGCAGGGATCGCGCTGGACCGCATCACGGGCGGTGCCGTGGTCAACGAGCGCCGTGAGACCGCACTCCCCGGTGTGTTTGCCTGCGGCAACGTGCTGCACGTGCACGACCTTGTGGACTATGTGTCTGAGGAGGCCGCACTTGCCGGCGCTGCCGCCGCGGCATACGTCAAGGGCGAGGAGGTCGCCAACGAGAGCTGCACACTGCAGCCTGCGGGCGGCATTCGCTATACCGTGCCGCAGCGCATCAGCCGCAACGCAGGTGAGGTGCGCGTGTACTTCCGTGTGGGAAGAATTATGAACAATGCTAC
>JAZNNA010000142.1:0-3158 GCA_045580065.1 Eubacteriales bacterium
CACCTCCCTTGAATCAAAGGAGGCATTTAGCGAGTGCGAACACACCTAATACACCAACGTATGGCAATACGCCATACAGGCGGACCGTCGGGGACGCCGGTCCCTACAAGGATACATGAAACATCCCTATGCGAAATCCGCTTTTGCCGGTCGCTTTTTTATGTGCGATAGCGGTATTTTGCAAGGTCAACGCGGTCGTGCGTGACCTCGATGCCCTCGGCCTCCAGGCGGCGCTTTTGCGCCGCGATGCCGCCAAAGGCGTAAGCGGAGCTGAGCATCCCCTTGCTGTTTACCACCTTATAGCAGGGCGTGCGCTCGCCGTCGGGATTTTGGTGCAGAGCGTTCCCTACGGCACGTGCCAGCGCCTTGTTGCCAAGCATTGCCGCCAGATCCCCATAGGTGACCACACAGCCGCGCGGCAATGCCCGCAGCTGCGCGTACAGCGCCTCGCGGTCAAGCATGCTCTGTTTCGCGCACGTACTCCAGCACAAGCGCGCCCTCACACGGCGTTGCCCTCGTCAGCGAAAAGCCGCGCACCTCGCCCGCGGCAAACAGGGGCTTATCGGTGCTTGCTGCCACAAGGGGCGCCTGCACCAAGGAAAGCGCATCAACGCACCCCGCGCGCAGAAAATGTCCGTTGATCACGCTGCCGCCCTCCAGAGCCAGCGTTTTTGCACCCGTTTGGGCGGTAATTTCGCACAATGCCGCCGCTACGTCGATCTCATTTTTCCCCGCCATCACGTAGGAGATGCCCAACGCGCGCAGATAGGCAAGATAGCGCCCATCCGCCTGCTCGGTCAGCACCTCGATCACCCGCGCGCGGTCGTATCCGGGGTCGCTGTCAGAGATCAGGGCGCTTTTCCAGTTCAATTTCCCCTTAGAGTCAAAGGCGATGGCGTAAAAATCACTTTGCGGCTCTGCCCAAAAGCTTTGCGACTTATCCGCAACGGGTGCAAGGCCGTCAAGCACGGGGGCATCCTCACCCGTAAAGCTTTCCTGCATGGTAATGCGCCCGCAAATAAAGCCCTTGCAGCCGCCCACGCGGTAGGCACGGTGCAGTCTGTAATATTCCTCGATCGCCGCGGCGCACGCGGGATGCGACAAAAACTCCCCCGTAACGCGCCCATCCAGCGAGGTGGTCATATGGCAGATCACCTCTGCCCGTTTTTTTGCTGAAAAATCCATACCGTTCCCCGCTTTATTTTTGGTCCTGGGCGAAATGCCCCGTCAGCGCCTCGATCACCGGCAGCTCGTAGCAGGGGAAGTGGATGCCCCACTGCTCGCCCCCGTGGTCAAGCTCCAGAATATAATAGGGCTTAAAAAAGATCATGCCTATGTTGTTGCTTGTGATCTTATAGCGCTTGTATTCTTCGCTGTTATGCGGCAGCTTCTTGTTCCAGAAGGGTACGTGGATGCGCTTGTTTACCGTGCGGATCCCGCGGATCTCGCGCAAGGGGAATTCATAGCGCTCGTGCGCATCGGCAATGCAAAGACGATCCCCCTCGCAAAACAGCTTCAGCTCCATATTAAGATAGGGTACGGGGGTGTTTTTCTTCACCTGCACCTCGCCGTTTTTTACCGTGTAGCAAAACATTAAAATATCCACGTCGGCTGCCTGCGCAGGCACGCCCAGCTCGCGGTATGCCCTCTGCAGATTTTGCTCCAGCTCCCGCTCGTTATCCCGGACCTCCTCGCTTTGTATCACGCTTTTGCTTTTTTGCCGCGCGGCAACGGCAAGCACCGCCCACACAAGAAGGCAAGCGCCGCCAAGCCAGAACATCCACGCCGCATTTTGATAGGCCTCGGCAAGGCCGACGTCAGCGCGAAGGATCCCCACCAGAATGACAAGCACGGCAAAGCCGCACACGTATTCCATAATGCGCAAGGGCAGAGGGAGCTTTGCGCGCTCCACGCTCTCCATTGCCTCGTCGCTGCCCTCGTCCAAGGCTTTGCTGCACTCGTCACTGACCTTGGCAACGCAAAACGCCTCGGCATTGGATTGCTCGTTATCCTTATCCAGGGTTTCATCAATTCCAAAAACAGGCTTTATCATCAAAATTCTCCTTTTTTATCTCAAAAACAGGCGCAGCAGCCTTTCGTAAAATCTGCTTTTATAGGGCTGATAGCGCATAGGCAGGTCGATCCAGGTCTTTTTATTCACGATCGATTTTTCGTGCGAAAAGGCCTCAAACCCTGCCCTGCCGTGGTAAGCGCCCATGCCGCTTTCCCCCACACCGCCAAAGCCCATCTCGCTTGTTGCAAGGTGGATCACCACGTCGTTGATACAGCCGCCACCGTAAGAAAGCTCGGTGGTAACGCGCCTGACGTGTCTTTTGTTGCTTGTGAACAGATACAGCGCCAGCGGCTTATCTCTTTCCTTCAGGTCGTCTACCACAGCGTCAAAATCCTCAAAGTCAAGGATCGGCAAAACAGGGCCGAAGATCTCCTCGCCCATCACCGCATCACTATAGGTAACGTTGTCCATCACCGTGGGGGCAATGCGCAGGGTGGCGAGATCGCTGTTGCCGCCAAGCACCACCTTCTCTTTGTCGATCAGGGCGCAAAGCCGTTCAAAATGCTTTTGATTGATGATCCTGCCGTAATTGCCGTTTTGCAGCGGGTCCTCGCCAAATTGCCGCTTGATCTCAGCCGCGATCTCCCGCACCAGCTGCTGTTTTATCCCGCGCTCGCACAGCACGTAATCGGGTGCCACACAGGTCTGCCCGCAGTTGAGGAACTTGCCAAACACGATGCGCCTTGCCGCAAGCCTTACGTTGGCGCTTGCATCCACGATGCAGGGGCTTTTACCGCCAAGCTCCAGCACCGCCGGGGTGAGATGCTCGGCCGCGCGGCGCAGCACCTCCTTGCCCACCGCCTGGCTGCCGGTGAAAAAGATAAGATCAAACTTCTGGTCAAGCAACGCTCTGTTCTCTGCCCTGCCGCCCGTTACCACCGCCACGTAAGAGGGTGAAAAGCACTCGGCGATGATCTGCTCTACCACCCTGCTTGTGGCGGGGGAGTAGGCGCTGGGCTTGACGATTGCCGTATTCCCTGCCGCGATCGCCGCCACCAGCGGATCAAGCGTAAGCAAAAAGGGATAGTTCCACGGGCTCATGATCAGCGTGCTGCCGTAGGGCACGGGCTGCTTGTAGCTGTGC
>JAZNNA010000143.1:0-11609 GCA_045580065.1 Eubacteriales bacterium
CATGGGAACTTGGAATACCAGTGTAACAGGAAATGATACTGCAGAAGATTTATATAGTGAATACACTGCAGCCTTCTATAAGTTTGATGTAGAAGAAGCGTTGAAGCGGATTGATAACTATATCAGAACAGAAATGTTTGACGAATCGGATGAAGAGGAATGGTGCAATTACATTTATTCCCTTGCTGATTTTATGTGGAAGAAAGGAATTTTGACGAATTCCATAAAGGATAAAGCCATAGAAATGATCGACAGCGGTTTTGGCTTGACTCTGTGGACAGAAGCCGGTCAAAAAACTCTGGATTCCCGAAAAAAGAAGCTTGCCGAGTTCAAAGAAAAACTATTATCACCGCAGCCGTCAAGGAAGAAAATCAAGCCGGATGTACACACGGAACGGATTTTTGATGATGGAGATATCATTGCTGTTCAACTGCAAACATCTGGGAAACCATATACGGAACAAGAAACAAAACCAATTTCCGAAGAAGATTTTCATGCGTTTGATGGGAAATATGTGTTGATGCAATTGGTGGAGTGTTATGCAAGTTGGACATCAAGCATAGTGCCGGAAGTTAAGGATTATTGGGCTTGTTTCCGCTTGTTTGATGGAGTTTATGATACTATTCCAAATAACGTAGATACGCTAACATTGAAGGATGCATTGATTCACCAGGGTCATAGGATTAGTTCTATTTTCACTTGCGAAAGCAATATGCTTTATTTCAAACGCAGAAATTACAAAGTAATATGTAATCGCAAGGATCTACTATCGGTTTTAGATACGAACTCCAACAATTCAATCTTCTGGGGAATCAACAAACCTTGGTCAAATCCCGATTCACAGATTGTAGCGGCTATGGGAAACCAAATTATATGCAAAGAGTTTTCAGGCACGAACGAACAAGTTAAGCATATTTGCCGATATGCAAATCGTTATGGAAGATTTGATTACAGTTTGTCCCGAGAAGAAAACGAGGCAAGATACATCACGGAAGAAGCTAGCATTGCTGAAAAAATCAGCAATGCCATTTCGAACGGTGGAAAAATGTATAGTATATCCTTTGGTAAAGAAATCGGAATCGTTACAGTACATAACGGACACATAGATAATTTATACATCGAAGGGCAGTATCAACGTAATGGTTTTGGAAGTCGTCTTCTTGAGTATGTATTATCAATAAGTGAAAAAAAAGCTTATATGGATGTTCCGGTGTCAAGCAAGGAATTGCTTCATATTTGCGATAAGCTCGGATTGGTAAAAACAAAACGAACCGAGTACACGGTTCGAGTGGAAAAGCCATAACCCCAAAGCCACTCGACACTAATCCGCAGGTGATTTTGCAACTTTTTCTGCAACAAAAATTTTGAGTAATGAAATAAATCGGGTTCAAAATTGCCGTTTGGGGATAATATTTAGGGCACAAATAAGCCAAAGAAGATTCCCGAAAAAGAGTGAGAATAACGCAAACGCTCCTGCCCCTGCCCGCGCATTCGGGCAGGGGCTTTTTGTATGCGCTGCCGCGGCGCATGCCGCAAAATCCGCCACAAAATTTTACCTGAAGAAAATTTTGGAATAAAAATGGACGATTTCCCCTTTACAGATGGCAAGATCTTTTTTATAATATAAGAAAAGGCAGGAAAGGAGAGGCAAATGAAGACCTACCTTCGGCACAGGATCCGCAACGTGATCGACGTGAGGGAGCTCACCGCCATGGAGTTCCTTGATTTTGAGGGAAAGTACCGGAGCTACGTGGAGTCGCACGACTTCTGGGAGCTTTGCTACGTGGTGCGCGGCGCTGTTACGCTAAAGGCAGAGGACACCACCTTTATGCTTGGCGAGCGCGAGCTGCTTCTGATCCCACCAAACAAAAGCCACTCCTACACCTCGGCGCGCGGAAACGAGAGCCGCGTGCTTGTGGTCTGCTTTGACAGCTTTTCGCAATCGCTGAACGCGCTATCCGACTGCATCTTTTTTGAGGATCCCGTGCAAAGCGACTGTATGGAGAAAATTATGGACGAGGGCTTTGCCACCTTCCGCATGAACGAGCACGAGCAGATGGAGGTGCTTCCAAGCCCCAAATTCGGCGGACAGCAAGCATTGCTGATCCAGCTGGAGTATCTGCTGATCACGCTGGTGCGCAGAAGATCCGCCTTTCACGATTCCGATATCGTATTTTTCAGCGACGAGCGCTTTCATGCCGATCTGGTCAACGCCGTGCTCCGCTTTTTGCGCAAAAGCGTGGCGACAAAGCTCACCCTGCAGGAGATCTGCGCCAAGTTCAGCTACTCGCGCTCCTTTCTTTGCAGGATCTTTAAGGAGCAGACCGGAGAAACGCTGATCGGCTGCTTCAACCGCTTGAAAATTGAGGAGGCAAAACGCCGCCTTGCCGAGGGGAGCGACACGATCAGTGCGATCTCTTGCTCGCTTGGGTTCCGAGAGGTGAAATACTTTGATACACTTTTTAAAAAGCAAACGGGGCTTACCCCGCTTGCTTACCGAGAAAAACATAAAAAAGGAGAACCGTTATGAACACACCCAAAATTGAAGGAAAAGAATATCTTGCAAGAGTGAATGCTCTGCGCGAAAAAATGGCGCAGCAGGGCGTGGATCTGGTGGTTGGCTTTTCCAACCTTCTGGAGATCGCCATCGTGCGCTATTACTGCGGCTTCATGCCGGTAAACGAAAGCTCTGCCATCATCATCCCTGCCGAGGGAGAGGTAACGGTCTGCACCGGTCAGGCGTCCTACGACTACTGCCTGATCCACAATTCCCTGCCGAACAGCCGCATCGCCATCCTCCCCGAGATCGGTGAGGTCAGCGGCTTTGAGTACGACACCGAGGGGCAGCTTGACTTTGAGGAGCTGTTCAAGCAGATCAAGGCTGAGCATCCTTACGTAAAAAAGATCGGCTTTATCGGCCGACTGATCTTCCCTGCCATCATCATGGGCAAGCTGAAAAAGGTGTTTGCCGGTGCCGAGGTGGTGGACTTTGACGACGTTCACTACGAGCAGAGAATCCGCAAGAGCCCTGCCGAGATCGAGCTCCTGAAGGCAAACTGGGCCATGGTCTCCACCATGTTTGAAAACGTGGTGCCCAAGATCCGGGTCGGCATGACCGAGCGCCACGTAGAGGGCATGTTTGAGGCGGAAATGATGACCCTTGGTGCCGAAAGCTACGTGCAGGCCTTCTCCCCGATGGTGGCGACCGGCCCCGTCAACTCGCACATCAGCATGTGCAAAAACACCATGCGTCAGCTGGGAGAGAGCGAGATCATCGCGCTGGGCGCCGGCGTTTGCTACGAAGGGTACAACGGCATCATCTGCAGCCCGCTTGTGCTTGGCAAGGTGCCGCAAAAGATCAAGGATGCCGTGATGTGCGCTTACGATGCGCTGAACCACGCCTCTGCCAAGATGATCCCCGGCACCCCCTGCGACGTGGTGCTGAACGCTTACACCGATTACCTCACCAAATACGGCTATATCGATTACTGCCCCTACGGCAGCCTGCACAGCACCGGTATGCTGGAGTGCGAGGCGCCCGTATTCAGCGTTGCCAACAAGCGCGTGATCGAGGAGGGCATGGCCATCTGTATCGACGCTTACTTCAAGGGCATGGAGTGGGGCTCCTTCCGCGTAGAGGACTGCTACCTGATCACCGACAAGGGCGCGCAGCGTATGACCACCTACAACGACAAGGCGATCCCCAAGATCTTTAAATAAGAGGTGCGCTATGGAAAAGGGCAAGAAAAACTGGGTATTTTGTGACGGGTATCTCCCCCCGCACGGCGACAACCCCGATTTTGAGGGGCACGAGGCACTGATGCTGACCAACCTCAACGATACCGCCGCCAAGATCGAGCTGGTGTTTTTGTTTGAGGATAAGGACCCCGAGGAAGGTATTTTCCTTACACTGGACGGCATGCGCACCACCTGCGTGCGCCTGGACCAGCCCTTGGGCGAGCGAGGGCTGATGCTGGGCGAGGCGGTGCA
This sequence comes from Eubacteriales bacterium, assembly GCA_045580065.1. Classification (GTDB taxonomy): domain Bacteria; phylum Bacillota; class Clostridia; order Oscillospirales; family CAG-272; genus Firm-07. The sequence continues at coordinate 3,991 of JAZNNA010000143.1, forward strand.
ATACACCGTTTGGGTAAAAAGCGACCTGCCCATCTGCGCCTGCTTTGGCAGACTGGACGTGCGCCAGACCAATATGGCGTACTACAGCGTTGAGGGCTATTCCTTCTGAGCTTCACCGATAAAGGAGAATACGTATGGGCATTATGACCGTAAACGGGGTCATTTCAAAGGAGATGCTTGGTGTTACCACCCCGCACGAGCATGCGCTGATCGACATCAGCAATCAGTACCCCGGTGACTGTACCCCCGGCAGCGTTGGCTTTGACGGCAAGGTCGCGCCACAGTACTATGCCGAGTTGATGCTGGACCCCTATCTGCTGCGCGACAATCTGATGCTGGATAGCGAGGAGCTGGCGATCCGCGAGGTCGCCGCCTTTGCCAAGGCGGGCGGGCAGAGCTTTGTGGACCTCACGGTTGAGGGTATTGGCAGGAACGTTACGTTTTTAAAGCGCCTTTCTGACGAAACGGGCTTGCACGTGGTGACCTGCTGCGGCTTTTACACGGGCGACGCTCACCCCGCAAGATTGAAAAATATGAGCATTGCGCAGATCGCGGACGAGATGGTGCGTGAGCTGACCGAGGGCATTGACGGCACCGGGATCAAGGCGGGTATCATCGGCGAGATCGGCACAAGCACCGAGATCATGGACGAGGAGATCCGCGTGCTGAAGGCCTCTGCCATCGCGCACAAGCGGACCGGCGCCCCCATTATGGTGCATTTAAGCCCCTGGGCACAGCACGGGCAGTTTGTGACAAGGCTCTTGCTTGACGAGGGCGTGGAGCCCGCACACGTTTGCATCTGTCACACCGACATTTTGCTTGACACCAAGGATATGAAGGCCATTATGGACCTTGGCGTGTACCTGGAATTTGATAACTTTGGCAAGGAGTTCCTCGCCAAAAACGCCTACGGCACCTTCCCGAGCGACGCGCGGAGAATGCAGACCCTGTACGAGCTGATCGACGCGGGATATACCGACCGTTTGCTTGTTTCCTGCGACATTTGCCTGAAAAATCTGCTTGCTGCCTACAACGGCCCCGGCTACGCGCACATTTTGCAAAGGATCACCCCTATGCTCCGCGCAAAATATCAGAATGCCGAGGAGATCCTGCACAGGATCCTGGTGCAAAACCCCGCCAACTATCTTGATAATCAAAGGCTTGGCGTGCTTTAACACGTAAGGCTCCTTGGCGATCCGCCAAGGAGCCTTACTGCCCCGAAAGAAGCTGCTATGACACAGCTTTTATGCTTTGAGGATCTGCCCGTCCCCGCCGGAAAGCGCGTGGGGGACACGGCGCTTTCCGCAAAGCCTTCAACTCAAAAATGCAGCAAAAAAGAGCCGACCGCGGTCGGCTCTTTTTTTACACCTTGCTTTCCTGCAGCAAGAACGCGCGATATCCAAGCACGTCCCCCGTTTCAAACACCGTTCTGCCGTTTTCCGTGCGGCTTTCAACGGGCAGGCACTCCGGCAAGCGCAGTACCCGGAACTCGCCCGCCACGCTCACGGTGGCGCTTGGCATCAGATGATGCTCCTCGACAACGCCCTTCCCCACACGGATCTCGGGGTGCGTTGCCTTGACGTGCAGCACCGTATGATCCCCTTTTGTCAGCGACACGCGGGCAAAGGCGGGCGCGTTTTCCACGCGTAGGACGCGCTCCGGTAAAAGCAGCTCCAGCATACGCGCAACAAGCAGCTTATGCTCCTGCATGAACGCCTCGGAATAAGCGGCGAACACGTCAAAGCAGCAAACGCCGCAGCACGCGCCCACCACGGCAGCGCTGTACCTTGTTTCCTCGCCCTGCGGGCGGTAGAAATAAGACTGGCGCCCGTCCCAGATAAAGTTGAAGGTCTTATCCACGTAGCGGGCAAGCTCGGTGCCGCTCTTGTTTACAAAGCGACGGCTGGGGGCGTACATTGCCCAGCGCATCCCGCCCTCGGGGAAGGTAAAATACGCGTTATCGCTCTCGTCTGCGGCAAGCTCTGCCACGTCCGTAAGCAATCCTGCCCTTTGCCCCACGTCAAGCCCCTCGCCAACAAAAAGGAATTTGCCGCCACGCGCGGCAAAGGCGCGCATTTTTTCATAATACGCCTCGTCGGCGTGCAGCTCCTCACACACGATCAAAAGCTTGCACGCCGCAAAGGGATCGCTTGCGTCGATCGTGCGATAAACGTTATAACCGATCTTCAATTCACCCAGCATACGCGAGATGCCGTACAGCGCAGGGGTCCCGTTGCGCGGATTGTTGCGCATCAGCACGCCCACCTCGCAAACAGGCTCGGCGCCCTTCACAAAGCGCTCGTACTGCATATGCTCCGCCATCACCGCGCCAACGCGGCGTATGACCTCACGCTCCAGCCCGTCCACGGGATGCAGATGGTCGCCAAAGGAGATAGCAAAGCCGTTCATCATCGCGTCATAGAGGTCGTTTTGCATCGAGGGGAGCGATTTGATGCCGCCAAAATCCCCCCACATGCTTTGAAATCTGCCACTCATAAACACGCGGTCCTGCGCGATCGTGCGCGTGTAGGCGGCCATAGGGTCAAAGCTATCATACCCCCAGATGCCCGTCACCAGGCACTCGATCTCCACGTGCGTCACGAACTCCTCGCGCCAGGGTGCGCCGCTTGTGTAGACCTTCAAGGGCTTGCCGCACGCGTCGATCACCTCTCGCAGCTCGCGGCAAAGCTCACGCTGCACCGTAAGCGCATAAGCGTACACCGCATCGGGATCCTCCACGTTCACACCGCGTGATCTCATCTCGCGCATACAATGCTCGCAATAGCACTTGCGGGTGGTAACACAATCCAAAAAGATGCCGTCCACGTCGTAGGCGCAAAGCTCGCGCACCTCGCGGATCAGATATTGGCGGTACTCGGAATTGTAGCACATTTCGCGGAAGAAATTATCCTTTTTATCCTCGCGGTGGATGCGCCCACCGGAAAAGATGCGCAGCCAATCCTTGCGGTCTGCGGCCAGCTCGTGGTTGAGCGCCACGTTGATATAGGCCGACACGCCAATGCCGCGCTTGTGGCACGCGTCAAGCGTTTCCTGCAGGATATCGCGCTCTCCAAGCCCCGGGTATTTCTTGCCTACCTTTGTATTGTAGTAGCTAAAGCCCATATTGCAGCGCGCAGTGAAATTGATATGATCCACGTGTGCCGCCGCAAGCTCTGCCGCAAATTCCTCGGCGCAAAAGCGCGAAAACGGCTGCTCTACGCCGGGGCAGGTGTGGCAATCAAAATGCATCGCTCTGCCAAACGGCCTTCCAACTGTTTTGATCATAGCTAACCCTCCAAAAAAAGCTTTATATAATTTCATTATAGAGCACCCGCGCCGCAATTTCAAGACAATAATAGTGCCCAAACAGACAATTGTTGCACAATTTTGCCGCGCTTATTTTTTACATTCCACCGGCGGAAAGCCGAAATATCTTTTAAAGGTGCGGGAAAAGTGGCTGGGGTCGCTAAAGCCGCAAAGCGTGGCCGCCTCAAGCACACCGTACTCTCCCGATTCGATCAACTCACGGGCGTTGGTAACGCGCAAATGATTGATATAGTCAAGCGGTGAGCGCCCGTAGCATTTGCGAAAGATGGCGCGGAAATACTCCGGCGTGATGCCGCACGCGGCGGCAAGCTCTGCCACCGTGGGCGTGCTGTCCCTATAACGCTCGTGGATCAAGAAAACGGCGGGAGTGATCAGCTTTTCCTTGCTCTTTTCGGCATACGTGGTGCGATATTCGCGTTGTAACAGATTGAAAATGCGGTATAGCTGCTCGCGGCATTGCATCTGATAGCCGCGCTCTTTTTGGCTCCAAAGGCGAGCCGCAGCGGCAAAGACCCCCTGCAGCTCTGCCGTGTTTTTAGGGGTATACACAAAGGGCGCTGCGGCGGGCAACTGTAAGGCTTCAAAATTGATGGCAAAGCACTCCCCCTCGCCAAAAACGCTATAGCTACAGCCCTTGGGCAGATACAACACCTCGCCCGCACGCACGTCAAGGGCATTTCCCTGTAAAAACTCATACCGTTCGGCGCCTTTCGTGTAAAAAACAAGGCCGTTTGCGGCGCGCTCGCGATGTGTGAGCGCCCCCTTGCCCTGCGGCACCTCGCAGGCAAGGCAGATGCGCACAACAGCGTGGTCGCCCTCCATAAACTGCTTCATTTCAGCACCCCCTTTTCTTTATTATACAATTTTGTTTTGAAACAGTCAAGTCTTTTTTGTTTTGCGCATTGTAAAATCAGCGCACGTGCGCTATAATAAAAGAAAGTAAGGGGGTGTGCGCCATGCTTTTTGACCTTGCACGCGACCGCGAATGGATCAAGGACAAATACCACAATACCGCAGCACCGTTTGAGCCGTTGCGCCGTATGGCGTACCACGGCCATGATTTCGACCCCGCAACGGGTCACACGGACGAGGAGATCAAAAAGGGATTGCGCGAGCTTGCAGAAAAGACCGCAGCGCTCCCCCACCCCGTTGCCAAGGCGCGCGCGGTGGAGTACGTGCTGCAGCACACGCGCATCGCGGCGGACGAGCACGACTTTTTTGTGGGCGTGTATTCGCTGAACCGCCTGATCACCGAAACCACGGTGCGCAAGTGGCGCCACGAGGTCTTTGACACAACGCTGTCGCAGGAGATCTCGCATATGAACGCGCTGAACGCCTCGGGCGTGCTGACGATGGGACCGGATTTTGACCACGTGGTGCCGGACTGGGAAAGCGTGATGTCGCTGGGAATCCCGGGGCTGCGAGAGCGCGCAAGAGAATATCGCCGTGCGCACGAGCGTCGCGCCCCCCTCACCGCCGAGCAAGCCGCCTATTTTGACGGCATTGAGATCGAATACACCGCGATCATCGCGTTTTTTGATCGCCTGTACCGCTATGCCGCCGCGCAATCGCACGAAAAGGCCCCGCACATTGCCGCCTGTATGCGTGCCCTGCGCGACGGCGCTCCGCAAAGCCTTTATCAGGCGCTGCAGCTGCTGTTTTTGTTCTTTTTGATCGCCGAATGCATTGACTATTACCAGATGCGCTCGCTTGGCAACGGGCTTGATCGCACGTTGCAGGACTTTTATCGGCGCGACCTGGAAGATGGCAGATGCTCGCGCGAGGAGCAGCGTGCTTTTCTTGCCTACTTCATGCTGCAATTTTCCGCCATCGGCAATTACTGGGGGCACCCCTTCTACCTCGGCGGCACCGATGAAAAGGGAGAGCCGGTCGTGGGCGAGCTTACCTACGAGATCCTTGACGTATACGACTCGCTTGACATCTACAGCCCCAAGATCCAGATCAAATACAGCGATAAGACCCCGGAACGCCTTGCGCGACAGGTGCTGGAAATGATCCGACGCGGGCGCAGCCTTGTGATCTGCTGTGAGCCTGCGATGCAGCGCGCGGCGCTGCGCTACGGCGCCACGCCGGAGGAGGCGCGCACCCTGGATATCCGCGGCTGCTTTGAGATCGGCGTGCGCGCAAACGAGGTGTCGGCCGAGGCGGGGTGCATCAACGCGCTCAAGCTGCTGTCGCTGGCGCTCCACAACGGCATTGACCCCCTGACGGGTAAAAAAATCGGGGTGGAAAGCGGCGAGATCGCCTTGCTTGACAGCTTTGATAAGGTGTATGGGGCATTCCGCGCGCAGCTTACGTATCTGATCGACACCTGCGCCAAGATCGCCCGTGCCTACGAGCCTTATTTTGCACAGATCAACCCCTCATCCATCTATTCCGCAACCGTTACAAGCAGCCTGGAGCTGGCGCGCGACGGATACTGCAACGGCGTAAAATTCAACAATTCCTCTATGCTGATCAGCGCCCTCGGCTCGGCAGTGGATGCGCTAATGGCCATACGTGCCCTTGTTTTTGAAGAAAAGCGCGTCACGCTCCCCCGTTTTGTAGAAATTCTTGACAACAACTGGCAGGGGCACGGAGACTTGCGCGCGGCGGCGCTTGCCTGCCCACACAAGTACGGCGCGGGTGACCCCGAGGCGGATGCACTTGCCGCCGAGATCGCCGGCTTTTTTGCCACACGCGTTGGCGGGCTGAAAAATGGCAGAGGGGGCGTGTTCAAGCCATCGGTCAACTCTGCGATGGAATTTTTATGGCAGGGCGAGCGCACCGAGGCTACGCCCGACGGGCGTTTGGCCTTTGCCGAAACCTCTAAAAACGCCTCTCCCACCCCCGGTATGGATAAAAAGGGGGTAACGGCGCTGATCCGCTCGGTCACCGCCTTTCCGCACTCCCTCTTTACCGAAACCTGCGTGCTGGACGTGATGCTGCACCCCTCGGCCGTTGCGGGCGAGGAGGGACTTGCCGCAATGAAAGCGCTGCTTGACGTGTATATGGCGCGCGGCGGTATGTGCATCCAGTTTAACGTTTTTGATGCCGCCACCCTGCGCGATGCGCAATTAACCCCCGAACGGTATGAGAATTTGCAGGTTCGCGTGGCGGGCTGGAACGTGCTTTGGAACAATCTTTCAAAAAAAGAGCAGGATGCCTACATCCTGCGTGCGGAGAATATCCAATGAAAACAGCTAATATTTTTGAGATCAAGCCCTTTGCCGTGCACGACGGCCCCGGCATCCGCACCACCGTGTTTTTCAAGGGCTGTCCCCTGCGCTGCGTGTGGTGTCACAATCCGGAAGGCCTGTTCAAGGCGCCGCAGCTTGCCGCTTATGCACATAAGTGCATCTCCTGCGGCTCGTGTGCCGCTGCCTGCCCGCAGGAGGCTCATCAGCTACGCGAGGGCAGCCACGTGTTTTTACGTGAAAATTGTATTTCCTGCGGGACGTGTGTGGGTGTTTGCCCGCAAAACGCACTCACGCTATACGGAAAAGAGGTCACGTTAGAGTGGCTGCTCCCTCAGCTTTTGGCAGACAAGGAATTTTACGAAGCCTCGGGCGGGGGCGTTACGCTATCGGGCGGCGAGTGCCTGCTGCAGCCGGATTTTTGCGCCGCGCTACTCCGGGAGCTGAAGGCAAACGGCATCCACACCGCGGTGGACACCTGCGGTGCCGTGCCGCGCGAGGCGTTTGATATGGTGCTGCCCTACACCGATCTGTTTTTGTATGACGTCAAAGCTGTTGACAGCAACCTGCACCGACGCTTGACCGGCCGCGATAACGAGCAGATCTTAAAAAATCTGCTTGCGCTGGATCGGGTGGGCGCCGAGATCGAGCTGCGCGTGCCTGTGATTCCCGGCTGCAACGACAGCGAGCCGGATGCCATCCGCGCCTTTGCCAAAACGCTGCGCCACCCCCACAAGCTCACGCTTCTCCCCTATCACAATTTAGCCGGCAGCAAATATGCAGCACTGGGGCTGAAAAACACCCTGCCGCCGGTCGAATAGCGCTGCATCTAAAAGAAAAAGCACCCAAACGGGTGCTTTTTTATAGCATTTTACAGTCCAGCGCAAAGCGCAGGGCTTCGGTGTTCTCCTCGGAGTATTCCAGCTCCTCAGAAAGCAGCACGGCCGCCTGCACGGGTGGAATGCCCTTTACTTGGATCAAGGTGCAAAACAGCTCCTCTACAAAAAGTGCAAGAGCAACGGAAACGGCGAACTCCCGCGCGCTGCGTGCGGGGCCGGCGTGGCGGTAGATCAGATAGGCGAGAAAGCGCTCGCA
>JAZNNA010000144.1:0-22774 GCA_045580065.1 Eubacteriales bacterium
CGTCAAGGGTGTAACGGTTTCCCGTGTTGACGAAAATCTGCGCCCCATCGAAGGGGAAAGCGAATATATCCCCTGCGACACGCTGTTGCTTTCCTGCGGTCTGATCCCGGAAAACGAGCTGACCAAGGGCGCGGGGATCGCGCTGGACCGCATCACGGGCGGTGCCGTGGTCAACGAGCGCCGTGAGACCGCACTCCCCGGCGTGTTTGCCTGCGGCAACGTGCTGCACGTGCACGACCTTGTGGACTACGTGTCTGAGGAGGCCGCACTTGCCGGCTCCGCCGCCGCGGCGTACGTCAAGGGCGAGGAGACCCTTGCCGAGAGCTGCACGTTGCAGGCAACGGGTGGTATCCGCTATACCGTGCCGCAGCGCATCAGCCGCAACGCAGGTGAGGTGCGCGTGTACTTCCGTGTGGGGAGAATTATGAACAATGCTACGATCACGCTTCGCGTGGGCGATCGCGTGCTGCTGCAAAAGAAAAAGCGTAAGATGGCACCCGGCGAGATGGAATGTCTTGTTCTGCCTGCCGAGGTGGTAGCTGCGCTTGACGATGCTGCCGAGCTTTGTGCCGAGGAGGTGGAAGCATGAGCAAAAGGGAATTGATCTGTATCGTGTGCCCGATGGGCTGTAAGCTCTCCTGCGAGGTGGAGGGCGGCGAGGTGAAGTCCGTCACGGGCAACACCTGTCCGCGCGGCGCGGCATATGCCAAGGCAGAGCTGCTGCACCCCACCCGCACGCTGACCACCACGGTGCGCCTTGCCAATCGCGAGGGGCTGCTGGCGGTAAAAACAAACCGCCCCATTTCCAAGGAGCGGCTGCTTGAAGCAATGGATGCCCTGCGTTCTGTGCAGGCAGTTGCACCCGTTCATATCGGCGACGTGATCCTGCAGGATCTTCTGGGCGAGGCCGACCTTGTCGCCTGCGCCGAGGTAGAATAAAAACAGAAAAGGCTCTCACAGCTGTGAGACCCTTTTCTATGTCCTTTACGCGCGGGTGATCTTGCCCGAGCGCAGGCAACGGGAGCATACCGCCACGGTGGTGGGGGTCCCGTCAACGATAGCCTTTACCTTGCGGATATTGGGCTTCCAAGAACGGTTGGTCTTGCGATGGGAGTGAGAAACGTTCTGACCGAACACAACGCCCTTGCCGCAAACACTGCACTTTGCCATATTGACACCTCCTGTCGCACCCGTGGGTGCTGATCGTTTATCTGTATTGTTTTTTTAACAGCAAGTTGTATTATACCATAATCTCCTCAAAAAAGCAAGTCTTTTTTTTAAAAAAATATAATTTTTCGCTTTTTTGTTTTGTTTTTGCTGTATTTACCGTGATTTGCAGCCGCTTTTGGTCAATCTGCCTTGCCAAAAAACATTTGCCTTGCACTTTCCCAGTCCTGCGGTGTCGCCACTCCCTCGCGCGGGGCAACCTTGGCAGCGGCAAGCCACACGGCAAGCACGGGGGAGCTGAGCGTGCCGTCAAGGATCAGACGGTTATGCACAGCGGGTAGTGTCAGCTCGCAGCACGCGCGGTGAAAGCCCGCCAGCTGCGAAAACGCGGTGTTGAGTTGGTCTGGCGTTGGCTCTGCGGGCAGCAAAAGTGCCGTACTGAGCACGGCGCGATCCAGCGCCGCCCCTTTTTCAAACGCCTTTGTGGCAAAAAGGAGCAGGGAGCTTTCCGCATCTCCCTCGATCTCCACACCAAGCAGAAGCTCGTTTGCGTTTTGCGCAAGCGCAAGCGAGGGGTTAAGCTTTTCCGGGCGCTTTAGCACGGGGGCGAAGGGGCGTTGCACACCAAAGTGTTGCAAAAAGGCAAGCTCCATCGAAACGGGCAGGGTAAGCCCCTCGCGCAGCTGCAATCTGCCGGAGTGCGTGAGCGCGCCGATGGTGGCAAGCTGCGGCGGCGCGCCGCGCAGAGCGGCAATGTCCTTTTCCTCGCAAAGCAGCAAAAGCTTGCCCTCGCCAAGCCCCAATAGCTGCGAGGGGGCACGTGTGGGATCATAGCCCTCGATCGCCGCAAGGTCCAGCGCCACGCCGCCAAAGGACAGAAGGTGCGGCAATATTCCCTCGGCACCGATCAGCGCGATCGGGGTGATCGCAAGCTCCCGTACGTGCGCCAGAAACAGCGAGATCTCGGTGGCAAAGGGACGCTTTCCACTGGGGGAGAGCAGCAAGAGCATACCGTGGCTTGGGGGGATCTGCGGGGGCTGGCGCAGGATCGCCGCCGAGGTGTGCGCAAGCTCCGCCACCAGCGTAGGGGTCTGGGCGCGGCAGGCAGCCGCAAGCCCCTTGGCCGTATCCGCGTAAAAAAGATCGGAGTAGGGGAATACGCCGCTGTGCTGCAAAAATTCCCCCGCCGTCCCCAGCGCCTCAAGCAGCGTGGGGTTGGGCGTGGCGAACAACGAGGCGCGCTTGTGCGAAAGGTCAAGCAGCGCGCGCGAAAGCTCCTCGTCACCGCTTGCCGCCGCCATGCGGATGCTGTGCGGCGAGTGGTAAAGGGTGCGTGCCAGCGCGTTTAAAAAGCGCAGCTCACCCACCGTGGGATCGCGCCCCTCGCGCATGGCGAAATATTGCTGAGTGTGAAACAGCGCCGTGGGGGTCAGCGCAAGCGAAAGGTCGCTTGCAAGCGCCTGCAGCGTCGTTGCATCCATCATACGGAAATTCAATACCGTCATGCGGTTAAATTCCGCCGATTGCTTGTTTTGTTCCATAACTTACCTCAAAAGTGTGCCGCGGAGTCGGCCGTTTTTCACGTCCTTTAGCAAAACGGCGCAGATCTTGGCGTGCAGCGGCTCGTTTGCGGGCACCTCTACCTCAAAAAATTCCTTGGTGTGCCCAATAGCCACACCGTTTTCCCACGTTTCAAACAAAACCTCGCGCACGGGGGTGTCCAGGGCGCGCAAAAGTCGCTTTTCGCGCAGCTCCTCACCCAGTGCGATCAAGGCGGCGGAGCGCGCCTTTTTGGTCGCCTTGTCGACCTGCCCCGGCATTGCCGCAGCGGGTGTGCCCGCACGGGGGGAGTAGGCAAACACGTGCATCTGCAAAAATTCCGCCTCACGGGCAAAGGCCATCGTGTCGGCAAAATCCTCGTCGCTCTCACCGGGAAAGCCCACGATAAAATCAGTGGTCAGCTCAACCCCCGGCAGGGCAGCGCGAAGGCGCTTAATGCCATCCATAGCCTGCGTGGGGTTATATTTCCGCTTCATGGCAGCAAGGATCCGCGCGCTGCCGCTTTGCATTGAAAGATGAAAGTGTGGGGTGAGCGTGCGCAGCCCTGCAAGCCGTGCCACAAAGCCCTCCCGCATCAGCGAGGGGTCAAGCGAGCCAAGGCGCACGCGCTCCAGCCCCTTGATCTTATCCACGGCCTCCAGCAGCTCGGCAAGCGAGGTGCCTTCAAGATCCCGCCCCCACGAGGCGGTTTCGATCCCCGTCAGCACCACCTCGCGGCAGGCGCCGGCAACCAGCCCCTCCACCTCGCGCACTACCTCACACAGGGGCTTGGAGCGCACCCTGCCGCGCGCGGCGGGAATGGTGCAGTAGGTGCAGCGATTTTCGCACCCGTCCTCTATTTTTACGTAAGCGCGCGTGCGATCAAAGCGCGTGATCTGCATCGGCTCAAAGGGGGCCTTGTCAATATCCTCTACGGCGATCAGGGCAGGGGAGCGCTTGCCTTGCTCCAAAAGCTGCTGTGCCACGCGCACCACCGCCATCTTGTCGCTGTTTCCGCAAACGTAATCCACCAGGGGCAGCCTTGCCACCTTGTCGGGCGCCACCTGCGAAAAGCACCCCGTTACAAGGATGATCGCGTTCGGGTTTTTTGCCCCTGCGCGACGGATGAATTGCCCTGCCTTGCGGTCGGATTCAGCGGTAACGGTGCAGGTGTTGATCACGTAAACGTCGCACACGTCATCCGGGCTGCAAATAGAAAAGCCTGCCGCCGCAAACCCTTCGGCGATCGCCTCGCTTTCATATTGATTGACCTTGCAGCCAAGCGTTAAAATAGCAACGGTCTTGTTCATTTTGGCAAGCCCTCCTCCCGTTTTTTCTTTATTGTACCATTTTGCGGCGGATTTTGCAACCTTGCAGCAAAAACTTTTGTATTTTTTTGCTCCGCCCTTGCAAAATCCCTGTATATTCGGTATAATAAAGGAAATAGTGTCGCGCACGGGCGCGACGGAAAGGGGGGAGCGTATGCGCGAGCTGAATATCGGCAAAAACGATGCGGGACAGCGCCTGGATAAGTTTTTAAGCAAGGCTGTCAAGGGGTTGCCCATGTCCCTGCTTTACAAATACATCCGCACCAAAAAGATCAAGGTAAACGGCGCACGTGCGCAGCAAAATCAGCAGCTATGCGCAGGGGACGTGGTCACGCTTTATATCCGTGACGAGTTTTTTGAAAGCCCTGAGCAGGATACCGCCGCGCTTTCCAACATCCGCCACAAGCTCTCTATCATTTACGAGGATGAAAATATCCTGCTGCTCAACAAGCGCCCCGGCGTTCTGGTGCACGAGGATACCGCAGGCGGCGAAAACACGCTGATCCTGCACGTCAAGGCCTATCTTTATGAAAAAGGGGAGTACGATCCCCAAAAGGAGCAGTCCTTTGCTCCCGCACTTTGTAACCGTATCGACCGCAACACGGGCGGTATCGTGATCGCCGCCAAAAACGCCGAGGCACTGCGCGTGATGAACGAAAAGATCAAGCAAAACGAGATCAGCAAGTTCTATCTGTGCGCGGCACACGGCAAAATGCCGCGGCGCGCCGACGAGCTGCGCGGCTATCTGCGCAAAAATAGCGCCGATAACCTGGTAACGGTATCGGATAAGCCGATGCCGGGCGGTAAAAATATCATCACGCGCTATCGCGTGCTGGCCGAAAAGGACGGCAACTCGCTGCTTGAGGTAGAGCTTGTCACCGGGCGTACGCACCAGATCCGCGCGCATCTTGCGCATATCGGCCACCCGCTGCTTGGCGACGGAAAGTACGGCATCAACCGCACAGAGCGCACCAAGGGGTATAAGCACCAGGCGCTGTACGCCGTGCGGCTGCGCTTTGACTTTGCCGACGGCAGCGGCGCACTTGGGTATCTGCGCGGCAAAGAGTTTGAAATTGATAAAAACGAGGTGTGGTTCCTCAAAAACTTTCAGTAACCGGTGAGGGGGTGAGCCGATGCAAGGCAAAAGATATCTGTTTTTGCTACCGTTAGGGGGGATATTAACGGCGTTGTGCCTTGTTTTCCCCAAGATCGGCTTTCTGCAATGGCTTACCATGATGCCTGCACTTTTGTGGCTGTTCTCACGCGTTACGCCAGAGGGGCGCCCCAAGCTGCGCACCCTCTACGGGGCAGGGTTTTTGTATTTCCTTTCCTTTTACCTCACCGTTTACCATTGGTTCTTTTACCTTTATCCCATGGAATTTGCCGGTGTCACCCCTTTGCAGGCGGCGGGGCTTGTGGCTATCTGCTGGCTGGGACTCTCGCTTTTGCAAACCGTATTTTCCGCCTTGATCTTCCCGCTGTTCGGTTGGCTTTGCGGCACGTGTGTGCTGCGGCGCTATCCCGTCCTCGCTCCGTTTTTGTTTGCCGTGCAGTACACGGTGGCAGAGTGGAGCCAGACCTTCACCTGGATGGGCGTGCCGTGGGCAAGGCTGTCGCTTGGGCAGCTGGAGTGCGGCTTTCTGATCAACAGTGCCGCCTTTTTCGGCTCGTATTTCATCACCCTTGTGCTTGTTTTGGTCAACGCGTTGCTTGCTTACGGCCTGCTTTACCGCCAAAAGGAGCGCCTTTGCGCACTTGTGGCGGTGGGAGCGTTTTTGCTGAATCTTACCCTTGGTGGCGTGGCGTATCTCACCACCGATACAGAAAGCGATCGCCCCATCGTGGTGGCGGCCGCGCAAGGGAATAACGGCTCTACCGAAAAGTGGAGTGTAGACAACAATCGCATTACGCAAGAGGTCTATCGCCGCTGCACCGCCGAGGCGGCTGCGCGAGGAGCGGACGTTGTTTTGCTGCCCGAAACCTTTTTGCCCTATTCCTTTGGCACTATCCGCAATTACGTGGTCGGCCTTGCTACCGAATATGATATCACCGTGATCTGCGGCGCGTTTCTTTACGACCGCGAGCAGAATGCCGATTATAACAGCATCTTCATCGTCTATCCCGACGGCACGGTAGAGGAGGATACCTATTCCAAGCAGCGCCTGGTGCCCTTTGGCGAATTTGTACCGTGGCGCCCCGTGATCGAGCTGCTGATTCCCCCGCTTGCCGATATGAATATGCTTGCAAGCGATCTTCTTCCCGGCCGGGGCAGCACCGTGATCCAAACGCCGCACGGCAACCTTGGGGGGCTGATCTGCTTTGATTCTATTTACGAGGGATTGACTCTGCAAAGCGTGCGCAACGGCGCCGAGCTGATCCTGCTGCCCACAAACGACTCCTGGTTTACCAACTCCGCCGCCGTGTATATGCACGCGGGGCAGGCGCGCTTGCGCGCCATTGAGGGCGGCAGATGGATCCTGCGCTCGGCAGAAACCGGCATCTCCTGCGTGATCGACCCGCGCGGCGAGGCTCACGATGCCAAGCCCCCGCTCACTGAGGGCGTGGCGATCTCCACCGCCTATCTGCAAGGCTCGCGCACGCTTTATTCTTATATCGGAAACACCCTTGTCTATCTGATGGTCGTGGCGCTGCTCGCGCTCCCCGGCATCGAGCTGGTGCATTATCTCAAAAAAAGAAAAGACAGCAAGCAAAGAGAGGTACTGAGATGAAAAAGCATCTTTTACCCGAGAACGGCGTCTTTTATAAGGCGAATATGCACACGCACACCACTATCTCCGATGGTGTTTTCAGCCCCGAGGAGATCAAAAAGCGTTACACGGAAATGGGATATTCTATCGTTGCCTTTACCGATCACGAGGTGCTGGTGTCGCAAAACCACCTCACGGACAAGGAGTTTTTGGCCATCAATGCCGTGGAGACCATCACCAGCGATAAATGGCCGGGCGGCTATTGCTATAACAAGACCTACCATCTTAATTATTACGCCAAGTCACCCGATATCACGTATTGCCCGGTGCTGAGCGCAAAAAATATCTGGCAGGAGCATACCAAGGCCTATGCCACCCCCGAGATGATCGAAAACCCCTATAAGAACCACTATTCTATCGACGGCGTGAACGATGCCATCAAAAGGGCAAGTGAGGCAGGCTTTCTGGTGTGCCTCAACCACCCCGTTTGGTCGGGGCAGGATTATACCGATTACGTGGGGCTGAAGGGCCTCTGGGGCGTTGAGGTGTACAACACCGGCTGTTATCGCGGCGGTCAGCACGATACCGCACAGCCCTTGGTGGATCTGCTGCGTACCAACCAGCGTGTGCTGCCCATCGCCGCCGACGATACGCACCTTGAAAAAGATACCTTTGGCGGCTGGCTGATGGTCAAGGCCGATAAGCTGGAATACGAAACGGTGATCGGGGCGCTGGAGCGCGGCGACTTTTACGCCTCTACCGGTCCCGAGATCAAGGCGCTTTGCGTTGAGGAGGGCGTTTTGAGCATCGAAACCTCAGATGCTTTTTCGATCACACTGGTCAGCAACTACCGCTACCACCGTCAGCGCCACGGCAGCGAGGAAGCACCCCTGAGCGCTGCCACCTTTGACCTGAACGACTTTATCAAGCAAAACCAAGCGCACGCCTACCCGCGCTGCACCCCCTGGGTGCGCCTTGAGGTGCGCGACCTGAGTGGCAACGTTGCTTGGACTCGCGCCTATATGCTGGACGAGCTGGCATAAAAAAAGAACAGGCACACAGCTGAGTGCCTGTTCTTTTTTGTTGCAATTAGTCGGTCACGTAAGGAAGCAGAGCAACCTGACGGGCGCGCTTGATGGCAACGTTCAGCTCGCGCTGATGCTTAGCGCATGCGCCGGAGATTCTGCGGGGCAGGATCTTGCCGCGCTCGCTGATAAACTTGCGGAGCTTTGCAGTGTCCTTATAATCGATAAACTCAACCTTGTCCGCGCAGAAAATGCAAACCTTTTTTCTCTTGCGGTTCATGGGGCGAGCAGGACGAGCGACATTTTCAGTTCTATCCATGATACGAAATCCTCCTGTTAATTTTAGTGAACGCCTGCGATCAGAAGGGCAGGTCGTCCTCCGCCTTCATCTCCTCAAAATTCGGTGCAACAGCAGCCGGGGTGGAGAAGGACGGTGCGGTGTACGCGTCGGGCGTGTAGCCGTTGGGAGCCATGCCACCCTCGGTGCGGCTGTCAACAAACATAGCGTCGTCAACAACAACCTCGGTAGAGTAGCGTCTGTTGCCCTGTTGATCCTGCCAGCTTCTGGTCTGGAGGGAGCCGGTTACACAAAGGGCAGAGCCCTTTTTGAAAAATTTGGAAATAAATTCTGCCGTCTGGCGCCAAGCAACCACGCTGATGAAATCAGCCTGCTGTGCCTGTGCTTCTGCGGTAGTGGTACGGGACTGGAATCTGCGATTGACGGCAAGAGTAAAGGTAACAACAGCAATGCCGTTCTGGGTCTGCTTGAGCTCAGGGTCGGCGGTCAGCCTTCCGCAAAGAATAACCTTATTGAGATTCAAACTTGACATATCAAACGCCTCCTTATTTTATTTCCGACGAGATTAAGCCTCGGTAGCTTCAGCAGCGGGAGCCTCAACAGCTTCTGCTTCCTCAGCCACGGGTGCCTCAACCTCAGCAGCAGCCTCCTCAGCGGGAGCCTCAACGGCCTTAGCTACTGCCTCGTACTCCAGACGAAGCACGAGAGAACGCATGACGTTTTCGTCGATGTTGTAAAGACGCTCCAGCTCAGCGGGGAATGCGGGCTCAGACTTGAAAGTGACGATCGTGTAGTAACCCTCGGGCATGTCGTTGATGGGGTATGCCAAGCGGCGCTTGCCCCAATCGGACACCTCAACGATCTCAGCATTCTTAGCGATGATATCCGTAAACTTAGCAACGGAAGCCTTAGCCGCCTCCTCACCGTTGGTTACATCAACGATGAACAGGGTTTCGTAAGAATTGATGACCTTTTCCATATTTACACCTCCCTATGGACATAAGACCGCACACATGCAAAAAATTTATGCGCGGTAAGGAGACAAGAGCACCGTGGTTTGCTTCGGCGCGCTTGTATCACCCAAATATTATAACAATATCGAAGTGGTTTGTCAAGAGCTTTTTGCTTTTTTGCTGCTTTTTGTGGCAATTATCCTCATTTTTTACACAAAGTGGCGTGCTTTTTGCTATTATATATGAAAATTTTGAAAAAAACGCAAAAAACGCTTGACAAACAGAAAGCGTTGTGGTATACTCTGTAAAGGATTTTGCTTTACACCCAAAGGAGGCGCGGAAATGTTTGAAAAAAATCTGGCAGTTTCCGACCTGCTTTGCGAATATGCCGCAGTGCTGAGCGATCGGCATCGCGAGCTGCTTGACTTCTATTATAATCAAGATCTTTCTCTTGCAGAGATCGCGGCCGAGGTCGGCATCTCCCGTCAGGGTGTGCGCGACGGCATCAAAAAGGCGGAGGAGGAGCTGTTCTTTTTAGAAGAAAAGCTGCATCTCTGGCAGCGGGCGATCTCCCTGCGCACGGCGGCAAAGCAGCTGCTTTGCGGCGCCGATAAAGCAACCGAACGTGCCGTGTTAACGCTTTTGCAGGCTGCAGGCGTTGATCGGGCTGAGCTTGAGGAAAGTGAGGGCGCATCAAGTGGGAATGTTTGAAAGCCTTAGCGAAAAACTGAATAACGCCTTCAAGTTTTTCCGCAATAAAGGAAAATTGACCGAGGCTGACGTCAAGGCGGGCATGCGCGAGATCAAGCTGGCGCTGCTTGAGGCCGACGTAAACTTTAAGGTCGTACGTGATTTTGTAAAAATGGTGTCCGAGCGCGCCGTTGGTGCCGAGGTGCTGGAATCCCTGGTGCCCGCACAGCAGATCGTCAAGATCGTAAATGAGGAGCTGATCCGTCTGATGGGCACCTCGCAGGCAAAGCTCACCATCTCGCCCAAGCCCCCCACGGTCGTGATGATGGTGGGTCTGCAGGGCGCAGGTAAGACCACCCATGCAGGCAAGCTTGCCGGCATGTATAAAAAGCAGGGCAAAAACCCCTTGCTTGTGGCGTGTGACGTTTACCGTCCCGCAGCCATCAAGCAGCTGGAGATCGTTGGCGAAAAGCTGGATATCCCCGTCTTTACGCTCGGCGATAAGGAAAAGCCCGTAAAAATTGCCAAAAAGGGCCTGGAGTACGCCATTCAAAAAGGGTACGACATGGTCTTTGTGGATACCGCAGGTCGCCTTCATATCGACGAGGAGTTGATGGGCGAGCTGCAGGAAATCAAAAAAGCGGTAGAGCCCACCGAGATCCTGCTCACGGTCGATGCCATGATCGGCCAGGATGCCGTTACGGTTGCCGATCACTTCAATCAGCAGCTTGACGTTACGGGCGTGATCCTTACAAAGCTTGACGGCGATACCCGTGGCGGTGCAGCGCTTTCCGTGCGCCACGTCACCGGCAAGCCCATCAAGTTTGTGGGCGTTGGCGAAAAGCTGGATGCCATCGAGGCCTTCCATCCCGACCGTATGGCAAGCCGCATCCTCGGCATGGGCGACGTGCTGTCGCTTATCGAAAAGGCCGAGCAGGCGTTTGACCAGAAGCAGGCCGCCGAGCTTGAGCGCAAGATCCGCGAATCCACCTTCACCTTAGACGATTATCTCCAGCAGTTCGAGCAGCTCAAAAAAATGGGCAGCCTGGAAAGCCTTGTGGGGATGATGCCCGGCATCAAGCCCGGGGCCCTCAAGGATGCCAAGATCGACGAAAAGCAGGTGGCACGTACCGAGGCGATCATCCGCTCGATGACGCAAAAGGAGCGCGAAAAGCCGGATATCATCAATTCCTCTCGCAAGCAGCGCATTGCGAAGGGAAGCGGCACAAGCGTAGAGGAGGTCAACAAGCTGTTGAAGCAGTTTGACCAGGTACGCAAAATGATGAAGCAGTTTGCCAACGGCGGTATGAAGCGCTTTGGCAAGGGCAAAATGAAAATGCCCTTTTGATCCCGTTAAAAAGCCCGTATCAAACGGATTTTTATAAAAATTTATCATAAAAACAAAAGGAGAAAACACAAAATGGTTAAGATCAGACTTACCCGCACCGGCAAGACCCATTCCGCTTGCTACCGTATCGTAGTAGCTGACCAGCGTTCCCCCCGCGACGGCCGCTTCATCGAGGAGATCGGCTTCTACAACCCCAACTCCAAGGAGCTGAAGGTTAACGAGGAGAAGGCAAAGACCTGGCTCGGCAACGGCGCACAGCCCAGCGACACCGTTAAGGCACTTTTGAAGAAGGCCGGCGTCATCGCTTGATGAACCGGGGGATTTGCTATGTTGAATCTCGCTGAGATCCTTGCAGACATCGCACGTGCCATCGTGGATCATCCCGAGGACGTGGTCGTAAGCGAGGAAGCAAACGGTGACGACATCACCCTGACGCTTAGTGTTCATGCCGACGATATGGGCATGGTCATCGGTCGTCACGGCCGCATCGCAAAGGCTATCCGCTCGGTGATGAAGGCTGCCGCCACCACCTGCGGCAAAAAGGTAAACGTGGATATCAAGGACTGAGTCCACCGCAAAGAAGCCGGCGCTTGGCGTCCGGCTTCTTTGCTTTTTAGAGAAAGATAATAAAAAAGCCCCCGGACGGGGGCTTTTTTGCTTAAAACTCGCTCATCAGCGCGGCATGCTCGCTGCGCAGATTTTTCACCGAGTCGATCTCGGTGATCTGCGCCCCCTCGGTATCCGCGGGGGTGGCGTAGAAAAAGGTAGAGGTGCAGGGGGCAAGCGTCAGGCGGAGCGTGGTGTAGATCTCCCCCCTATAGGAAAGAAAGCCGCAGGTGCGCTTGCGAGTGCCCCCGTCGTGGGGGTTCCATTCCTCCACCGCAAACGCCCCACGCAGCAGCACGTGGTGGTTGTATTCCTTGCTTGTGGTGTTGGAGAAGTAGTAGATATCCCCGTCCTCCTGCTTTTTGTGAATGTGGTTCAGCATACCGCCGCCGGGGATGGCGCGGTGCAGACCTACGGTGCGGAACTCGGGGTAGATCGAGTTCAGACCGCCCGTGCATTCCAGGCGCGGCATGCCGGGCAGATAAATGTCATAGGGCAGGGCAAAGGAGTTCAGCGCCTCGTTGACCGTGGAGCTGCGTACCATCTTGGTGCCGTCAACGGCAGAGGAATTGAAGTACAAAAAGATCGCCTCGCCGCCGTTTTCGTTTTTGTTGTGGCAAAAGTCGCGCATCACAAAGGGGTTGCAGGCATCCTCGCCAAAGATCTCCTTGGCAAGGCGCTTGATCTCACGGTCACCCTGGCGCTTTTTGTCAAATTCAAAGCCCTTTGTGGGCAGCACGCCGGTGGCAAGGATCTTGCCGCCCTCGTCATAGAATTTTTTGACTGCTCGCATCGAGGAAAGGCTGACAAGCTCCGCGGCGGGCAGCACCAGCACGCGGAATTTTTCGCGGTTATGCTCGTTGTCAAGGTAGAGGTATCCGCCTTCGCTGTGGCAGCGCGTTTCCAGCGTTTGGGGGTGCAGGAGCGTGAGATCGTGCCCCGCGTAGATCGAGATCGCATTGATCAGCGTCATATAATCGGCGGTGGACTGTGTTGCGGGATATTCATACCCGTCTGTCGGCGAATCGTAGAGATTTACCGCGCTGTGCAGCTGATAGATGGGGTAGAGCATTGCAATATCCGCCACGTGCCTGCCACCGCGCAGCATGGTTTGTACACGCGCCACAAAATCGCCAAAGCTGCTGTCCTTACACAGCTCGGGCGTGAGGTGCATGGCGGTGCGGTTCACACCGCGCGCAAAGGCGTTCATCGCGTCCTTATACAAATGCTCCGGCTCGTGCAGGCGGTAGTTGCGGAACAGCTCGCCGTTCACGTGATCGTGGTCAAAGTTGTAAGCGGCACCTGCGGCGATCTTGACCGAGTTCGTGCCGTACATATAGGCCTTGTCAAACAGTGCGCAGGGGGCATAGGCATTGTCCAGCATCGTGTCGCCGATCGAGAAGGAGCAGCCGGTCAGCTTCGGCTCGGAAAGGCTGCCGAAGGGGATCAGTCCCTCGGCCGTGGCAAAATCGTACAGTGCCTTCATAATGCCGTTTTGCAGCATGGCGGCGCGCACCGTCATGAAGTAGGCCTTCAGGTGCGTGGTGCCGGGGCCGATATAGCCGAACAGGCACGCATAATAGGGCGAGGGGTCAAAGCCAAAGCGCTCCTCAAAGAGCGTGTTGAAGCTTTCGTCCCACGAGCGGCGGTTGGTGCCGAGAAACCCGACGCCGGAGTAGGCAAGCAGTGAAAGGGTGTTGCCAACATAAGGGGCAAACACGTCGGCAAACAGCGCAAACACCATTTCGATATAGCGGTAAGAGGCATCGTAGGAAAGGTAGTTTGCACCCTCGCGCTCCGTATCCTCTACACAAAGGTACTGCCGCACCACAAAGTTGCCGGCAGGGGCCGTCCACACAATACGATCCTCCTCGATAAAGGGGCGCAGGTCAATGATCTCGCTGCTCTCCTCGCACAGTGCGATGGCAGAAAGCAGCGTTCCCTCGCCGATCGGGCGCTTGACGTTTTCTCTTGGGTTGCAGATGTACTCGCGGCAAACAAGCAGCTTGGCGCGCAACGAGCTGTCCTCGAGCTCATCCAGGGCACGGATCGCAGCGCGCTCAAAGGCGGGGTCAAGATAAAAGCCCACCGAAAGCCCGTTTTCCTTGGCAAGCGCCAGCAGCCGCGCGTACATTCCCTTGATCAGCAAAAGCGACTCGCCGTCAAGCGCAGTGTTGTCGGGCAGCTGGGGGATCAGCGCTCCAAAGCCGCCGCTAAGGCAGCGGGAGATCGCCTCGTTCACGGCCGTTTCAAAGGCTGCGGCATCCGGGGCGGGGAGCGTAAAATAATAGATCGGTCTGCGTTTTTTATCGGGGGCGGCAAATTGCTCTCGCCGTGTTTTCTGAAGCATAAAAACCCCTCCTTGTGTCATCTCTTTTTACAGTATACCATATTTGTGCAAAAATTTCCAGTAGTGCGGCAAAAAAATAACGAAAGCCCCCACAAAAGTGGGGGCATCGCACTTATTGCTCGCGCAGCAGCACCTTGCCGCAGCGTTTGCCGTTATGGATGGCGTTTTCTACCACGACCTCGCCGGAAAGCAGCACGTAAGCAAGCCCGTCGGCGCGCTTGCTGCAATCTGCAAAGGTGGCGTTGTCAAGGATACACTCCGCATCAAAAATACAGATATCCGCATCCATCCCCTCGCGCAAAAGGCCCTTGTGAGAAAGCCCATAGACCGCCGCAGGCATGGCGGTGATCTTGCGGATCATTTCGGAGAGGGTGACCACGCGGCGCTCGCGCACGTACCTGCCGATCGCACGCGGGAAGGAGCCGCGCAGGCGCGGATGATAGACCTTATTGTCCCCCGCCACGCCGGAATCGGTGCAGATCATGGCGCGCGGATGCGAGATCACATGCTCGATGTCCTCCTCGCACATGCTGAAGTAGCAAGCCGAGCAAACACCGTTGCTTGCGCGGATGATATCCAGCATCGTGTCGATCTCGTCCTTGCCGTAAAGCTTGGCGATCTCGGGGATGCGCTTGCCCTCAAACTCGGGGTAGCCCTTGCAGATGGTGATCTGGATCCAGCTGAATTCGTTGCCCCATTTTCCGTTGTAAAAGGCGCGGATCTCGCGGCGCTTTTTCTCGTCGTCCAGCACCTTCATCAGCGCGGGAGTGCCGCCCTCGTGCATCTCCTTGGGCACAACGGTGGCGGCAAGACGGGTGTGTGAGGCGTTGTAGGGGTACACGTCGCAGTATACGTCAAAGCCCTGCTCGTTTGCCTCGTCGATCATGCGAAGCGTGTGCTGCACCTTGCCCCAGTTTTCCTTGCCCGCGGATTTGTGGTGCGAAAACACGCCCCGCGCGCCGCTTTCCCTGATCACGGTAAGAAATTCGTCAGTAGACTTCACAACATCGTTACCTTCGTTGCGGATATGCGCGGAAAGCACGCCGTTGTACTCGGCCACCACCTTGGCAAGCTCGATCAGCTCGGCGGTGTCGGCATAGCAGCTGGGTGCGTATTGCAATCCAAAGGAAAGCCCCAGCGCACCGTGCTCCATCGCATCGCGCAGATGCGCTTTCATGGTTTCCAGCTCTTCCTTCGTGGGGGCGCGGTTGTCCACACCCATCGCGGCGCGACGGAGCGCGGAATGTCCCGCATACATCAGGATATTAGAGCCCTGCGGCACCGTGGTTGCCTTTTGCAAAAAGTCACCCATAGTGCGGCAAATTTCAGAATAGCTGCCATACGTGCCCATCTGTCTTTCGTTTTCCGGCAGAAAATCGCGGCTAAGCGGCGCCTCGGTCGAGCCGCAGGTGCCCGCCACCGAGGTGGTGATGCCTTGCTCGATCTTTTCTCTTTGCTCGGGGTAGGTAAAGATCATGCTGTCGTTGTGCGCGTGTGAGTCGATAAAGCCGGGCGTTACGGTAAGGCCCGTGGCATCGATCTCCCGCTCGCCCTTAAGACCCTTGGCGATACGGGCGATCCTGCCGTTCTCAATGGCAACGTCGGCGCGGAATGAGGGGGAGCCGGTGCCGTCGATGATGATTCCGTTTTTGATCACAAGCTGATACATAAAAGGGAGCTCCTTTGCTTTTGGTTATTTTAATTATAATCCGTTTTGCTTGCCGTGGCAAGGCTTTACAGTGATTTTTTCAAAAATTCGATAAAGCGGCGCACGTTGCCCCACGCGTTTTGCTTTTTGTAGTAAACGCAAACCGTTTGCTCCTCGCAAAAGTCCTCAACCTGTAGGGGGTAAATGCCCTGAACCACGCTTGCAGCGCGTTCGCCCGCAGCGCCGATGGCAACGCCGGACGCAATGAATTTGAAAAAGCAGGCCGCATCGTTGATCTGGGCCACCAGCGTGGGGGAATAGCCCGCCTTTGCGCAGGCGTTGATCAGCAGCTTGTATTGGTTGCCCTGGGGGCTCATGCTGACAAACGGCTCGTTTGCAAGCTCGCGCAGCGTCAGCGCCTTGTCGCACAGCGGCGAGCTTTTTGCGGCGTACAGCTGCACGTGCTGCCGACACAGCTCAAAGTATTCGTAGGCGCCGTATTGTTCGCTTTTCGTGTCAATGATGATATCGTATTCCTCGGGGTGCTGCTCGTCAAAATCCGAGATCAGGGTAAATTTGGCATCGGCGTGCGCGGTCTTGTAGGCAATGGCATAGTCGGTGACCAGCGAGCGCATTGCCTTGACCAGGATCCGCACCTCACGGGTGTCACTGCCGGTGTCGGAAATGCTGCCCAGCGTGCTTTCCAGCTCGGTAAACACAAGCGAGAGCGAGCGGTGCAGCTTTTTGCCGTTTTCGTTTAACGTAATGCGGTTTGCGGTGCGCTCAAATAAGCGGCAACCAAGCTCCTGCTCCAATCGTTTGATCGAAGCGGAAACAGAGGAAGCGGGCACGCGGTACTTTTCCGCAGCCTTTGAAAGGCTGCCCGCGTTGGCGCTTTCATAAAAATAGCGAAGCTGTAAAAATTCCATTTTATCACCTCTCTCTCATTATAGCATATAATTTGAAATATGGCAAGTATATTGCAAGCAATTCTTTACAAATATGCTAAAAGTTGTATAATAGAAATATAAGAGATATTGGCAAAGAAGGTGTATTATGAAATTGCAAAAGGCCTTTGCGGCAATAGAAGCGCACCACGAGGATGCCACAAGCTTTTTAAAGGAGCTCTGCAGCTTTGAGGGAACTGCTGCGGATAAAGCGGAGATCGACCGTATGGCCGACTACGTCACGGCGTATGCCAAGGAGCTTGGCTTTTGCGTTGCGCGCACACCCTTTGAAAAATGCGGCGATTTTCTTACGATCGACCTTGATCCCACCGCCGCGCCCGGTGGCGTGATGCTGGCGCATATGGATACCGTACATAAAAAGGGAGCCTTCGGCACCCCGGCAGTTCGCATCGAGGGTGATCGCATGATCGGCCCCGGCGTGATCGACTGCAAGGGCGGCATTGCCGTGGCGCTGCTTACCATGCAAGCCCTGCGCGAATGCGGCTACAGCAAAAACGCGCGGTTGCTGCTCACCTCTGACGAGGAGATCTCCAACGTCCTTGGCGGTGAGCGGGAGCAGGAATTCTTCCGCACCGGAACGGCGGGCTTTGACTATGCCTTAAATTGCGAGACCACCGAGGGCAACGAGGTGGTGGTCGCACGTCGCGGCATTATGCGCTATGAGGTCACCGTCAAGGGCAAGGGTGGCCACGCCGGCATCCATTATTTCGAGTGCTGCAATCCCGTGGTAGAGGCGGCGCATAAGATCATCGCACTGGAGTCCAACAGCAAAAAGGGTGGGGTGACCTACAGCTGCAACGTCATTCACGCGGGCAGCGTTTCCAACGTCATTCCCGACGAGTGCCGCTTTACCGTTGACGTGCGCCTGCAGACTCACGCCCAGATGGAAAAAGCGGATCGCCTTGTGCGCGAGATCGCTCAAAAGCGCTTTCTTGAGGGCACGTACTGCGAGGTCAAGCGCCTTGGTAAGCGCCCGCCGATGGAGAAAAATGCAAAAAGCGATGCGTTGTTCGATCGCTTAAACAACATCAGCCAAAGGGTAGGGCTCGGCGCCCTTGTTCCCGTTGAATCGGGTGGCGGATCGGATTCCGCCTATACGCAGGCCGCAGGCATCGTGTCGCTTTGCGGACTTGGCACGTGTGGCGAATTCTGCCATACCAACCGCGAATATGCCGAAATTTCCAGCATTGCCAAGCGCGCCAAGCTGCTTGCTGCCTTGCTGCTTACAGATGAAGGAGAAGAAAAATGAAGATCAGAGTTACCACCGCCGGCGATATGCTGGTGCAACGCCGCATCCCTGCGGACTATGAGGGAATTGATGCCGTAAAAGCACAGATCGCCAAGGGCGATGCCAGATACCTCAACCTGGAGACCACCATCCACAATGGCGAATATGCCGGCCACGCTTTTTGCGGAGGCAGCTTCTTGCGCGCCCCCAAGACCGCGCTTGACGACCTGAAGATGCTTGGCTTTAACATGACCAGCGTGGTCAACAATCACTCCTTTGACTTTGGTCAGGGCGGCCTGATCGCCACCAAGGATGCCATTGACGAGGCAGGGCTTGTCAGCGCCGGCATCGGCAGAAATCTGCACGAGGCAGCCGCCCCCAACTATCTGGACACCAAGGCAGGTCGCGTGGCGCTGATCGCCACCACCTCGGTATCCAACGCCGCCACTGCTACCGTGCTGGCAGGCCCGCAGTCCCGCCGCTTTCCCGGCAGACCCGGCATCAACGCGCTGCGCGTTAAGGAGCATCTGCAGGTGACCAAGGAGCAGCTTGCGGTCGTCCGCGAGATCGCCGCGCAAAGCAAGATCAACGCCCAGATCGAGATCGAGCGCGCCGAGGGGTATCATCCCCCCCTTGCCGACGGCGTAGCCGTGCTGAAGGGGTTGGAATTTTTCGTGGGTGACGAAACCAGATACGTTACGCATCCGCATCCCGCAGACATGGCGCGCATCGAGCAAGCCATCTACGAGGCGCAGATGCAAGCGGATCTGATCATTATCAGCATCCACTCGCACGAGCTGTCGGGGGATAAAAAGGAGAACCCCTCTGACTTTTTGCAGGAATTTGCGCACCGCTGCATCGACAAGGGCGCGCACGCCGTCATCGGTCACGGCCCGCACCTTTTGCGCCCACTTGAGATCTACAAGGGCTGCCCCATCTTCTACTCGCTCGGCGACTTTGTCATTCATAACGAGTGCATCCCCTTTGCCCCCGAGGAGATGTATACAAAGCAGGGCCTGACCAGCGACAACACCATGCGCGAGCTGTTCTGCGACCGCTCCAAGAACTACACGCGCGGCCTGATGCGCGACCACCGTATGCTGGAGTCTGTCGTGCCTTACTTTGAAATGGAGGACGGTAAGCTTACTTACCTCGAGCTGATGCCCATTGAATTGCAGTTTGAAAAAAAGGTCTGGCAAAGCGGTAATCCGCGCTTCAGCCGCGACCACGGTATTATCGAGCGTTATGCGGAAATGTCCGCTCCCTTTGGCACCGAGATCACGGTGGACGAGCGCGGCTTTGGCATCGTCAAGCTGTAAAATAAAAGGATCCCCTGTACGCAGGGGATCCTTTTTTCTTGCGGGATAATATTATGGCATTTTTGGCAAACAAAATCAACAGACCCAAACCACACCTATCTACTTAAAAAAGAGAAAAGCCTTAAATCTGCTTGACACACCCACGCACGATGTGCTAAAATGGAGAAAACCGGGCAAAGACCCGCAAAAGGAGGATCTGCAATGGATTTTTCAATGTGTCCCCGCGCCAAGCGCACGGTGCGCCTTGAGGGGGAATTTCAATTTGACGAGCTGAGGCTTTTCACGGTCGGCGGCGGCGAGCGCTTTGTGCGCGCGTTGCGCGTGCTTTGTCCCACGCTTCCCGTGCGTGCCGTTTCCCGTGAGGAGGCCAACGTGGTGCTGTCCGTATCCACGGTCTTTTCCTCGCAGAACGAGTATTGCTATTTCCGCATCCTTGAGGATTGTATGGAGATCCACGCCCGTGACGAGATGGGTGCGCGCAATGCCGCCGCTATCCTCGCACAGATCCTTCGCCCGAACGACGCCGGCTTCCGCTTGCCCTGCGGCACAGTAGAGGATTACCCGGACGCGCAGTATCGTGGCTTTATGCTGGAAAGCTCGGGCCGCGAGAATACCTGGATGGAAATGTCCCTGATCAAGGAGTATATCCGTCAGATGGCGCTGGCGCGTATGAACGAGGTGCAGTTCCACTTTATGGAGTATAACGGCACCACGATCGAGCTGGATTGCTATCCCGATCTGCACGGCGACGGCGACGGTGACCGCAAGTATACCAAGGCGCAGATCCGCGATATGATCGACTATGCCGCAAGGCTGGGTATCACCGTTACCCCTTTTGTTGAGATCCTTTCTCACTCCAAGGATTTCACCGTCAAGGCAGGCATCGCTTGCCCCGGCGACGATAACCCCAAGGAAATGTTTGCCGTGTGCCTGGGGCAGGAAAAAACCTTTGAGGCGATCGGGCGCGTGCTTGCCGAGGTGGCAGAGCTGTTCCCGGCCCCCGTTTTGCACATCGGCTGTGACGAATACGATATGCGCCGCGTTATCCCCAAGACCGCTTATTGGGACAGATGCCCGCTTTGCCAGGCGCTCAGCCGCGAAAAGGGCTTTACCACTATGCGAGAGCTGTTCCTTTACGCGCTGGAGCGCATCAATCAGATGGTCAACAAGCTTGGCAAGGTCACCATGCTCTGGAACGCGGATATGAAGCCCTTCCAGCTGCCCGAGGAGCTGGAGCGCAACATGATCGTGCAGTATTTCCGCTATGACCACCCCTACGCGATGGAGCAGCTGTACGAGCTGTATCCCGACGGCTATGCCGAGGACGGCTACACCGTGCTGAACTCCTATTACCCCAACACCTATCTCAACGACGGCGGCGATTATGCGGTGGATATGGATATCGTCCATTGGTCCTACCTGCGCGAGCCTGCGGTGGCACCGCAAAACCATGCCAAGGTGATCGGCGGCTGCGCCTGCGCCTGGCAGGGCGTCAGCTTCAAGCGTACCATCCCGCCCGCCATCCTGCTTTACGGCGACCGCCTGTGGAACGCCAATGACAGCGGCGTGCCCTATGATGCCGCATACGGCAAGGCAATGACGCGTGTGCTGTTTGAGGGCAAGCTCCCCGAGGGGATGAATCTGTTTGATATGGTGGGCAGAATGCTGCCCCCGCAGTACAAGGATGTGCTTGTACACGAGAAGTATATCCGCGCCTCGCTGCAAGAGATCCGCGAGATGCGCGCAGCGCTGGAAGCACTTGCTGCAAACGGCCACCGCCTTGCAGGCATTTATGCCGAGATGGCAGCCGCGGCTGAGGAGCACGTGCTCAACCTTCCCGCCGAGCTGCTCCCCTTGAAGGAAGCACAGCACTTTGTGGGCTGATTTTTTTAGAAAAGAGAGGTACGTATATGCGTTTTTCAATCCTTCCGCGCGCCAAGCGCGTTATAGAAAAAGAGGGAAGCTGGCACTTTGACACCCTGCGCGTGTTCAGCATCGGCGAGGGGGATATGCTCCCTCGCACCCTGAAGGCACTGCTCCCCGATATCAAGATCACCACCGCCTCGCGCGAGGAGTGCAACGTGGTGCTGAGCGTTGCCAAGGTCTTTTCCTCCAAAGAGGAATACTGCTACATCCGCATTCTGCCCGACCGTATGGAGATCCATTGCCGCGATAACGACGGCGCGCGCAATGCCGCCTGTATTCTGGCACAGATCCTGCGCCGCGACGGAGAAGGCTACAGCCTGCCCTGTGGCAGCATCGAGGACTGGCCGGACGCTTCTTACCGTGGGTTTATGGTAGAGTCCTCCGGGCGCTCCTGGGTGTCGATGGAGCGCATCTATCTGTACATCCGTGAAATGGCGCTTTCCCGTATGAACGTGCTGCAGTTCCACTTTATGGAAGGCCCCGGCTGCACCATCCAGCTGGACTGCTACCCCAACTGGCACGGCTACGGCGAGCAGAACCTGAAATATACTAAGGCACAGATCCGTGATATGATCGCGTATGCCGCCGAGCTCGGTATTGCCGTGTGCCCCTTTGTCGAGGTCATTTCGCACTCCAGGACCTTCAATCTTGAGGCAGGGATCGCCTGCCCCGGTGACAACCTTGAAAATATGTTTGCCGTTTGCGTGGGGCAGGAAAAGACCTACGAGGCGATCGAGCGCGTGCTTGCCGAGATCGCAGAGCTGTTCCCGGATCCCGTTTTGCACATTGGCGGTGATGAATACGATATGTCCGAGGTCAGCCCGCGCACGGTGCATTGGGACGAATGCCCGCATTGCCGCGCGCTTTCTGAAAAAATGGGCTACACCACCTACCGTGAGCTGTTCTTTTACGCCGTGGAGCGCGTGAATGCCATCGTGAATAAGCTCGGCAAGGTCAGCATGCTTTGGAACGCTGACGTCAAGCCCGGCGAGGCAGAGGTGCTTTCCCGCAATATCGTGATGCACTACTACCGCTGGGATAATCACCTTGGCAGAGAAAAGCACTACGACCTCTGGCCCAACGGCTATGCCGAGGATGGCTTCACCGTGCTGAACTCGCATTATCCGCAGACCTATATCGACCTGGATAACTACGTCAACGCCGGAAAGCTTTGCAACTGGAGCTACCTGGGCGAGCCGCGGGTCGCACCGCAGAACCGCGCCAAGGTGATTGGCGGCTGCACCTGCGCATGGGATGATTTCCCGCACTTCGAGCGCAGCATTCCGCCCGCGATCCTGCTGTTTGGCGACCGTTTCTGGAATGCAGAGCAGGATCCCGTGCCCTACGATGCCGCATACGGCCGCCTGATGACGTACGTGCTGTTTGAGGGCAAGCTCCCCGAGGATATGAACGTGTTTGACGTGGTGGGCGACGTGCTGCCCCCCTTGCGCAACGATAGACTTCTGCACAAGAGAAAGTTGGCAGCCCCCCTCAGCGAGCTGTGCCGTATTGCCGATGCACTGCACGCGCTTGCCGCCAAGGGCGATGCGCTTGCCGCCGTGTACGCCGAGATCGCCGACGAGGCGGTGGCGCTGACAAAAGAGAAGGGCGACAAAAAGGTGCTTTTGAAGGTGACTGAAAAATTTGAAGGCTAAAAGCAAAAAACCACCCCA
>JAZNNA010000145.1:0-9929 GCA_045580065.1 Eubacteriales bacterium
GCCACCTCCTTGGCTCACAGAACGACATGGCTACGATCCGACTTGGTTTTCTTTTTGCTGTGAGGGTAACTGGTTTCTTGAACCGATACCGAATTTTTCGGTTTTGCGCAGCAAAATGCGGCTTTTGAAGCCGCAAGAAAACATTCTTGGAGCACGCGCGCGTGCGTTTTGGAGAGTTCAAGTCCTCTTACCCGCACCAAAAAAACGACAAATTTCGACAGAAATTTGTTATTTTTTATCCAAGCCGCAGGCTTGGCATGGAATCACGCTTTAGCGTGTATGGCATCGCCATGGGCGTATGGCATCACCGAAGGTGCATTTTTCTGCGGCTTGATTCCATACGATTGCTTCGCAATCAATTCCATACCGCAACGAGTTGCGGATTCCATACACGGCTTTGCCGTGATTGAGAACGCAAGGGTTCAAATCCGGCGATTAAAAAGCAAAAATATCTTTTTTATCGCCCCTTCACAAAACAAAAATGGCACCCAGTCGGGTGCCATTTTTGTTTTGGTGCGGATGCCAAAGCGAAAACCCTGCGGCGCGCATTGGATCCGGCGCTTGACTACACATTGCCGCCGCAGAGAAAGCCGCCGTTTTGCCTTGCAAATGCCGGTGTTCAGCCGGCAAGGCGGATTTCAGGCGCGCTTGCGCAGCAAGCTAAGTGGGGCAATCCTCTTTTTGCTTTTCCTT
Organism: Eubacteriales bacterium; assembly: GCA_045580065.1. GTDB lineage: Bacteria > Bacillota > Clostridia > Oscillospirales > CAG-272 > Firm-07. The sequence continues at coordinate 694 of JAZNNA010000145.1, forward strand.
TTATCGCCTTGACTCGGCTGTTTGGGTGTGATATAATAAAGGCAATAACCCAAGGAGGGTGTGACGTATGTTTTTGGAAATGGATTTCAGATCAAAGGAGCTTGGGAAAAGCACACAGGTAAATATTCTGCTCCCCGAACGCAAGGACGAAGCAGACGAGCCCTGCAAGGTGCTTTGGCTGCTGCATGGGCTTTCGGATGATCACACGGGCTGGATGAGATACACCGCGATCGAGCGCTATGCGATCAAGCACCGTCTGGCGGTCATTATGCCCAACGTGGACCGGAGCTGGTACACAAACACGGCATACGGGGTGAATTATTTCAGTTATATCACAAAAGAACTGCCCGAGCTGTGCCGCGCAACCTTCCGCACACTCAGCGACAAACGAGAGAACAATATCGTTGCCGGGCTTTCGATGGGTGGGTACGGCGCACTGAAGGCAGCACTGACCTTCCCCGAGCAATACGGCAGCTGCATCTCGCTTTCCGGCTCGCTTGACGTAACGCGAAAAGGCAGAAGCTATAATTTAGAGGAATGGAGAAGTATTTTCGGCTTTGATATGCAATCCGCCCTGGAGCTTGAAGGGAGCGCGCAGGATCTGTTTGCGCTTGCCGCAAAAGCAAAGGAGGGGCCCCTGCCGAATTTCTATTTATGGTGCGGGCTTGAGGATTCGCTGATCCACGTCAACCGCCTGTTTGACCAGCATTTGAGTGAGCTTGAGATCCCGCATGTTTTTCGGGAATCTGAGGGTGACCACTCGTGGAAATGGTGGGATCTTCATATCCAGAACGCCTTGGAATGGGCTCTGGGAAAGCAAGAATAAAACCAATGATAACATCTTTGCCCTGCAACGATATCTCACTATTTCACAGCAAAAACACAAGAACAAAGCCAATACTTTTAAGATAAAAAACGAATGGAGAAAATCATGAACAAAACTCTGTTTAATTCAAAAAGATTGCTCTCTTTTTTGCTTTTGCTGATAACACTTTGTGTGTTGCTTTCTTCTTGCAGCGGATCTCTGGCACTTTTTGTGCTGCTTTCTACCAGCGGCTTTAATCCCACCGGAGATTGGATATATCATGTATCTGATGATTATGCTATACTTAGATTAAATGGCAGAACAATACAACTTGGCAAGCAAAATCCGAATTATAAAGTAGAGGTTTATTCAACTGTCGTAGAAAACTACATTACTTGTTTTTGCTATAATGAAAATTTTGTAGCAGTTCGAAGGCTGAATGTCCCCGGTAATATAATGAAGGACGAAATCTTTGAAATGGATTTTGAACAAGCGGCATATTATCTTGTGGATATGACTACCGATGAGATATATGGTCCGTTTGAAAGCGCTGATGATTTCAACACTGCTTGTGCAGATTTGAATGTCACGGATCTGTGTGACTGGATCAACACGCATCCCGCCCCCGAGGGGGCGGGATAAGCACAAAAAGGCACCCCACCTGGGGTGGCTTTTTGTATTTAAGACTTAGTATTGCAAGGTGCTGGCAGTTGCGACGGAGAGGAAGCGCTTCCAGAAAAATTGCTCGACAAAGCGGGGGGCATCGTCGGGAGCTGCATCAAAGCGCAGCCTTTTTTCCTCCAGCTCGTCAAGGCGGTCCACCTCGCCGTTCAAGTAAGACAAGATGCGCCATTTGACGCTGTCAAAGCGCGCCAGCATTGCGCCGTAGCGGATGTCCTGCGCATCCCAGCCGATGGGCTTATAGATCTGGTGCCACATTTTGCGGTGGCAAAGGCGCAGTGCCGCAAGCTTTTCCCTTGCCACGTCGCACTCCTGTGCCATTTTTTGCAGTGCTTCGCGGTCGCCCGCAAGGTATGCCTCGCGCAAGCGCACGCCAAAGTTTGCCTTGTTTTCCAGATAGTCGCTGAATTTAACAATGACCTCAAACGAGGCGGCGAAGATCCCCTTCTCCTTTTGGCATGCGCGCAGCTGTGCGGTCACGTCCCTGTAATAGGAAACGGTATCCAGCCCCTCCAAGTGCTTGTCGATCATGCCAAGCATCGGATCATTGTAAAAAATCACGCGCGCCGCTTCCATATCGCCGCCGTCCGGTGTTTCGGGCAGGCTGCACTTCATCAGCTCGTCGTAATCAGCACCGCAGGTAAAGGCGAAAAGCTCGCGCACCGAGTCCTCGTCAAAGTAGCCCTTATAGTCATAATCGGCATACCAGCAAAGCCCGGGCAGCGCCATCAGAAGGCTGGATTCCGAGCCGTTTGTCCAAAGCGTGGCAAGCACCTCGCCAACGCCCTTTTTGCGGCATGCCTCAAGCGCAGGAACGGTGTTGCGCAGCGAGCGCTGATAGTGGGGGCAATGTCCGCTCCACAGCCACACGCCACCCGCAAACATCACGTTTCCACCAAGGTAGGTGTTGTGCTTGTCGATGTTTTCGGCATAGAAAGCCTCATCATCGTTATAGTAATCCCAAAAGACCTGACGGATCCCCTCGGGCACCAGCGCCTTGATCTCGTCGGTGAATTGCACACGGCGGTCATAGTCGATATACCCCGGCAGCTGCTCACCCTCCATACGGAAGAACATGTCGCTCCACATCATTGGCTCATAGCCGTATGCCTTTGAAAGCTCGATCACGCGCTTTAAATGCGCAAAAAAGATCTCGTGACGGTCACGATAGCCAAACTTGTCGATAGAAGCACCTCTGCCAAGGTCAAATGCCTCGTCCATACCCACGTGGATGCGACGGCTTTTCAGGCAGGCTGCCATCGTTTTGAAGATATCCTCAAGCAAGCGATAGGTCTCCTCCGCACCTGCAAGCATCACGGCTTGCGTGTCGCGGTAGGGGGCAGCGGCATCCCAATGCAGGTGCGTAGCAAGGTGCCCCAGCATCTGCACGCAAGGAACCACCTCGATCCCCAGGGCATCGGCATAAGCATCGATCTCGCGCAGCTCGTCCGCCGTATAGCGGGCGCGCAGATACCCGAAATAGGGGCGTCCCTCGACGTCGTAGGTATCCTCTGTATACAGCATATACATATTCATGCCCATCATCGCCATTTTGCGCAGCAAAAGCTTGTTTGCTTCCACCGTCAGCACGGCATTGCGCGACACGTCGGGCATGGCGCCGTTTTTCAAAAAGGTTGGCGTCTCGCTCAGCGTTTTTTGCGTTTTGCCGTGCGAGATCCAACGCATCAGCGTGGCAAGCGCGCGGAAAAAGCGCGCTTTGCCGCCGCCATAGGTGATTGTGGCATTTTTGCCGGAAAGCGATACCGTCAAGGCACTTTTTTCAGTTTCCGTGACGCAAACGGTAAGCTCCGCCTCACCGGGAGCTGCCGGGGTGATCCCCAGCTCCTCTTGCAAAAGCTGTATACCTCCCCACAGGCTTTGCGCGTTTTGAAAGCAGATCCTCATAATTTCACAGCGCAGACTGGGTGTCGCTCGGGTCGCCGTTGATGGCGTAGTCGTACTCCTGCGACCAGTCAAGCCCGCGGTAATCGGCGGCACGGTCGTCGTTTTCGATAAACTCCATCAGGAGGTCAAGCATTTCCTTGGTCCAGGTGTTTTTGTCGATCTGCGCGGTGGTGAACTTGTTCTGGCTGATCATCTCAAAGCCAAACAGATCCTTCACCTGCGTTTTTGCAGCACCGCCAACCACCTCCTCCACAAGATGAGAAGGAATGAACAGCACACCGCCGCCCGCACCGAACACCACGTCACCGGGCAGGCACACGGCGTTGCCGATGCGGGTGGTTGTGTTATAGCCGGTCATGATGAAATCGCGGATGGGGGTGGGGTCAATGCCGCGGAAATAGACCTGCGTATTCTCCACCTTATGCATCTGCTCGGTATCGCGCACGCCGCCCCAGATCACGGCGCCGCCGTTCTCATTTTTGGTCTTGTTCTTCAGGGCAGTTGTCAGGTTACCGCCAAGGAAGGTGCCCTTGTAGATCTTATCGTACATATCAATAACGGGCACGTCATATTCCATTAGGTTGTCGATCACCCACTGGTTGTAGGTGCCGGTTCTCCCCTCGCTTCTGCCAAGATCCTTGGTAAAGGCATCCAGGTCCGGGCGGTAGGGGCAATAGGTGGCGGTAACAGCTCTGCCGATCAGCTTTCTGCCGTCGTTGTGCAGGGTCTGCAATCTGCCCTCAAACTGGCTCTCATAGCCCTTGACAAAGATCGGCTTCCAAACCTCCTCCAGTGTGAGGGTACGCAGAGCCTTTAAGTACTTTTCGTCTACCTTGGGTCTGCCATCGGGCAGACGCTCGCCCTTCCACATCGGGGTGAGAGCAATAATTTCTTCTCTATCGTTGAAATGCATTTTTTATCTCCTTTTTATTTTAGTGATAAGCCACCGTCGATCAGGATCTCGCTGCCGGTGATATATGCGCCCTCGTTTGAGCAAAGCAGCAGCACGGCGGGGGCAACGTCAGCGGGCGATCCAAAGCGACCGGCAGGGATCATAGCTTCTACTGCAGCCCTTTGTGCCGGATCCTCGTAAACTGCGGCGTTGCGGGGAGTTTCGATGGCGCCGGGCGCCACATTATTGACGGTAACACCGAAGGGGGCAAGCTGCTTGGCAATGTTTTTCACCAACTTGTGCTGTGCCGCCTTGGTAACGGCATAAAGAGATAGCTCGGGGTGCTGATTATACTGGTTGACCGTGCCCAGCGTTACGATGCGACCAAAGCCACGCTTTTTCATACCGTCCACGTATTTTTTGATCAAAAGATAGCTTGCGCGCAAATTGCAGTTCATCATGTCATCGTACTGCTCTGTGCTGAAGGCATCCCACTGCTCTTTATATTGGATCGATGCATTCAGCACAAGGATATCCACGTCACCGGTCTGCTCGTAAAGCGTTTCGGCAACGTCCTCTTTTAACAGGTCCGCTATAACGGGGGTGGAGTTTGGGATATCAGCACTGGCTGCGCGGCACTTTTCGAGCGAGGAAACGCCTGCCACAAACACCTTAGCACCGTGTGCTGCCAGCACACGCGCGATCTCCTTGCCGATGCCCTGTGTGGCACCCGTGACAAGCGCGGTTTTTCCCGTCAGATCAAACATTTTTCAACATCTCCTCTACAGAATATTCTTTGTCATACTCCATCTCAAAGGAGTTTTTCAGGCAAGAGGTATACTTGGCAGGATCCTCGGTATTGCTTTCAAACATACCGTAGTGCGTGGGCACGCCAAGGCGCGGTGCGATGATCCTTGTCAGCTTAACGGCCTCCTGCACGTTCATATTGCCCAGTCTGCCGTTGATGCAGATGAACATCACGTCAATGCCTGCATCTGCCAGCGCCTCCAGGCGTTCGTGATACTCGGTATCCCCCGAAAAATAGAGCGTCAGCCCATCATATTTGACAAGCACCCCCACAGCGGGCACGCTGTGATGTGCATAGACGGCAGTCAGCTCAAACTCACCAACGCGGCATACCGTACCCTCGTCAAAGGGTTGGTACTGCGTAACTCCACAGCTGCACAAGGTAGGCTCGGCGTGCGTGGGGGCGAGGAAAAGCATGCCCTCTTTTTTCATATCGGGGATGGCATCAGTATCCACGTGGTCCAGATGATCGTGCGTGCAGATCACCGCGTCACACTGCAACTCGCCGGGGGTAAAGGGCGCCTTTACCATGCGCCCTCTGCCCGCCACGCGATCCACCACGTTAGAAAGATAGGGGTCGATACAAAGCGTGTTCTTGCCGTTTGAAAGCAGATAACCGCTTTGCCCGATCCAACGAATTTTAAGGCTCATAAGATCAGCTCCACTCGCGGTCGTTAGCCCATTCCTTATCCCACTCGGTGGTAGGCTCCCACTGGCCGGGATACTTAGGATGCATATGCTGTGCGATCAGCTCTTCGTTGAGCGACTCGATGCCAAGACCGGGGGTATTGGGCACCTCGACAAAGCCGTTTTTGAACAAGGGGTTGGCAATGCCGTTGGCAAGGTCGTTCCACCAAGGAATATCCACAGAGTGGAATTCAACTGCCATCACGTTCTGGATAGCGGCGGCGGTATGCACGGCTGCCATGCAGGCGATGGGGCTTTCTGCCATATGAATCGCCATAGCTACGCCGTATTCCTCGCACATATCGCCCAGCTTTTTGGTTTCCAGAATGCCGCCGATCGAAAGCAGGTCGGGATGCACAAGCGATACGCCGTGCTTTTCCATCAGGGGGCGGAAGTTCTTTGCAAGGTAGATATCCTCGCCGGTGGCAAGCGGCACGTTGCAGTTTTCCGCAATGCGCACGTAGTGGTCGGTGAGGTGCCAGGGCTGGATATCCTCCAACCAGGCGATATTGTATTTTTCCAGGCGCTTTGCAAACTTGATGCAGTCCTCGATCGCCACGTGGCCGAAGTGGTCGATGGCAAGCGGAACCTCGTAGCCCACCACGTCGCGCACCTGCTTAACGTAATCCTCAAGCATATCCAAGCCCTTTTCGGTGATGCGGATGCCGGTTGCGTAGTGCGGGATTGTGAACACCTCATAGTTCTTGCCAAGCATCATATCCATGTCGATCGAGCCGCTTTGGTGCTGGATCGCCTTCATGGAATACTTCTGCATCTCCTCTAACATGCCAAGAGGGGCATTGAGAGTGCCGGGCTCGTCATAAAGCAGCTCGATGCCAAGGTCCATCTTAACAATGGAAAAGCCCATGTCGATGCGCTTTTGGATCGCCTTGCCCATATCGGTGCCGGTGTGCTTGCCGTCCACGTCGGTGTCGCCGTAAACGCGCACCTTATCGCGGAACTTGCCGCCCAGCATCTGCCATACGGGAACCCCCCAAGCCTTGCCGGCAAGGTCCCAGAGAGCCAGCTCGATGCCGGAAACGCCGCCACCCTGACGGGAGGGACCGCCGAACTGCTTGATGCGGCGGAAGAGCTTGTCTACATTGCAGGGGTTTTCGCCAACCAGGCGGGATTTGAGCATCAGCGCATAAGTGGCGCTGGATGCATCGCGCACCTCGCCATAGCCGACAAGACCCTGGTTGGTGTAGACCTTGATCAGGGGGCAGTGTTTGGGCGCACCGGTGATGTTTGCCACGCGAATATCCGTTATTTTCAGTTCAGACGGATTGGAGCAAACGTTGACGTTTTCGGAAATTTGATCGTAAATACCTTTCTCCATTTTCTTTCTCCTTGACTTGTAGTTCTTTTTGTGTTAAAATCATTATAGCACACCCCATGTCTGCATCTCAACCACCATTTTGTGTTTTTTCTCCACTATTTTACGATATTAAAAAAGGAGGGCTTCGGCATGCGCACCGCAGAACACACGCTGACCGACGAGTATGGCAGGGTCATCATAAAATCCTATCATTCTATTCTATCACCGCAACGGCGCGACTATCGCGAGCATCACCACACCGAATGTGAGCTTTCTGTGTTTTTTGCGGGCAGTGGCACCTATGCCGTACACGGCAAGGAATATGCCTTTGCCGCAGGAAACGTGTTTTTGTTTGGCAGCAACGAGGCGCACTGCATCACAGAGGTGACAAGCGAGATGGATCTTTTGAACATCCATTTTGAGCCGCGCCTTTTGTGGGAGAACAGCGACACCGCCGAGCTGCTTTCCCTCTTTGCCGCGCGCAGCAGCAGCTTTCAAAATCTTTTTGCAGACCAAAGCGGCAAGCTGCGGGGGATGCTGCAGCAGCTGGAGCAGGAGCTGCGCCTGCAGCAGAGCTGCTGTGCCGTGACTGCCAAATATTTGCTGTTTTCGATCCTGGCGCAGATGATACGCGATTATCCCTGTACCGATGCGCGGCGGGCTGTCAGCGCACCCTCGTCGCAAACGCGCAGCATGCGCCATGCGATCGACCATATCCAGCAAAATCTGGACAAGCACCTCTCCTTGCGCGAGCTTGCGGATATCGCCTGCATGACGCCCACCTATTTTTCGGCGGTGTTCAAGCGGCTCAACGGTGTTTCGCCGTGGGAGTACATCACCATCAAGCGCGTGGAAAAGGCGGTGGAGATGCTGAAGGGCACGGAAATGACAAAGCTGGAGATCGCCGAGGCGTGCGGATTTTCAAGCTCATCTAACTTTTATAAAGCGTTTTTGCAGGTCACGGGCAAGCGCCCCGGGGATTATGCGCCGAAAAAATAACGCGCATATGCAAGAATTTTTTGTGCAGCGTTGATTTTTTTGTATAAATATGGTATAATAGCATTTGACAGTACGGCGTATGGCTACGCCGATTTCATATGAGAAAGAGGTATAATATGGCAAAGAGCGTTCAGGATATCTTGAAGCTGATCAAGGAAAACGACATCAAAATGGTGGATTTTAAGATGGTTGACATCAACGGGCAGTATCGCCACGTGACCATCCCCGCCGAAAATTTTTCTGAGGACACGATGAAAAGCGGCATCGGCTTTGCTGCCTCCAACTACGGCTATGCCGTGGTGGAAAAAAGCGACATGGTGTTTATCCCCGATCCCGACACCGCAATGATCGACCCCTTCTGCGAGATCCCGACCCTGACGATGAGCGGCAACGCTATGATCATCGACTATCCCGAAAATCGTCCCCTGCCCCAGTACCCCCGCAATATCATCCGTGCCGCCGTGCAGTATATGAAGGATACCGGCGTGGCAGATACGATGAAGATCCTGCCCGAGTTTGAGTTCTACCTCTTTGACGATATCGGCTGGGAGGTACAGGGCAACTCGATCGGTGTTTCTATGGACGCCAAGCAGTCCTACTGGAACAGCGCCACCGAGGGCAAGGGCGTTGTGGTTCCCAAGCAGAAGAACTATCACATTGCAAAGCCCTTTGATATCTCCTACGAGTGCCGCAGCGAAATGTGCCTGCATATGAAGGATGCCGGCATTGAGATCAACTACCATCACCCCGAGGTAGCCGCCTCCGGGCAGTTTGAGATCGAGCCGCAGCTGGGTGAGGTGGTGCATATGGCAGACGCCACCATGATGATCAAATATATCATCCACAACACCGCCCTGAAGTACGGCAAGAGTGCCACCTTTATGCCCAAGCCCATCTACGGCGAGGCAGGCAGCGGTATGCATGTGCATATGATCCTTTTCAAGGATGGCGTGCCGGTATTCTCCGACGATAACGGCTATTCTCACCTCAGCGAAACTGCCCACTATTTCATGGGCGGTATTCTGAAACACATTGCCTCTCTGTGCGCCATCACCAACCCCAGCACCAATTCCTTCAGGCGCCTTGTTCCCGGCTTTGAGGCACCCGTGACTGTTGGCTACGCCACCTCCAACAGAAGCGCG
>JAZNNA010000146.1:0-41057 GCA_045580065.1 Eubacteriales bacterium
GTCAGGTCAAGTGCGCCCACCAGAAAGGAAAGCGAGAGAATGGCTGCAACGTATTTAAAGGCAAGCGCGCCGAGGCAGAGCGCATACATCGGCCTTGCGCCCTTCAGCCCGTGGCGGTATACGCTTTGGATCAAAAAGCCAAGCAGGGCGGCAAAGCCCAGTATTTCAGCGTACTGCAAAAGCAGGTCTACCGCATCCAGCCAGACGGTGGCGGTCAGCACGATATCATTGATCAGATAAGTATAAAGCGGTGCCAGCACAAGGCCGTAAAGGGCATAAATGCCGTAAACGATCAGTGCGGGCAGGCGCAATGCGGGTTTTTCCATAGGCTCTCCTTTCAAGCAGCCGCGCGGCTGTGGATCATCTTATTATACCATGCTTTTTTGTGAAAAGCAAATTTTTTGCATAAAATTTTGCATAATCTTTTTCCCACTGTCATAGGATATAGAAAAAACGAGGTGAAAAGAATGCAAATAACCGACCATCAACAGCTGTGCCGGGCGATCGAGCAGATGCAAAGAGAGCAAAATGCAGAGATTTCGGTGCTGACGCGCTCGATCCTTGGCAAGGAGATCCCGATCGTCAGCCTGGGGCAGGGCGTGCGCACCGTTGTGTACGTTGGGGGCGTGTGCGGCACGCACGCGATCACTACGGACGTTCTTGTGCAGTTCTTGCGCGACTATTTTACATCGCTTGCAAGGCGGGCAACGCTTTACGGCGTGTCGATGGAATACTTCCACTCGGTACGCCGCGTTTGTGTGATCCCGATGCTGAACCCGGATGGGATAGAATACGCCGCGCACGGCATTGCTGCAGATCATCCGATGCGAGCGCGCGTTTTGCAAATGAACGGCGCAAACGGCGCGGATTTTTCGGCCTGGGAGGCGAATGCACGCGGCGTGGACCTGCGGCACAATTTTAAGGCGGGCTTTTTCTCGCACAAGGAAAAGGAGCAAAGGGAAGGGCTTTTGAACGGGGCCGCAAGCGGCTATGGTGGAGAGCATCCCGAATCCGAGCCGGAGATCTCGGCGCTTTGCCGCTTTTTGCGCCTGCGCCAGCAGGATCTGATCGGCGTACTTTGCCTGCAGGCCGGCACCGCACAGATCAATTGCTGCTGCGCAGATCATCTGAGCGCAAAATCTATGGCGGCAGGGCGCTCACTCGCGCGCCTTTCCGGTATTCGTTTGACCTCGCCTGAAAGCTTGAAGCCGGAAGGAGGGATCGGCGAGTGGTGCATCCGTGAGCTTCATCGCCCTGCCTATACACTTTCTGTTGATCCAAAGGGTGCGGGCGGCGTGCCGCGCGATCGCGTTGCGGTATACGAGCAGCTGCGCCACGCGCTGTTTGGTTTTCCGTTTTGCTTATGAAAAGGGGGATTTTCCCCCTTCTTTTTTTGAAATGCTTGCACAAAGCAGGGAAATGTGCTATAATAGAACAAAATCCAACCAAAACGGAGGAAATTATGAAAAAGATCTTGTTTTATGCAGTACTTACGCTGCTGCTTGCCGCGATGCTTTGCTCGTCGCTTGTTTCCTGCAATAAGGACAAGCATCTTACCCACGATATGGTCATTGACGAGGCCCTGACCGTAAAGGCCACCTGCGTCAAGGACGGCAGCGAAACCTATAAGTGCCAGGATTGTGACCATCAGGTGACAGTTGTCATCAAATCCACCGGTCACCAGTTCTCCAAGCCCGAGGTCGTCCTGCCCACCTGCACCGAGGAGGGTGCGATGAACTACAGATGCGTTGTATGTGACGAGGGGATCTCCGATCTGCTCGACCCACTTGGTCACTCCTACGGACTGCCCACCAACATCGTTGCTCCCGGCCCTGCTCAACAGGGCTCTCTCACCTTTAAGTGCGAGCGCTGTGACGACACTCAGCTCCGCGTTCTGGAGCCGACCGGATAATGATCTTGCAAAGAAAAGCCCATAGCCTTAAGGCTATGGGCTTAGTTTATTTTTGCTCGGTGTCGAAAAAGTTCAGTTGATCACCGTTTTTGGTGATATTGTGGTAGGGGATGCCAAGATGCTCGTAAGCGCGGCGGGTGACGCAGCGCCCGCGCGGCGTGCGGGAAAGAAAGCCGATCTGCATCAGATAAGGCTCGTAGACGTCCTCAAGCGTGATGGCTTCCTCACCGATGGTGGCGGCAAGCGTTTCAAGCCCAACGGGGCCACCGTCGTAAAACTTGATGATGGTGCTGAGCATATGGCGGTCGATCGAGTCAAGACCCAACTCGTCGATCTCCAGCTGCTGCAGGGCAAAATTTGCGATCTCAGAGGTGATGGCGCCGTCGCCCTTGACCTGTGCAAAGTCGCGCACGCGCTTGAGAAGGCGGTTAGCGATACGGGGCGTTCCGCGCGAGCGCGAGGCAATCTCGATCGCGCCGTCATCGGAAATGGGAAGGGAAAGGATATCCGCGCTGCGGCGCACGATGGTGGCAAGCTCCTCGGGGGAGTAGAGCTCAAGCTTTAACAGCACGCCAAAGCGGTCGCGCAAGGGGGTGCTGAGCTGGCCGGCGCGCGTGGTGGCGCCGACAAGCGTAAATTTGGGCAGCTCAAAGCGGATGCTGCGTGCCGAGGGACCCTTGCCGATGATGATATCGATGGCATAGTCCTCCATGGCAGGGTAAAGCACCTCCTCCACGGCGCGGGAAAGGCGGTGGATCTCGTCGATAAACAGCACGTCCCCCTCGGAAAGGTTTGTCAGCAGCGCCACGAGGTCACCCTGCTTTTCAATGGCGGGGCCGGAGGTCACGCGGATATTGACGCCCATCTCGTTTGCAATGATATTGGAAAGTGTGGTCTTGCCAAGGCCGGGAGGGCCGTAAAGCAGCACGTGATCCAGGGGATCGCCGCGCTTTTTTGCGGCATCGATATAGACCTTCAGGTTTTCCTTTGCCTTGTCCTGACCGATATAATCGGTCAGCGCTTTGGGGCGCAGGTTGATATCCGGCTCGGTATCCTCACGCGTTTCGGAGGTGGACATGATGCGGCTTTCAAAATCAAATTCGGGTGTGTTTGACATTGACATAAAATCCATAGCGTCTACCTCCTGTTACATCAGCTTTTTCAGCGCCGCACGGATGATATCCTCAGAGCTCATGGCGGCGGTATCTATGCCCTGCAGGGCAGAAAGCACCTCGGTGCGGTTGTAGCCCAGCACCAGAAGCGCCTCTTGTGCATCGCGCAGGGCAGAGGTGGCGGTGGGGGCTGTGGGCATTTGCAGGGGGGATGCTGCATCGGTCGGAAAGGAGGGAAGGGCTGCGCCGGTGGCAAGCTTGTCGTGCAGCTCTAAAATAATGCGCGCTGCGATCTTTGGGCCAATACCGTTGGCCTTGGCGATCGCCTTTTTATCCTCGGTGCAAACGGCAAAAATAAATTGATCAGGGGTAAATTGCGACAAGATCGAGATAGCGGCCTTGGGGCCAACGCCCGAAACGCTTGTCAGCAGCAAAAAGGCGTCAAGCTCGGCCTCGTTTTGAAAGCCGAACAGCTCAACGCCGTCCTCGCGCACGGCAAGATGGGTATAAAGCTTTGCTTCCTTTTCGCCGTTTGCGCAAAGGAACTGATAGGTGCGCTCGCTGATCGTCAGCTTATAGCCAACGCCGCCGGCATTGATCACGGCAAAGGTGGGGCGCAAAAGGGCAACGGGCCCTTGAATAAAATAAAACATGGCGGCTCCTTGTGTTAAGCGTTTTCTTGTGGCTGCTCGATGTGCTTGATCGCCTTTTCCAGCTTGATGCGATCAATGTCCATATCCCGCCCGCATCCAAGGCAGATCACGCGGCAAATGCTGCCAACGCGCAGGATGCGAAAACGGCGCGTGCCGCAGGGATGCAGCTTTTTCAGCTCTACCACGGTGTCGGGGGTCAGTTTGATGATCTGCATGGTTGCCTCGCTTTGTTTTTGATGTCGCTTTATATTATAACATAAATTCAAAATTATGTAAATATAAAATATATTTTTATTTTATAAGAATTTATTTGACGAGCGCGGAATTTTGTGGTATAATGTATGATGTTAAATTATGCTCGCGCAGTGTTTGCTGCACGAAGAAAGGGGAAAAATGGTCATTCTTGGTATAGACCCCGGCCTTGCCATTGTGGGGTGGGGCGTGGTGGATTGCTGCGGCGGCCGTTTCAAGACCTTGGGCTACGGCTCGATCCACACGCCTGCAGGCACACGCACAGAGGAGCGCCTTGCGATGATCTACAAGGAGCTTTGCGCGATCATCGATCATTTTAACCCCGCGGAAATGGCGGTGGAGGAGCTGTTCTTCAACACCAACGTCACGACCGGTATCCGTGTGGCGGAGGCAAGGGGGATCATCCTACTTTGCGGCGAGCAAAAGGGTCTGAAGATCTCGGAGTATACCCCGATGCAGGTCAAGCAAGCCGTTGTGGGCTACGGCAAGGCTGAAAAAAGGCAGGTCATTGCCATGGTCACGCATCTTCTGGGGCTGAAATCCCCCCCAAAGCCCGACGATACCGCCGATGCCCTGGCGATTGCCGTGTGTCACGGACACTGCGGTGGGTCGCGCCTGGCACAATTTTACAACCGATGAGGAGAGATTACCGTGTGGAGCTGTGATAACTGGAAGGATTACGAATTACTCGATGCCTCTGACGGCGAGCGCCTGGAGCGTTGGGGAAAATATATTTTGGTGCGCCCCGATCCGCAGATCCTGTGGCGCGGCGCAGCCAAGCACCCTGCCTGGAAAAAGCCGGATGCCACCTATCGCCGTTCCTCGGCGGGCGGGGGAGGATGGAAGCAAAGTCGCCTGCCCGATCAGTGGCATATCAAATACGGTGAGCTGACCTTCCTCATCAAGCCGATGGGCTTTAAGCACACGGGTCTTTTCCCTGAGCAGGCCGCAAACTGGGACTGGTTTTCTGAAAAGATCCGTACCGCAGGCCGCCCCATCAAAGTGCTGAACCTGTTTGCCTATACGGGCGGAGCCACCATTGCCGCCGCTAAGGCAGGGGCAAGCGTGGTCCACGTGGATGCCGCCAAGAATATGGTGGCGCAGGCCAAGGAAAATGCCAGACTTTCCGGCCTTGCCGAGGCTCCGATCCGTTACATTGTTGACGATTGCAAAAAATTTGTGGAGCGCGAGATCAAGCGCGGCCATTTTTATGATGCCGTGATCATGGATCCCCCTTCCTATGGGCGTGGCCCGTCGGGCGAGGTGTGGAAGATCGAGGACTGCGTTGACGAGCTGGTGGCGCTGACCGCCAAGCTCCTCTCGCCCGAGCCCTTGTTTTTCCTGATCAACTCTTACACCACGGGCCTTTCCCCCTTGGCGATGAGTTATATTCTGGAGCTGCACGTAAAAAGCAGATACGGCGGCACTTGCACCGCAGGTGAGCTTGGCATTCCCGTAAAACAAACGGGTGCCGCTTTGCCTGCCGGTGCCAGCGCACGCTGGGAAATGAAGCTGTGAGGAGCAATATGGAGCAAGCATTTATTCACGCAAAGGATCTGTATTATACTTATCAGGAGGAGGGCGCGCCGGCCGTTCCGGTCCTGCGCGGTCTTTCACTGGATATTCAAAAAGGGGAATACGTCGCGATCCTCGGGCACAACGGCTCGGGAAAATCCACCTTTGCAAAGCTGATCAATATGATCCTGGAGCCGGATGCGGGAGAGCTGATCGTGGCGGGGAAGGATCTGACCTCGCCCGAGCTTACCGAGGACGACATCTTTGAGCTGCGGCGCGAGGTGGGAATGGTGTTTCAAAACCCGGATAACCAGCTTGTTGCCACCATTGTAGAGGATGACGTGGCCTTCGGCCCCGAAAATCTCGGCGTTCCAAGCGACGAGATCCGTCGCCGCGTTGACGAGGCGCTGGAGATCGTTGGTATGAGCCGCTATGCAAGACACGAGCCGCACCGCCTTTCCGGCGGACAAAAGCAGCGCGTGGCGATCGCGGGCATCATTGCCATGATGCCAAGCTGTATGATCTTTGACGAGTCTACGGCGATGCTTGACCCCCTGGGGCGGCGCGAGGTGATCGAAACCTTTGAAAAGCTGAACCGCGAGCAGGGGATCACCGTGCTGACCATCACGCACTATATGAGCGAGGCAGCCCGTGCCGACCGCGTGATCGTGCTGGATGACGGCAAGCTTTTGATGGACGGCACCCCCGCAGAGGTGTTTGCACGCGCCGACGAGCTTGCGCGCGTGGGGCTTGACGTGCCGCAATGCACGGCCCTTGTACACGAGCTGCGCAAAAACGGGATCGCCGTGCAGGGCGAGCCGATCACGACCGAGGAATGCGCCGATATGATCCTGCGCGCATTGGAGGAGAAAAATGGCAACCGTAACGCTTGAACACGTTTCTTATATTTACGAGCCAGGCACGCCCTTTGAGATCAAGGCGCTTGACGACGTCAATCTCACGGTGCGCGAGGGCAGCATCACGGGCATCATCGGGCATACCGGCTCCGGTAAGTCCACTATGGTGCAGCTGTTCAACGGCCTGGAAAAGCCCACAGAGGGGCGCATCCTGTTAGATGGCGTTGACATTTGGGAGCAGCCGAAGAAGATGCGCGAGATCCGTTTTCGCGTAGGGCTTGTGATGCAATATCCCGAGTATCAGCTTTTTGAGGAGAGCGTGTGCGAGGACATTGCCTTTGGTCCGCGTAATATGGGGCTGCCCGAGGAGGAGATCTCCGCGCGCGTTGCAGAGGCAGCAGAGCTGGTGGGGCTTTCACCCGCCGATCTTGACAAATCACCCTTTGATCTTTCCGGCGGACAAAAGCGCCGCGCAGCGATCGCGGGAATTATGGCAATGCGCCCCGAGGTGCTTGTGCTTGACGAGCCTGCTGCGGGGCTGGATCCGCGCGGGCGCGATACCATCCTTGGCGCCATTCGCAATTATGCCGCCCACACGGGCGCTACCGTGATCATTGTCAGCCACAGCATGGAGGATATGGCAGCCTACTGCGACGATATCGTAGTAATGGCGCACGCCAAGGTCTTTCTTTGCGGCTCGCGCGACGAGGTCTTTGCACACGAGAGCGAGCTGGAGTCCGTGGGCCTTGACGTGCCGCAGATCACGCATCTTGCCCTGCGCCTTCGCGAGCGCGGTATCGAGCTCCCGCAGGGAATTTACACCGTAGAGGCAGCGCTCGCCGCCCTGAAACCGCATTTTCAGTAAAGGAAACGAAAATGAAAAACATTGCTTTGGGACAATATTATCCCACCGAGTCGCCGATGCATCGGCTGGATGCGCGGATGAAGGTGATATTGACCGTGCTGTATATCGTTAGCACCTTTCTTTGCAAAAACGTGCTGGCGTTTGCGGCGCTGGCGCTATCATCTCTTTTACTCATCCTCCTCAGCCGCATTCCGCTTCGCGTGGTGCTGCGCGGCATTCGGCCGATCCTGTTTATTATGTGCTTTACAGCCCTGCTCAACCTGTTTTTCACAAAGGGCGAGGGCGCGCCGCTCTGGCAGCTGTGGCGGCTTTCTATCTATACGGAGGGTATTTACAGCGCCGTGTTCATGCTTGTGCGCATCGTGATACTGATCCTGACTACAAGCCTGTTTTTGACCTATACTACGACTCCCATTGCCTTGACGGACGCGTTGGAGTCGCTTTTAAAGCCCCTGCGTATCTTCCGCTTGCCGGTGCATGAGTTTGCCATGATGATGACCATTGCGCTGCGCTTTATCCCACTGCTTTCTGAGGAAACGGGGAAGATCATGAACGCGCAAAAGGCGCGCGGTGTGGATTTTGCACACGGTGGGCTGGTGAAGCGCGCCAAGGCACTGATCCCGATCCTGATCCCGTTGTTCGTATCAGCGTTCCGCCGTGCCGAGGAGTTGGCGACCGCTATGGAGTGTCGCTGCTATCGCGGTGGATCGGGGCGCACCAAGATGACTGTGCCGCACCTGCATTTCCGCGATTTCGTCGCGCTTTTGCTGATGATCGGCTTTGGCGCCGGGATCCTGTACCTCAACTATCTTGCGATCGGCTATACGCTGTGAGGGTGCGATGGATACAAAAATACTTTTAACGGTTGCGTATAAGGGAACCGCCTATTGCGGCTATCAGGTGCAGCCAAACGGCATTACCGTGCAGGAAATGCTGAATAAAGCCGCAAAGGCCCTTTTTGGCTATCCCTGCGATATCGTGGGCTGCAGCCGCACCGACAGTGGCGTTCACGCGCGCGGCTTTTGTGCAACGGTTTGCAAAAAGGGTGAGGAGCACTTGCCCAAAAGCATTCCGACAGAGCGCATACCGCGTGCGATGAACGCGCATCTGCCGGAGGATATTGCTGTCTTGGATGCCAGAGAGGTGCCAACAGATTTCCACGCGCGCTATGGCGTTGTAAGCAAGGAGTACGAATATATTATCCATAACGGAGCTGAGCGAGATCCCTTTTTTGTGGATCGCGCCTGGCACATCCCCGTTCCGATCGGCAACGAGGCACTTGCAAAAATGCAAGAGGCAGCCTCTCTTTTTGTGGGAAAGCAGGATTTTTCCGCCTTCCGCGCAGCCGGGGCGGATACCAAGGAGCAGGACGGCGTTCGTACCGTGCTGCGCGCACAGGTCACGCGCGAGGGAGAGCGCATTTTCTTTCGCGTGCGCGCCGATGGATTTTTATATAATATGGTAAGAATTATGGTGGGCACGCTGGTTGCCGTTGCGCAGGGACGCATACAGCCACAGCAGATCCCCCAGATCATTGCCTCGCGTGACAGGCGCCTGGCAGGACAGACCGCACCGGCCTGCGGACTGTATCTGGACCGGGTGTTTTACGAATAAGAATTGATTTTTTGAAAGGAGGGCCCGGTATGCAGGAAAAAGAAAAAACTAAGGCGCTGGTGCAGGCGCAGTCCCAACCGCATACGCAGCAAAGGGAAGCAGGCGAACCGCCGAAAAGCTATTGGCTGCGCATTTCCGCTTTGTATACCGTGGCCTATCGTGCGCTTCTGCTTGTTCTGCCGCTGTTTGCAGTGCTGTTTGTTGTCACCTGCTCGCGTGCATTCAGCTATGACAGCCTGTATTGCTTTGCCAAGGATCTGCAGTCTGCGGCTTCCTTTGTTCCTTCCGATTATCAAACGGTTTCCTACACCTACACCAAGGGCAGCAGCCAAACGCTCAGCTATCGCGGCGGCGTTGCACACGTGGGAAGTGGGGGGATCGAGATCTATTCCCCCGACGGGGAACGGCTTTTGGACGTACCGGATTTCCTGAAGGAGCCCCGTGCCGTCGCTTCGCACAAGTATCTGCTCAGCTATGATTTTGGCGGCAAAAGCTTTACCGTAACAAATGCTTATGCCAAGCTTTACAGAGGCGAAACGGAATTTCCCATCTATGGGGCTGCCGTTTCGGATACGGGCTATTTTGCCTTGATCACGGCATCGGATCAGCACCTCTCGCAGGTTTTGATCTATGATGCGAATTTTAAGCTGATGCAGCGCTTTGGGCGCGCCAGCGCCACCACGGCCGTTTCGCTTTCGGACAATGGCAGATATGTGGCGATCACGGGCATTTCCTCAGCAGACGGCAAAAAGCAGAGTGTGGTGGAGCTTTACCGGGTCGGCATTGAAAAAGTGGATTTTCAGGTGCGGATCGAGAATGAGCTTGCACTTGCACTTTCCTTTACGGATAACCGCCATATGGCGCTGTTGACGGACGCTGCCGTGCGCGTGCTGGATCTTGACGGTGAGTGGAAGGATGAGGCACGCTTTGAGGGCAGCGTGCCGGTCGCTTACGACTTTAACGAAAGCGGTGCGCTGCTTTGCGTGCAAAGCGATGCCCTGAACGCGGAAAATCGCGTGATCGTGCTGGATAAAAGGGGAGCGCTGCGCTACGAGCTGCAGGTCAACGGTGACGTGCGAGCCGCCGCGCTTTCGGAGGATAAGGCCGTGCTTTTAAAGGGCGATGCCGTTTGCAGCATTGCAGCAGACGGGGGATCGCTGAAGGAAACAACGATACAAGCGGGTGCATCGGATATTTTTGCAACCGACGGCGCGCATTTGCGCGTGATCTATCCGGATAAGGCGGTGTACCTGCATTTTGACGAGCTATAAGAAAGGGAAAAGGGTATAAGATAAGAATGGTCATGTGTTCCAAGTGCCACAAGCGTGTGGCAACCGTTTTTGTTACCAAAATGGAAAACGGTCAGCGAAAGACGGAGGGTCTGTGCATTCGCTGTGCAAGTGAGCTGGGGCTGCCCACCGATCAGATGATGGGCAACGTGATGGGTAAGCTTGGTATTACGCCCGAGCAGATGGAAAATCTGGAGCAGGAGATCAACGGCCTGATCCAGGGCGGACTTCCCAGTGATAATGACGATAACGAGGATGGCGGCGCCCCCGCTATTGACTTCCCCAAGCTGTTCCGTGAGAGTGGACTTTTTGGAAATCCGCCCGCTGAGAACGAGCCGAACGTGGATACGGGTGAGCTGAAAAAAGAGAATAACAAAAAGTCAGAAAAGGCCCCGAAGGAGAAGAAAAGAAAATTTTTGGATACCTTTTGCCGCAACCTCACCAAGCGCGCAGCACAGGGTCAGCTTGACCGGATCGTGGGGCGCGAGCGCGAGCTGGCACGCGTGATCCAGATCCTTTGCCGCCGCCAAAAGAACAATCCTTGTCTGATCGGCGAGCCGGGCGTTGGAAAGACCACGATCGCAGAAGCGCTGGCACAGCGCATTGCCGACAATAACGTCCCCTACAAGCTGCGCGGCAAGGAGGTCTACCTTGTTGACCTTACTGCGCTTGTTGCAGGCACGCAGTTCAGAGGACAATTTGAGTCCAGAATTCTTGGGCTTCTCAAAGAGGTTACAGAGGCGGGAAATATCATTCTTGTGATCGACGAGGTGCATAATATCGTGGGCACCGGCGACTCGGAGGGAAGCGTGAATGCGGCCAATATTTTAAAGCCCGCGCTCTCTCGCGGAGAGGTTCAGATCATCGGTGCGACCACCCTGAACGAGTACCGTAAATATATCGAAAAGGACACCGCGCTTGAGCGCCGCTTCCAGCCCGTTACCGTAAACGAGCCCTCGCTTGACGATACGGTAGAGATGCTGCGGGGCATTAAGCATTACTACGAAAGCTTTCATTCCGTGCAGATCCCCGACGATGTCCTGCGCCGCGCCGTGGTGCTTTCCGAGCGCTATATTACCGATAGATATCTCCCGGATAAGGCAATCGACCTTCTGGACGAGGCCGCTGCAAACCTTTCTCTTAATAGCAGCATTTTAAACGAAAGTTACGAAATAAAAGAACAAATGTTGCTTGAAAAGGAGAAGCGAGAGCAAATTGAGGCGGATGAGAAGGTAGACGAGCAGCATAAATTCGAGCAGCTTGCCAAGATCAAGGCAAAGGAGCTGCAGCTCTCCGAGCGTCTTGCCAGAATCGAGCCGGATTGCGGCAAGGTCGTGATGACCGAGCAGGAGCTGGCGCAGGTCATCGAGGTCTGGACGGGGATCCCGGCCGCCAATATCAGTGAGAATGAGTTTGTGCGCATCAACGGACTTGAATCGCGCCTCAAGCAACGCATCATCGGTCAGGATAAGGCGGTAGAGGCGGTGGCCAAGGCCATCAAGCGAAATCGCGCCGGCGTGTCCTATAAGCGCAAGCCCGTTTCCTTTATCTTTGCCGGCCCCACCGGCGTTGGAAAGACCGAGCTTGTCAAAACGCTGGCTGCCGATCTTTTCGATTCTCCCGAAACGCTGATACGACTAGATATGTCTGAATTTATGGAGAAGCATTCGGTGTCCCGTATCATCGGAGCGCCCCCCGGATACGTGGGGTATGACGAGGCCGGGCAGCTGACCGAAAAGATCCGCCGCCGCCCCTACTCGGTGGTTTTGTTTGACGAGATCGAAAAGGCACACCCTGACGTGCTGAACGTTTTACTGCAAATTTTGGACGATGGCCGCATCACCGATGCACACGGAAAGACCGTCAATTTTGAAAATACCGTTCTGGTCATGACCACCAATGCCGGATCCGACCGAAACGGTGCGCTTGCGGGCTTCTCTACCTCTGAGATTCAGATAGAGGATGCGCGCACGGAAAAGGCACTTTCCAAATTCCTGCGCCCCGAGTTCCTCAATCGCGTGGACGAAGTCATCACCTTCCGCGCCTTGGACGAAGGGGACTTTGCAAGGATCGCAGGGATCATGATCGGCGAGCTGCAGGCAGCGCTTGCCGAACGCCACATCAAGCTATCCTGCAGTGATGCCGCGCTTGCCGTGATCGCAAAGGAATCCTATTCTCATAAATATGGCGCGCGTAATATGCGCCGCTATATCCAAACGCACGTTGAGGACGTGCTTGCCGAAAAGATCGTTGCGGACGTGCAACGCAGCATCAGCGCAGCCAAGATCAGCGCAAGAGATGGAAAATTGATCATTTCCGCGCTTTGATCGGGCAAAATAGGGAATTGCGCGCCGCGGTTTAGCCCGGTTTTTTGCCGGGTTCTGCGCAAAATGTAAAAAAAATGTAAAGATGTAAAATGTGTGTTGCATTGCGCGTATCTTTATGTTATAATATTATCCGCTTGCGAGTATGCAAGACAAAAAATTCACACACGGAGAGTTGGGGCGCAGTCGGTGCCGGAAACGGTCGCGGCGCTAAGCTCCGTGGTGGAAAAACCAAAAGGAGGACATGAAAAATGTCGGTTATTTCTATTAAGCAGCTGCTTGAAGCAGGCGTCCATTTCGGACATCACACCAGAAGATGGAACCCCAAGATGCAGGAGTACATCTTCACCGAGCGCAACGGTATTTATATTATCGACCTGCAGAAGACGGTGAAGAAGTTTGAAGAAGCTTACAACTTCGTTCGCGATCTTGCAGCAAACGGCGGTACCGTACTGTTCGTAGGCACCAAGAAGCAGGCCGCAGAGGCTATCAAGGAAGAGGCTACCCGTTGCGGTATGTACTACGTTAACGTTCGTTGGCCCGGCGGCATGATGACCAACTTCAAGACCATCAAGAAGTCCATTGCTCGTCTGAACAGTCTGACCAAGATGCAGGAGGACGGCACCTTCGAGCTTCTTACCAAGAAGGAAGTTATCGGTAAGCAAAAGGAGATCTTTGATCTTGAGAAGAGCTACGGCGGTATCAAGACCATGGAAAGCCTTCCCTCTGCTGTATTCATCGTTGACCCCCACAAGGAGCACAACGCTGTGCTTGAGGCTAAGAAGCTTGGCATTCCGGTAATCGCTATCGTTGACACCAACTGCGATCCCGACGATGCTGATTATATCATCCCCGGCAACGATGACGCTATCCGCGCCATCAAGCTGATCTCCTCCGCTATTGCTGATGCCGTTATCGAGGGCAAGCAGGGCGAGGACACCGCTGCTCCCGCTGCTGAAGAGGCAGAGGCTGCAGAGGCTGATGCAGAGTAATTAAACAGTATAAGGAGATATAAAAATGGCTAACATTACTGCAAAAGACGTTGCCGAGCTGCGTGCAAAGACCGGTCTTGGCATGATGAACTGCAAGAAGGCTCTCGTTGAGGCCGAGTGCGACGTGTAAAAGGCTGTTAAGATCCTTCGCGAGAAGGGCCTTGCAACCGCTGAAAAGAAGGCTGGCCGTGTGGCTGCCGAGGGCCGCGTTGACATCCTTTCCAAGAATGGCGTTACCGCTATGGTTGAGGTGAACTCCGAAACCGACTTTGCTGCAAAGAGCGACCATTTCAAGGATTTTGTTGCAGGTCTGCTTGAAACCATCGTTGACAAGAAGCCCGCTTCTCTTGAGGAGCTGATGGCTGCCAATTTCAATGGCACCGAGGAGAGCGTTCAGAAGACCCTGATCGAGAAGATCGCTGTGATCAAGGAGAACCTTACCGTTCGTCGTTTTGTAATCGTTGAGGGCACCACCTCCTCTTACATTCACGGCGCAGGCACCACCGGTGTTATCGTAAAGTTTGAGACAAATGTTGCTGATAAGGATGGCTTTGCTGAGTTCGCAAAGAATATCGCTCTGCAGATCGCTGCAGGCAATCCTCCCCAGTACGTGAACATCGAAGATGTTCCTGCTGAGGCTGTTGCCGAGGAGAAGGCAGTGCTGATCGCTCAGATGAAGAACGATCCCAAGAACGCAAACAAGCCTGACAACATCCTGGACAAGATCGTTTCCGGCCGTCTTGGCAAGTTCTACGAGCGCGTATGCCTTGTAGAGCAGGGTTACGTTAAGGAAGACAGCATGACTGTTGGCACTTACACCAAGAACACCGCTAAGGAGCTTGGCGGCGACATCAAGATCGTTTCCTTCAACCTTTACGAAAAGGGTGAGGGCATCGAGAAGAAGGAAGAGGATTACGCAGCCGAGATCGCAAGACTTTCCGGCGTGAAGCAGTGATCTCACTGAAATAATGTCTTTCAAACCACCGCAGGCAAATCGCCTGCGGTGGTTTTGTATTATATTTTGTACTTTTTGAAAAAAATTGGGATGAAGCCCTTTACAAATCTTCAAAAATAGAGTAAAATATAATAGAATATAAATATAATGTGCGAGGTACAAATATGACGGCACCGAAATACAAGCGAATTTTGCTCAAATTGTCCGGCGAAGCATTGTCCTGTGAGGGCGGTATCCTCAACTTTGAATTCATCGACCGAATTGCAGGGGTTCTTGCACGCTGCAAGAAGGCTGGCGTTGAGATCGGCGTGATCGTTGGCGCAGGCAACATCTGGCGCGGCAGACAGGGCGGTGAAATGGATCGCACCCAGGCAGATCACATGGGCATGCTGGCAACCGCTATCAATGCACTTGCCTTGCAAGACCGTTTTTGCGCGGCAGGGCTTGACGCCATTGTGATGAGTGCCGTGGAAATGCCTGCGTTTGCTGATGCCTTTACCGTGCGCGATGCAAAACGCGCCCTGGAAAAGGGAAAAACCGTTATCTTTGCCTGTGGTCTTGGCCAGCCCTTCTTTTCCACCGACACGGCCGCAGTGCTGCGCGCTGCTGAGATCAATGCCGATGCGGTGCTGATGGCAAAGAACATCGATGGCATTTATACCGCTGACCCCAAAAAGGATGCCACCGCCACCCGCTACGATTCCATCTCTTACGAGGAGGTTCTGGCAAAGCAGCTGAAGGCGCTTGACCTTTCTGCAACCACCTTCTGTATGGATAACGGCATTTGCTGCTACGCCTTTGCACTTTCCGACCCCGAAAACATTTATCGCGTGGTCATGGGCGACCACATCGGTACCGAGCTTCACCTTTAATCTCAATAAATTTAAGGAGTGTTACTATGAAACTGAACAACAAGGATTTTGAAGCAAGAATGGATAAGGCAATCCTTTCTCTCAACAGCAATTTTGATACCGTGCGCGCAGGCCAGGCAAGTGCCGCTGTGCTGAATCGCGTGACTTTTGAATATTATGGCGCGCAAACGCCCCTCAAGGATATGGCAGATATCCGCCAAGCAGACTCCAGAACGCTGGAGATCAAGCCCTACGACGGCTCTACCCTCAAGGCTATGGAAAAGGCCATCCTTGCCTCCGACGTTGGCATCACCCCTGCAAACGACGGCACCAAGTTGCGCCTTGTCTTCCCTCAGCCCACAGAGGAGCGCCGTAAGGAGCTGTGCAAGCAGGTTTCCAAGATGGCAGAGGAGGCAAAGGTTGCCGTACGTAATATTCGCCGCGATGCAAACGATACCATCAAAAAGATGCAAAAGGACAGCTCTATGACCGAGGACGAGGCAAAGGCCTCTGAAAAATCTATCCAGGATCTTACCGACAAGTATATCAAGCAGATCGACGCCGCCGCTTCCAAGAAGCAAAGCGAGGTTATGGCAATCTGACCACAAGGGGCGGCCAACACCGCCCCTGTTTGTTTAGAGGTTTTTATGAGTGAAAATAAGCAGCAAAATGCGATGCCCTCGCATATTGCCTTCATCATGGATGGCAACGGCCGTTGGGCCAAGGAGCGTGGCATGCCGCGCGAGCAAGGTCACCGCTTTGGCGTAAAGGCCTTTGAATGCGTGCTTGAGCATTGTAACAAGCGCGGCATTTCCGCCGTTACCGTTTACGCCTTTTCCACCGAGAATTGGAAGCGCCCGGCAAAGGAAGTGGACGCCATCATGAAGCTGATGGACCATTATCTTGCCGAGTGTGAGAAAAAAATCGAAGAATATCAGATGCGTATTTGCTTTCTGGGGGATAAATCACCCTTTGAGCCGAAGCGCCGCGCGCGCATGGAGCGCCTGGAAGCGCTTACCGCCGATCGGAAGCGCACCCTGAACATTGCGCTGAATTATGGGGGAAGGGACGAGATCGTTCGCGCCTGCAACCGCTTGCTTGCAAGTGGCGTGCAAAGCGTTGACGAGGCCGGCTTTTCCGCAATGATGGATACGGCAGGCTCAGGTGATCCCGATCTTGTTGTGCGTACGGGCGGAGATCTGCGCATTTCCAACTTTCTGCTTTGGCAGTCGGCTTATGCCGAGCTGTATTTTACCAACGTGCTTTGGCCTGATTTTGACGAGGCCGAGTTGGATAAGGCCATTGAGGATTATCAAAAACGCAAGCGTCGCTTTGGCGGTGTTTGACTGTAAAGAGGAGAATTTATGAAGGTTCGTATCATTACCGCGCTTGTCGCCATAGCCGGTATCTTCCCGTTTTTCTATTTTTCCGAGCCGCTGGGGGCAGGGCATCCGCTCTCATATCTGTTTCCGCTTCTGATGGCGGGGATCGCCTTTGTTTCCACCTACGAAATACTGCATTGCACGGGGCTGGATAAAAATTATTTTCTTGCGGTGCCCCTGTACCTTACCGCGCTTGCTTTCCCGATCGTAGCGCGCGCAATGTACGGCTATCGCGCTGATTTTATTAAGCTTGCGGTGCTTGCCATCCTTGTTTTCGGTGTCTATTTCTTTTCCGTGCAGGTGTTTACCTACGGCAAGGAGGAGTCGCTGGAAAAGGAGCAGCTCAAAACGGGTAGGATCGCACTTGTTTATATGACGGCGATCTATATCATAGGTTCTTATTCCGCCATCGTGCTGCTGCGCGACATTCCGGGCGTTGGCAAATTTGTTTACCTGATCCCGTTTGTTTTCGGGTGGGTGACCGATACCTTTGCATATTTTACCGGCCGTCTTTTCGGCAAGCATAAGCTGATCCCCGCCGTCAGCCCCAAAAAGACGGTGGAGGGTGCCATCGGCGGTGCTGTCTGCTGCGCTCTGGTTGCTGCGCTTTACGGCTTTGTGATCGGTAAGTGCTACGCGGGCATTGCTCCCAATTACGTTGTGCTGGCCATCAGCGGTCTTTTGATCGCCGTGGTATCGCAGATCGGCGATTTTGTGATGTCTGCCATCAAGCGCCAGTACGGTATCAAGGATTTTGGCAGGATGCTGCCCGGTCACGGTGGGCTTCTGGACCGCTTTGACTCCTGTATGGCGGTTACCGTTGTGCTGGCTTTGATCAACAGCTATTTCCCGCTGTTTGAGGTCGTATGAGTATGGCTGGGGCAAGCTTTCCTTCTGTATTGATCCTTGGCTGCACCGGCTCGGTCGGTGAGCAGGCGATCGACGTTGCACGCCGCTGCGGCATCGCGGTACGTGGGCTTTCTGCCGCACGGAACTGGCGCCGCGTTGCGGAGCTTACAAGGGAATTTCACGTTCCCGCCGTTGCTATGGCTGATGAAGAAGCCGCGCGCGAGCTGCGCGCGGCTCTTGCCGATACCAAAACGCGCGTGTATGCCTCGCCTGAGGGGATATTGCAAATGATCCACGAGAGCGATGCTAAGGTTGCCGTAAACGCCACCTTGGGCGAAGCGGGGCTTTTGCCCACGCTTGCCGTGCTGGATGCCGGCATGGATCTTGCCCTTGCCAATAAGGAATCGCTTGTGGTGGCAGGGGATATCGTGATGCAAAGAGTGCGGGAAAAACAAAGCCGCATCACTCCCGTGGACAGCGAGCATTGCGCCATTTTCCAGGCCCTGCGCGCAGGGGAGCATAAGGAGATCAAAAAGCTGATCCTCACCGCTTCTGGCGGTCCTTTTTTTTGGCAAAAAGCGCGAGGAGCTTGCCGGAATCTCGGTTGATGATGCGCTGGCGCATCCCACGTGGCAAATGGGTGCCAAGATCACGGTGGATTCTGCCACCTTGATGAACAAGGGCTTTGAGGTGATCGAGGCGGCGCATCTGTTTGGCGTGTCCGCCGAGCAGATCGACGTTGTGGTGCATCGTGAGAGTATAATCCATTCTATGGTGGAATATATAGATAACAGCGTCATCGCGCAGATGTCGGTGCCGGATATGCGCCTTTGTGTGCAGTATGCGTTGACCGCGCCGCAGCGCACCGAGGCGGTGATCCCGCCGCTTGATCTTTTGTCGGTGGGTAAGTTGACCTTTGCTGCCCCCGACGGAGAAGCCTTTCCGCTTTTGCCGCTTGCAAAGCGAGCCTTTGCAAGGGGTGGTGCTACCCCTGCGGCGCTGAACGCCGCCAACGAGGTGGCGGTAGCAGCCTTTTTGCAGCACCGTATTTCTATGCTGAAGCTGATCGATTGCGTTGTGCGCGTGGTAGAGGATATGCCGCACGCCAAAAACGCGCGCTCTCTTGGTGAGATCCTTGATATCGATCGTGAGGCGCGTGAGCGCGCTGCAGTGCTGCTCTAAACTTGAATAAAGGAGTTATCATGACGGTTCTTTACGTGTTTTTTGCCATATTGATGTTCGGGCTGTTTATTATTCTGCACGAGCTTGGGCATTTTCTGATGGCGCGCCTGTTTGGGGTGGGGATCAACGAGTTTTCGATCGGTATGGGCCCCAAGATCTTTTCCAAGCAAGGGAAAAAGTATGATACCAAGTATTCCTTGCGCGCCTTTCCCATCGGCGGCTACGTCAGCATGGTGGGTGAGGACGAGGAATGCGACGATCCCACCGCTTTTCATAACAAGCCCGCTTGGCAGCGCATCCTGATCGTTGCGGCAGGCCCCGTGATCAACGTTTTGCTTGGCTTTTTGCTGATGCTTGTCGTTGTGCTTGGTACAAGCAGGCTTGCCTCTAACGTCATCGGCGATTTTGATGAAGGTGCGATGAGCCTCAATCATGGACTGCAGGTGGGGGATAAGGTGATCGAGGTCGGCGGCGTGAATATCCATACGGGAAACGAGCTAGTGTACGAGATCATGAACCAGGGCGTGGCCGAGTCGTCGGAGGGCGTGGTCGCCATTGATCTGACGGTCGAGCGAAATGGCGAGGAGATCTTTTTGCCCGGCGTGCAATTCCCGAGTATGGAAACCGAGGGTGTGCTGTTCGGCTCTCCCGATTTTCGTGTTTACGGTGAGGAAAAAAGCTTTGCCAGTGTGATCAGGCACACCTTTTTTCGCTCGGTATCCACGGTAAAAATGATCATTGATCAGCTGGTGGACCTCATCGGCGGCCGCTATGGGCTGAATGCCGTTTCCGGCCCCATCGGCATCACACAAGAGGTTGTAAACGTGGCAAAGACCGGCTTTTTCAACGTGCTTTATCTGATGACGGTGATCACGGTCAACCTTGGTGTGTTCAATCTGCTTCCTTTGCCGGCGCTTGACGGTGGGCGACTGATCTTTTTGCTGATCGAGCTTGTTGCAAGGCGCCCCATCAACAAAAATATAGAGGGATATATCCACTTTGCAGGAATGATCCTGCTGTTTGGCTTAATGATCGTTATCTTCTGCAAGGATTTCATAGGACTGTTTATATGATTTATAATAGCATTCGCCGCTTTGCCCGCCCCGTGCGGGTAGGCGGCCTTGTAATAGGTGGCCAAGCGCCGCTTGCAATACAATCCATGACCAATACCGATACCCTGGATCTTCAAAGTACCTTGGCGCAGGTCAGGGCGCTGGAGAGCGCAGGGTGCGACGTCGTGCGCCTTACCGTTCCCACGCCCGAGGCTGCCAAAACGATTGCAGCGCTTAAGGAAAAGGGCGTTGGCGTGCCACTTGTGGCAGATATTCACTTTGACTATCGCATCGCGCTGGAGGCCGCTGCATGCGGCGTGGATAAGATCCGCATCAACCCCGGCAATATCGGAGATGAAGCGCATGTGCGCGAGGTGGCAAGCGTTTGCCGCCAAAAAAATATCCCGATCCGCATCGGGGTAAACGGCGGGTCGCTGGAAAAGGAGATCCTGGCCAAATACGGAGCCCCTACGGGCGAGGCCTTGGCCGAAAGCGCGCTTTATCACGCCTCGTTGCTTGAAAAATTTGATTTTGAGGATATCGTGATCTCCATCAAATCCTCTGACGTATCCACTATGATTTCTGCCAACCGTATTTTGGCGCAAAGGTGCAGCTATCCCTTGCATCTCGGGGTCACAGAGGCCGGGGGAGAGAAAATGGGAAGCATCAAAAGCGCCATTGGCATCGGTGCGCTGCTTGCCGACGGCATTGGTGATACGCTGCGCGTGTCCCTTACGGCAGATCCCGTTGCCGAGATCGCGGCTGCTAAGCGGATCCTGTCCGCCCTGAAGATAGAGGGACAAAGCGGCCTGGATATCGTCAGCTGCCCTACCTGCGGTAGGACGCGTATTGACCTGATCGAGCTTTCGGCGCGCTTTGAGCTGGCGGCACGCGAGGCGGGGCTGATGGACCTGCCCGTGCGCGTTGCGCTGATGGGCTGCGTGGTAAACGGCCCCGGCGAGGCACGTGAGGCGGATATCGGCTTTTGCGGTGGCGACGGCGAGGCTCTGCTGATCAAAAAGGGTAAGGCGATCGCCAAGATCCCCGAAGGGGACGTGGTCAAGACCTTGATCGAGGAATTGAAAAAAGTCAAGGAAACGCTTTAAAAACAGCCTGAAACGACAGAAAGGATCTATCGAGAATGGCAAAAAATCTGTTGCAAATTTTTTCTAAATATCAGCCGAGCGAGCAGCAGGCAAGCTGGCTTTTGACAGGAACGGATATCCGCATGCGTGTGGATAAGGAGCAGCGTATGCTTGAGGCAAGCGCTGCTTTTCCCGCTCTTGTCAAAAAGGCGGATCTTTACGCCTTTGAGGCCGAGGCTGCCAAGGTGTACGAGCTTGCACACCTGCGCCTTTTGCCGCGCTATCCGGCAGAATTTTTCAGTGAAGATTATATCCCCGAGCTGATCGCCGAAACCGAGCGTATCGGCATTGTGGCAAAGGGCTTTTTCCATACGTACGATGCCCATATCGTGGGGGATGAGCTGATCATCGAGATGCCCTATCTTGACGAGAGCCTGCTTTTGATGAAGCTGGGGCAAACGCACGAGGTGATTTCCGGCATCATTCGCGCGGAGTTTGGTCTGAACTTTCGCGTTACCATTCGCCATTCCGCCGAGCTTGCTGCGGATTACAGCCTGGACCGCTCTGCCGAGCTTGCAGAGTGGAGCGAGCAGCTGCGCCGCTCCGGCGAGGAATACGAGCGCAGACAAGCAGCTGCTGCCTCTGCCGCAAGTGCAGGCGGCGAGCCCGTAGCTCCCACGCTTGATCCTGACGTTAAGCGCGTGATGTCTGTGCTTGGCGAGGTGGGAGATGCCGAGATCAACAACGGCATTTGCCTTGTTGGCTGCTATCGCTTTGACATTTCCAATCCCGAGGTCGTGGTTGGTGAGGAGTTTGAGATCCGCCCCGCGCCCATTGCGCGCGTGGACAAGCCGATGCGTGGCGTTGTGATCGTTGGCGAGGTGTTCGGCTATACCGAGGATACCACGCGCTCCGGAGATAAATACAATATTTCCTTTGGCGTGACCGACGGTAACTCGTCGATCATGGTCAAAAAATTCGGCCTGCCACTGGATGATGCCAAGGCGCTTTCCAAAAGGATCCCCAACGGCACAGCCGTTGCCATGCGCGGCTATGCCAAGCACGACTCGCGCAAGGATATTGTGGATATCGACGTTACCTTTTATTATAGCGATCTTTTTGTTGTAAAGCGCGTGATGCGTACGGATAACGCCCCCAAAAAGCGCGTTGAACTGCATCTGCACACCACTATGTCGAATATGGACGCGCTGATCCCGCCCGACGTAGCGGTAAAAATGGCAAAGAACTGGGGGCATCCCGCGGTTGCTATCACCGACCACGGCAACGTGCAGGGGTACCAGGATGCCATGCTTGCCTCTGAAAAGATCGGGCAAAAGGTGATCTACGGTATGGAGGCGTATTTTGTCAATGCAAAGGCAAGTGCGCTTTACGGCGAGTATGCCGGGAGCTTTGAGGACGAATTTGTTGTATTTGACATTGAAACAACCGGCCTTTCCAACCGCACCTGCGGCATTACCGAGATCGGTGCCGTCAAGGTGAAGAACGGACAAGTCCTGGAGCGCTACAATACCTTTGTCAACCCCGAAATGCCGATTCCGGAGGAGATCACAAAGCTGACCTCTATCACCGACGAGATGGTGAAGGATGCCCCCGTGATTGCCGAGGTGCTGCCGGAATTTCTTGCATTTGTCGGCGATCGCCTTTTGATCGCGCACAATGCCGAATTTGACGTGGGCTTTATCCGCGAGGCGGCAAAAAGGTGCAATCTGCCCTTTGAAAACCCCTATCTGGATACCGTGGCGCTTTCCCGCTATATCAACACCGATCTGAAGACCCACAAGCTGGATACGCTTGCAAAATACTTCAAACTTAAGGATTTCCACCATCACAGAGCCTGCGATGACGCCGAGATCCTTTCGCAGATCTATTTCTGTATGCAGGAAAAGCTGCAGGGAATGGAGCTGCGCAATTTTAAGGATCTGAAAAATGAGATGAGCGCCTCTGCCGACCCGCTTGCGCAAAAGCGCCCCTTTCACCAGATCCTGCTGGTGAAAAACAAGACCGGCTTGAAAAACCTTTACAAGCTTGTTTCCTACAGCTATCTGAATTATTACCGCAAGTTCCCGCGCGTGCCCAAAACCGAGCTGGAAAAGCACCGCGAGGGGCTGCTTGTCGGCTCGGCGTGCATTGCGGGTGAGCTGATGAGCGCCGTTGCCAAAAACAGGCCGGAAGCTGAGATCGAGGAGATCGCAAAGTTCTACGATTATCTTGAGATCCAGCCGATCTGCAACAATCGCTTTATGATCAACGACGACGATTATGATATCAGCTCCGACGAGGATCTGAAGGATCTTAACCGACGTATCGTAGCGCTTGGCGATAAGCTGGGCATACCCGTTGTTGCAACCTGCGATGCGCACTTTGCAAACGAGGAGGATGCGATCTTTCGCGAGGTGCTGACAAGCGTAAAAAAGTTTGAGGATAGCGATGCCGCGCTGTATTATCGCACCACCGAGGAGATGCTGGAGGAATTCTCCTATCTCGGTGAGGAAAAGGCGTATGAGGTAGTGGTGGAGAACACCAATGCCATTGCCGATCAGATCGCAGACGATATCCGCCCGTTCCCCAAGGGGACCTTTACCCCCAATATGGAAGGGGCAGAGGAGGACCTGCAGCGTATCTGCTACGAGCGCGCCAAATCCATGTACGGTGATCCTCTTCCCGAGATCGTGGAAAAGCGCCTGGATAAAGAGCTGACCTCTATCATCAAAAACGGCTTTGCCGTGCTGTATATGATCGCACAAAAGCTGGTTTGGTACAGTGAGAGCCAGGGCTATCTGGTTGGCTCGCGCGGATCGGTGGGCTCCTCGTTCGTTGCCTCTATGGCCGGTATTTCCGAGGTGAATCCCTTGCCCCCGCACTACTGGTGCCCTAAGTGCCAGCACAACGAATTTGACGTGCCGGAGGGGATCGGATCCGGTTTTGACCTGCTAGACAAAAATTGTCCTGTTTGCGGCACGAAAATGAATAACGACGGGCACGATATCCCGTTTGAGACCTTCCTTGGCTTCTACGGCGATAAATCGCCCGATATTGACCTGAACTTCTCCGGCGAGGTGCAGGGCCGCGTGCATAAATACACCGAGGAGCTGTTCGGCGCCGAGAACGTGTTCCGTGCCGGCACCATCGGTGGTATTGCAGAAAAGACCGCCTTTGGCTTTGTGTTGAAATACCTTGAGGAGAAAAAGCTTTCTATCCCGCGCGCTGAGATGAACCGTCTTGCCAAGCATTGCGAGGGTGTCAAGCGCTCTACGGGTCAGCATCCCGGCGGCATTGTGGTGGTGCCCAAGGAGTATGAGATCTATGATTTCTGTCCCGTTCAACACCCTGCAGACGACCCGAACTCGGATATCGTGACAACGCACTTTACCTTTGAATATCTGCACGATACACTGCTGAAGCTTGACGAGCTGGGGCACGATATTCCCACCAAATACAAGTGGATCGAGCGTTTTTCCGACACCAGCGTCATGGACGTTCCGATGAACGCGCGCGAGGTGTACGACCTCTTTCTTTCCACTGCACCCCTCGGCATCTCGCCCGAGGATATCGACGCACAGCTTGGCACCTATGGCCTGCCTGAGTTTGGCACGCGTTTTGTTATGAAGATGGTGGAGGAGGCAAAGCCGCGCTCCTTTGCGGATCTGCTGCAGATCTCCGGCCTTTCTCATGGCACCGATGTATGGACAAATAATGCGCAAGACCTGATCAAGGACGGGGTGTGTGATATCTCTCACGTGATCGGATGCCGTGATAATATTATGAACGACCTGATCCGTTACGGCCTGGAAAATGCACACGCATTCAAGATCATGGAGTCGGTGCGAAAGGGTAAAGGCCTCACCCCCGAATGGGAGGAGGAGATGCACGCCAACAACGTGCCTGACTGGTACATCGGCTCCTGTAAGAAAATCAAGTATATGTTCCCGAAGGCGCACGCCGCAGCGTACGTTATGTCTGCTATCCGCCTTGGCTGGTACAAGGTGCATATGCCTATCGCCTTTTATTGCGCGATGTTTACCGTGGCGCCGGGTGGCTTTGATGCCGAGATCGTGATGGGTGGCAAGTCCCGCGTGGTCGCTACGATAAAGGATATTGAAAAGCGCGGCAAGGAGGCCTCACCCAAGGAGATCGCCTCGGTGCCTACGCTGCAGCTGATCAATGAGGCGATGGCGCGCCGTTTACGCTTTTTGCCCGTGGATCTCGTCAAATCCGATGCACGCGCCTTCCTGCCGGAAAACGGAGCAATCCGCATGCCCTTTTCTGCGCTTGGCGGTGTGGGCGAAAACGCAGCGGAAAGCATTGTGAAGGCAAGGGAGGAGGAGCCCTTCTTCTCGGTAGAGGATCTGCAAACAAGAGCCAAGCTCAATAAGAGTGTGGTAGAAACTCTGCGTCACGCAGGCGTGCTGGACGGCATCAACGAAACCGACCAGCTGACCTTCTTTTAAGCTATGGAGCTGCATTATTTCAAAACGCTGCCGTCCACCTCGACCGTGGCGGCAGCCGAGGCAAAAAAAGGCGCACCGCATTTGTATACGGTGATCGCCGAGGAGCAGACCGCAGGGCGGGGAAGACTGCAGCGCAGCTTTTTCTCGCCTCGCGGCGGATTGTATTTCAGCACGGTGCTTCGCACCGCGCTCACACCCGCTGAGTACGGTGTGATCACCCCCTTTGCAGCTCTTGCCGTTCGCCGTGCGATCCAAAGCGTTTGCGGCGTTTTGGTGGATGTGAAATGGGTGAACGATCTTTTGTACGGGGGGCGTAAGGTCTGTGGGATCCTGGCTGAATCCGGCACGGATCTGCAGGGCAAGTCCTACGTGATCCTTGGGATCGGCATCAATCTGCAAAGGGTGGAGTTCCCGGG
Organism: Eubacteriales bacterium; assembly: GCA_045580065.1. GTDB lineage: Bacteria > Bacillota > Clostridia > Oscillospirales > CAG-272 > Firm-07. Next base: position 25,627 of record JAZNNA010000146.1, read on the forward strand.
CGAGCTTGCCGATATCGCCATCTCGATCCCGTGTTCTGACAGCAAGATGCTGCTGCAGGAGATCCTTTTACAGCTCTCTCACCTGGAAAACGAGGTGCGCAGCGGTGCCTGGCTTGAGGAATACCGCGCGGCCTGCACGTTTTTAGGCAAAGAGGTGAGCGTGATAAAGGGAGGCGAGGGACAACCTGCTTTTGCGCTGGATATCCTTGCAAGCGGCGCGCTGCTCGTGCGCTACCCGAACGGTAGTGAGGAGGCCTTGTGTGGCGGCGAAATTTCCTTGCGGCTGACACAAGCCCCGAAAAAATGACATATTCTGTATTGAAAAGCAAAAAGCGCCTTGGCGCTTTTTGTAATTGCAATGAAGGAATGATGTCATGCATACAAAAACAAAATTTGCTGTTTTAGGTGGGGATGCCCGCCAGATCTCGGTTGCAGCTTACCTGCTAAAAGCAGGTAAAAGCGTAACCGTTTTTGCATTGCCAAAGGAAAAAGAAATACAGCAAGCCACTCACGTTGAGGACTGGAGAGAGGCGATCTCCGGCGCGGAAGCAGTGCTGCTGCCCCTGCCCGCATCGCCGGACGGGATCCACGTGAATCTTCCGCTTGCCGCTGCGCAAAGCGCCCCAAGGCTTTTGGAGATCTTTGAGCGTGTGGGGGGAGGTGTCCCTGTCTTTGGCGGAAAGTTCAGCCCTGCCGTCAAGGCAATGGCCGAGCAAAAGGGCGTGCTGCTGTACGACTATTGCAGATCCGAGGAATTCCAGCTTCAGAATGCTGTTCCAACAGCTGAGGGGGCGATCTCGGTGCTGATGAATACACTCCCTTGCACGATCAAGGGTCTGGAGGTCGCAGTTACCGGATATGGCCGGGTGGCACGTGCATTGTGTAAGCTTTTGGTGGCGATGGGGGCCGAGGTGACTGTTGCCGCGCGCAAGAGCGCCGCGCTGCAGGAGGCCGCCCTTGCGGGCTGCCGCACGCTCCGTCTGGAAGGGGAGAGATCGGTGATGGCGCTTGCCAAAGGCAAGCGAGTTGTGCTGAATACCGTGCCTTACTGGCTGTTTACCGAGGAGGTGCTGCGCGGACTTTCCAAGGACGTTTTGCTTGTTGATCTTGCATCCGCCCCCGGTGGTGTGGATGCGCAGGCGGCAAGTGCTTTGGGGATCCCCGTGATCTTTGCGCTCTCCTTGCCCGGCAAGTATGCTCCCGTAAGCGCAGGGCATATCATAGCAAAAACCGTGCTTTCTGCGTTGCAGGAGGAGGGCCTATGATCGGTTTTGCATTGTGCGGCTCCTTTTGCACGATCTCCGAGGCCTTGGTGCAGATGCAAGAGCTTGCAAAGCACTATGAGGTGCAGGGGATCATCAGCGAGAACGTGGCCGCCACGGATACACGCTTTGGCAAGGCGAGCGATACGGTCGCCTACGTTCAAAAGGTCACAAAACGCCCCGTTATCCGCTCAGTGCTTGCAGCTGAGCCGCTTGGCCCGAAAACCCCGCTTGAAGCGTTGGTGATCTGCCCCTGTACGGGAAATACGCTTGCCAAAATGGCAAACGGCATCACCGATACCGCAGTCACGATGGCGGCTAAGGCGCATTTGCGCAGCGACCGCCCGCTTGTGATCGCGCTGGCATCCAACGATGCGCTTTCCGCTAATCTGAAAAACATTGCCGCCTTGCTTTTGCGCAAAAACGTGTATTTTGTGCCAATGAAGCAGGACGATCCGCAAAAAAAGCCGCACTCTCTCGTTGCGGATTTTTCGCTGCTGCCGCAGGCGTTACGAGCGGCACTTTCCGGCAAGCAGCTGCAGCAGCTGTTTCTTGTTTAGTAAAAAGGCCGTGCGTGTGCGCGGCCTTTTACTTTTTTAGGACATTTTCGCCAACTTTGAGTGCAAAAAATATTTTTTTTGACGAAAAGTGCGTTTTTTGCCGATTTTGCATTGATTTTTTTGAACAAATGGTGTATAATCAGTTTATCTAATATTAATGCATCCGCGTGAAAGAGGTTTTTATGAAGCTGCTTGAAGAAAAAATTCGCAAAGAGGGAAGGGTCTATCCCGGCGATATCCTCAAGGTAGATGGCTTTCTCAACCACCAGATGGACGTTGATTTTTTATGCGAGCTGGGAAAAGAGTTCCATCGGCTCTTTGCTGATTGCGGTGTAAACAAGATCCTCACGATCGAGGCAAGCGGTATCGGTATTGCCTGTCTTACAGCGCAATTTTTTCATTGCCCCATCCTGTTTGCCAAAAAAACAAAGTCCCGTAACATCTCCTCTGACCTTTGGGTGTCCACTGTGCATTCCTACACGCACGGCACCGATCATGAGGTGGTGGTGGCACGCCAATACCTTGGCAAAAACGATAAGGTGCTGATCATTGATGATTTTCTTGCCAATGGCAGCGCGATCACTGCACTTGTCGAGCTTTGTAACGAGGCGGGGGCCGAGATCGTTGGTGCGGCAGTTGCCATCGAAAAGGCCTATCAGCCCGGTGGCTTAAAGCTGAGAGAAGGCGGATTGCGCCTTGAGGCTCTTGCCCGCATTGCCAGAATGGGCGATGACGGCAGCATTGAGTTCTGCGACTGAAACACTTGATTTATTGGGGCAAAGCCCCCGTAAATAAAAAACAAAACAAAAGGGAGGAACATTAAAATGTTCAAGAAAATCCTTGCACTCGCACTTGCAGTGCTGATGTGCGCGACCACCGCGGTTCTGTTCTCCTCCTGCTCCGATGATGGCGACTTCAAGGTCGGCTTCATCTTCCTGCACGATGAGAACTCCACCTATGACAACAACTTCCTGGTAGCAGCTCAGGCTGCCTGCGCAGCACTTGGCCTTACCGAGGATCAGGTTGTCTACAAGAAGAATATCCCCGAGGGCCCCGGCTGCTACGAGGCCGCTAAGGACCTGGTCGATCAGGGCTGCGACGTTATCTTCGCTAACAGCTTTGGCCATGAGGATTACATCATCCAGGCTGCTAAGGAATTTACCGAGGTTCAGTTCTGCCATGCAACCGGTACCAAGGCTCACACCGAGAACATTGCCAACTACCACAACGCCTTTGCTTCTATCTACCAGGGCAGATACCTTGCAGGTATCGCTGCAGGCATGAAGCTGAAGGAGCTGTACGGCGACGATATCACCAATGAAGAGGCAGTTATGGGCTACGTTGGCGCATACACCTACGCAGAGGTTATCTCCGGCTACACCTCCTTCTATCTCGGCGCTAAGTCCGTTGTTCCCAACGTAACCATGAAGGTAACCTTCACCGGTTCTTGGTACGACGAGTCTAAGGAAAAGACCGCTGCAGAAAACCTGATTGCTCAGGGCTGCAAGCTGATCTCTCAGCATGCCGACTCCATGGGCGCTCCCAAGGCTTGCGAGGATGCAGGCATCCCCAACGTTTCCTACAACGGCAGCACCCAGACCGCTTGCCCCAACACCTTTATCGTTTCCTCCCGTATCAACTGGGAGCCCTACTTCAAGTACATGATCGAGCAGACCCAGAAGGGCGAGGCTATCGACGCTGACTGGACCGGCACCATCGCTACCGGCTCTGTTGTGCTTACCGACGTAAACACCAACGCAGCTGCTGCAGGCACCGCTGATGCGATCGCTGCTGCTAAGGCCAAGCTTGAGGCCGGCACTCTTGAGGTATTTGATACCAACACCTTTACCGTTACTGTTGTTACCGAGGGTGAAGGTGCCAAGAACGTGAACGCAACCGTTGATACAAACGGTAAGCTCACCTCTTACAAGGCAGACGTTAACACCGATGCTGCTTTCGCAGGTGACACCGAGGTCGTTGAAAACGGCGTGTTCAAGGAATCCAAGTACCGTTCTGCTCCTTACTTCGATATCCAGATCGACGGTATTGAGCTGCTTGACAAGAAGTTCTGATCTACAGTTTCATCCCAGGGGGCCGGTACGCAAGTCCCGGCCCCTATTCAATTCCTTATGGAGGGTATCAGCGTGAGCAAGTCCGTTGCAATTGAGTTAAAGGGAATTACCAAGACCTTTGGGAGCATTGTTGCAAACAACAATGTTGACCTTACCGTGTACCACGGCGAGATCTTGGCGATTCTTGGTGAAAACGGTTGTGGTAAAACAACCCTGATGAATATGATATCGGGTATTTATTATCCCGATGCCGGCAGCATTTTTGTTGACGGTAAAGAGGTGCAGATCGGCTCTCCACGCGACGCCTTCCGCTACAAGATCGGTATGATCCACCAGCACTTTAAGCTGGTAGACGTATTTTCTGCCGCCGAAAATATCGTGCTTGGCGTTAAGGAGGAGGGGAAATACTCCTTGCCTGAGGTAGAAAAGCGCGTTTCCGACATTGCCGACCGCTATGGCTTTCATATCGAGCCGAAAAAGAAGATCTACGAAATGGCGGTTTCTGAAAAGCAGACCGTTGAGATCATCAAGGTACTGTATCGCGGCGCGGATATTCTGATCCTGGACGAGCCGACTGCAGTGCTTACCCCGCAGGAAACAGCAAAGCTGTTTGCGGTGCTGCGCCGTATGCGCGACGATGGAAAATCCATCATTATCATCACCCATAAATTGCATGAGGTCATGTCGATATCCGACCGTGTTGCCGTTTTGCGCAAGGGCGAGCATATCGCCACGGTGGATACCGATAAAACGACCGAGAGCGAGCTGACCGAAATGATGGTTGGCAAAAAGATCAGCCTTAACATTGAACGTTCCGAGCCGAAGGACCCTGTCGATCGGCTTGTTGTGTCGGGCATTTCCTGCAAGGATATGGAGGGAATCAAAACGCTTGACAATATATCCTTCACCGCCAGATCCGGCGAGATCCTGGGTATTGCGGGCATCGCGGGCAGCGGACAGCGCGAGCTGCTTGAGTCGATCGCCGGCTTGCAGCACCTGGAAAGCGGTGAGATCCTTTATCACAACCCGAAAAACAGCGAGGTAGAAAATCTGCGCGATAAGACCCCCTTACAGATCCGCGAGCTTGGCGTGCGCCTTTCCTTTGTGCCTGAGGACCGCCTTGGCATGGGCCTTGTCGGAAATATGGATATCGTGGATAATATGATGCTGCGCAGCTATCGCCGCGGCAAATCCTTCTTTCTTGACCGTAAAAAGCCGAGAGATCTGGCAGAAACCATCATTCACGATCTTGAGGTGGTCACCCCCAACGCAAATACCCCTGTTCGCCGTCTTTCCGGCGGTAATGTGCAAAAGGTGCTGGTAGGGCGTGAGATCGCCGCTTCTCCCACCGTTCTGATGGCAGCATATCCCGTGCGCGGTCTGGACATCAACTCCTCTTATGCGATCTACAACCTTCTTAACCGCCAAAAGGAAAACGGCGTTGCCGTCATCTTTGTGGGCGAGGACCTGGACGTTTTGCTTGAGCTTTGCGACCGCATTATGGTAATTTGTGCGGGTAAGATCTCGGGCATCGTTGACGGCAGGACCGCCACCAAGGAGCAGCTTGGCCTTTTGATGACAAAGGTCAGCGTAGATACCGATGAAGAAAAGGAGGTTGCCGAAAATGGATAAGGAGCAACAGCTTCAGCCGGTGGAAAAGCAGGAAAAGGTTCACGTGCCGCTGTTCCACATCTCCAAGCGTGACGTAATGCCTTGGAAAAAGGCGTGGGCGATCCGTGCGATCGCAATTTTAAGCGCGATGGTCTTTATGGGCCTTGTATCTATCATTTTAACAAAAGAAAATCCGTTCGAGATCTACGTAACGATCTTCAAGGGCAACTTTGCCTACTCCGGGCGCATCTGGACAATGCTGTATAACACCGCTATCCTGCTGTGCTTCGCCTTGGCGCTTACCCCTGCCTTCCGTATGAGATTCTGGAACATCGGTGCAGAGGGTCAGGTGCTGGCAGGCGCCCTGGCCGTGGTGCTTTGCATGCTTTTTCTTGGCGGAAAGCTGCCCAATGTGCTTTTGCTGCTTGTGATGCTGATCGCGGGCCTTGGCGTTGGCGCTCTCTGGGCCGTGATCCCCGCATTCTTCAAGGCAAAGTGGGGAACGAACGAAACCTTGTTTACTCTGATGATGAACTACGTGGCGATCTGCCTTGTTGACTTTACCATTCAGGCGCTTTTCCCCAAGGGAACCGGTACTATGGGCATTGTAAATCCCGATACGCGCGCCGGCTGGCTGCCCCGCATCGGCAACAATAACTACATTCTCACCATTTTGCTGATCCTTTTGCTTACCGTGGGTGTTTACGTCTATTTGCAGTACAGCAAGCACGGCTACGAGATCTCGGTGGTGGGCGAGAGTGAAAATACTGCCCGTTATATCGGCATTGATGTGAAAAAGGTTATTTTGCGCACTATGCTGATCTCCGGTGCCATTTGCGGCTTCTGTGGTTTTTTGCTGGCAAGTGGGTATGATCACTCTATCTCCAAGGATACGGCAGGCGGGCGTGGCTTTACGGCCATCATGGTGTGCTGGCTTGCAAAATTCAACCCCATCTTTATGTTCTTTACCTCGCTTCTGATCTGCTTTTTGCAAAATGGAGCAGAGCAGGTCGCAAACGATTGCGGCATTTCCAGCGCTTATGCGGATATCCTTGTCGGCATCGTGCTGTTCTTTGTCATCGGATGCGAATTTTTCATTAATTATAAGTTGAACTTCCGTAAAAAGGAAAAGGAGGTGGCGCGATGAACTGGCTGATCAACTTTATCCCCGGCGCGATCAAGCAGGGAATTCCGCTGCTTTTCGGCTGTACCGGTGAGATCATTACCGAAAAATCCGGCAACCTGAATATGGGTATTCCCGGTATTATGTACGTGGGTAGCATCAGTGGCGTTATCGGGGCGTTTTTCTACGAAAAGTCCTTGAACGGTGCGCAGATCAACCCCTTCCTGGCCATTGTTATTCCGTTGCTCTCCTGTCTGCTCGGCTCGCTTTTGATGGGCCTTCTGTACTGCTTCCTTACCGTTACGCTGCGTGCCAATCAGAACGTGACCGGCTTGGCCCTTACCACCTTTGGCGTGGGCATCGGTAACTTCTTTGGCGGCTCGCTGATCAAGCTGGCAGGGAATTCCACGGGCGAGACCTATATCAGCGTAAAGGCGACCAGCGACGTGTTCAAGGCCTCGCTGCCCTTTGCAAGCAAGCTTGGCGGATTTGGTACGGTGTTCTTTTCCTATGGATTTTTGACCTACCTTGCCATCATCCTTGCGATCGTTGCCGGCTTTATGCTCAAAAAAACGCGCATCGGTCTGCATCTGCGCTCGGTTGGCGAAAATCCCGCTACCGCCGATGCTGTGGGCATCAGCGTGAGCAGATATAAGTACGTTTCTACCTGTGTGGGCAGTATGATCGCGGGTCTTGGCGGCCTTTTCTACATTATGGACTACATCTCCGGGGTATGGTCTAACGATGCCTTCGGTGACCGCGGCTGGCTTGCCGTTGCCCTGGTCATCTTTGTGATCTGGCGCCCGAACTGGGGCATTTTGGGTGCGTTCCTCTTTGGTGCGCTTTACAATCTCCCCTTGTATATGCAGGGTCTTTCTCTCAGCCAGAAAAAGCTGTTTGCCGTGATCCCTTACGTGGTAACGATCCTGGTTCTGATCATTACCAGTATCCGCAAAAAGCGCGAAAATCAACCCCCCGCCTCGCTTGGACTTTCTTATTTCCGAGAGGAGCGGTAAACAAAAGAGCCGGGTGTTTTGGCACCCGGCCTTTTTTCTTTTTTGCAAGATTGAAAAATGGTCTTTTCAAAAATACTAAAGTATGATATAATATAATTAACTATAAATTTTACGCGCGAAAGGAGGCGCCTTTGTGAACAAGACATTGAAAAAAACAGTCGCTGCGATCACAGCGCTTTTCCTGCTGATTTCTGCACTTGGTGTGCTGCCCGTTTTTGGCGCTGAGGAGGAAATCTCCTTTGTGTTTTCGTCCCTGCAGAGCTCAGACGGCTCTCACCCCGCAAATGATGCGCTCACCCTCTCGCTTGAGGCGGGCACGACCTATACCGCAAGCGGTATCTCTTTGCTTTCCGGAAATACCAATGCGATCTACGTGTCGCTTACCAATCGATCGGGCGCTACCGCTCTTTTGCTTACCTATTCTTACGAGCTTTACGGTGTCCCCTCGCAGGAAACCATAGAGCGGCCCTTATCGCAGGGGACGGAAAAGCAGAGCATTGTCTTTTCCACTCCGCACATTTCGGAAAATGTGACCGCCATCACGCTCAGCTTTGTTTGCCCGGGCGCGGCTACCGGAACTGTGACGCTGCATTCCTTTTTTAATTTTTCCACGTATGATGCGCAGGAAAGCGGCGATGCCACCTTCAGCACCTGCTATTACGACAGCGAAAGCAAAAGCATAAAGATCGCAGGCGATCTCAGCTATGCGGCAACCGTACGTTACGAGGGGCAGACCCTGGCGCTTTTTGCCCTGACGGCAGGCGAGAATCTTCACCTTTCCAACAAATCTCCCATTGCCAGGGCAGGTATCTCCTTTAACTTTTCCTTTTCCGTTGCGGTAGAAAGCTCGGATGATATCTTCTCGCGCTACGTTGTGGCAGCGGTAACGCAAAATGGCGACCGCATTCCGCTTTGTACTCCGGCCTATCCCTCTGTTCCGTGTGCCGAGGTGCGCAAGTCGGAGGGCTTTAAGGGCTTTCACTCGCAATCGCTTTCCGATGTGTTGGATGCCACCCCCGGCGCCACCTTTGTTGACGTATATATTGATCGCCTTTTGCCGCAGGTAGCTCCCACGGACAGCGTTCCCTATGCAGGGGAGCATTCCTACTATTATTTTGCAAAAAGCTATCTGGACGATATCGACCGTCGCGTGCAAAATCTTTCCGGAATCGGATGCGACGTGTATCTGCGCTTTCTGATCAGCGCGGATGCCAATGGCAGGTCCTTTACCGATTACAGCGAAACGGGCGAGGGGATCGTCAATAAGCTCCCCGCCATCCGCAGCGAGAACGCCCGGCGCGAGATCTATTCGGTCACGGCCTTTTTGGCCGAGCGCTACGTGGGCAGCAATCTGTGCGGCATCGTGCTTGGCAGAAGTGCCGGTCTTTCCGAAACACACAGCTATGCAGCCTGCACCTCGCTTGCCGAGTACAGTGAGCTGTACGCAAGCGCCTTAAACCTGATCGCAGGCGCTGCGCGCCGCTATATCCCCGATCTGCAGATCGTTGTGCCGCTTTCGGATACCGTTTGGTCGGGCAAGATGGGTGATAGCCTGTTGCAGGGTCAATATCCCTCCGAGCTGTTTTTGGGTGCTTTGTTTGCCTCGCTTGAGGCACAGGTGCTTGAGCCGCAGCCCTTTTCCGTTATGATGGAAACGGCAGCACTTCCGGACCGCGTTACGGGCAGTAAGGGTACCACCTACGGCCTTGACCGCTTCGGCGGCTTTATCCAGCTGCTGCAGGGCTTTAGCAAGTATTCTTATTTTGAAAATGATATCATTCTTTCCTGGTTGCCTGATGCCCAAAGCAGCGATCAGCAGCTGAAGGCAGCATATCTTTTGTATTACGGCACACTTTTCCAAAACGGAAGGGTCGGTGCCTTTATCACCGATCTTTCTCTTGCAGAGATGGCGGGGGAAACGCGGCAGGGCAACGCCCTCTCACATCTTGTGCGCTATATCAATACCGATCGTATCAACGAGGCTGCCGCCTCTGCATTAAAGCTGCTTGGCGTTTCCGGGGTGGAGGAGTTGTTTGTCGGGTATGATACCGCCCAGCTTGCCCAGCGCCGTATTTATAACCTTTCTCTTTACGAGGGGGGGTACAAGAGTGCGCCCACGATAGCAGGGAGTTATACGGCGTTTGATTTCACCGTGGCAACGGGCACGATGGATTGGTATGCCGGCAGTAACTGCATTGATCTTTCCGTGCTGACGGATAGCGATAGCAGCTATCGCTCGCTTACTGCCAGAGTTTCCGGTGAAGGGGGATACGGCGATATCGCATATTCCTTCCATTCGCCGACAGATATTTCCTTTGCTCCCCTGATGAAGATGGAGCTTGGCATTACGGCTGCTACCGCGCAGCGTTATCAGCTTCAGCTTGCTTTCGTTACGGAAAAAGCAACGGTTACCGCCTCTGCTATCGTAAATGCAGGGGAGAGAAGCGTTTTGTATTTCGATCTTAATTCTCAGCAGGCGTTGCTGAAGGACGTGCGCTGCATTCGGGTGATCGCAAGAGCTCTTGATGGCACGGCTGAGGCGTTCAATCTCTGCTTTTATACCTTCACCATGGAAAGCGAGGTGCTTGACAGCGCAACGATCGCAAAGATGGTGAACGAGATCCGCAGAACGGCCCCGATCACAGACAGCACCGAGGATGGCGATCGTTTGGATTATACCTTGCCCTTGGTGGCTACCGCTTTGGTTGTGCTGGCAAGCGCAGCGGTGATCGCCCTGCTTGTGATCAAGCGCAAGTCCCACGCAAATCCCAAGGATGATAAAAAGCGAGTTCAATGAAAAGAAAAGAGGCACCTTTGATTATGAAAAACATTTCCCGAAATCTTACTATGCTGGTCGATTACTATGAAATAACTATGGGAAACGGCTATTTCCACAGCGGGATGAAGGATAAGATCGCTTATTTTGATCTGTATTTCCGCAAAAATCCCGATCAGGGCGGCTATGCCATTGCTGCAGGCCTTGAGCAGGTGGTGGAATATATCAACGATCTTCGCTTTGAAAGCGAGGATATCGAGTATCTGCGCTCCCGCGGCTGCTTTGGTGAGGAGTTCCTTTCCTATCTGCAGAATTTTCGCTTTACGGGCGATATCTGGGCTGTGCCCGAGGGAACCGTTGTTTTTCCCGGCGAGCCGCTGATCACAGTGCGCGCCCCTGCCATTGAGGCACAGTTTATTGAAACCTTTTTGCTGATGACCTTAAACCATCAGTGTCTGATCGCTACCAAGGCTGCCCGCATCACGCGCGCCGCCAAGGGGCGCGCCGTCAGCGAGTTTGGCTCTCGCCGCGCGCAAGGTGCTGATGCTGCGATCTACGGTGCCCGCGCTGCCTATATCGGCGGTGTAAACAGCACCGCTTGTGCCATTGCAGATCAGGCCTTCGGTGTTCCCGCGGGCGGCACCATGGCGCATGCATGGGTGCAGATGTTTGATACGGAATACGAGGCGTTCTTGACCTATTGCAAGCTGTATCCCAACGGTGCAACACTGCTTGTGGATACCTATAACGTTCTGGAAAGCGGTGTTCCCAATGCCATCAAGGCATTCAAGGAGTGCGGTATTACCAAATGTGCCGTGCGCATCGACTCGGGGGACATTGCGTACCTTTCCAATAAGATCCGCAAGATGCTGGACGAGGCGGGGCTTACCGAGTGCCGCATCGTTGCCTCTAACTCTCTTGACGAGCATATCATTCGCGGACTGTTCCATCAGGATGCCAAGATCGATGCCTTTGGCGTTGGCGAGCGCTTGATCACCGCCAAGAGCGATCCTGTTTTCGGCGGTGTATACAAGCTTTGTGCCGTCGAGGACGAGGCAGGGAACGTGATCCCCAAGATCAAGCTGAGCGAGAACGTGGGCAAGATCACCACCCCGCACTTTAAAAAGGTATATCGCCTTTGCGGTAAGGAAAGCGGCAAGGCAGAGGCTGACCTTATCTGCGTTTGGGACGAGAGCGTTGACGACACGCAGCCGCTTGAGATCTTTGACCCCGACAATACCTGGAAGCGCAAGGTTTTGGAAAACTTTACGGCTACCGAGCTTTTGGTGCCTATCTTCAAAAACGGTAAGCAGGTCTACAAGCTGCCCGATATCGATGAGATCCGCGCAAACTGCAAGCGCTCGCTTGACGGGATGTGGGAGGAGGTCAAGCGCTTTGATAACCCCCATAACTATTACGTTGACCTCTCACAAAAGCTTTGGGATATCAAATACGGTATGATCAAAACACAAAAACACGCCAAAAAGGGTTGATTTAGATGATTTATCATGATTTTTGTAACAAGCACATTTCCTCACTTGGCCTTGGCACCATGCGCTTTCCTGTTCTGGATGGTGACAGCGCTAAGATCGACGTGGAAAAAACGCGGGAGATGATCGCTTATGCACTTGCAAACGGCATCAACTATTTTGACACCGCTTGGTTTTACCACAGCGGAATGTCCGAGCCCGTGCTTGGCGAGATCCTTTCCGCCTATCCGCGCGAAAGCTTTTACTTAACAAGCAAATTTCCGGGGCTCGACCCCAAAAATCTGGAGAAAAAGGAAGAGATCTTCGAGCAGCAGCTGCAGCGCTGCCGCGTGGATTACTTTGACTTTTATCTGTTCCATAACGTCAGCGATAAGACCATTGACGATTATCTTGACCCCAAATACGGGCTGCTGGAATATCTGCTGGAGCAAAAAAGAAGGGGGCGTATCAGGCATCTCGGCTTTTCCACGCACGCCTCAAACGCGCAGTTCAAGCGCTTTTTAGAGGCTTATGGCGAGCATATGGAATTCTGCCAGATCCAGCTCAATTACCTCGACTGGGATTATCAGGCCGCAAAGGAAAAGGTGCGTATCTTAAACGAGCGCAATATGCCCATCCTTGTGATGGAGCCGGTACGCGGCGGCAAGCTTGCCGTCCTGGAGGAAAAGCATGCAAAGCGCCTGCAGGCGCTTCGCCCTGACGAAACGCCTGCATCCTTTGCCTTTCGGTTTATCCAAAGCCAGCCCGGCGTGCTGGTCACGCTTTCCGGTATGTCCAATATGCAGCAGCTGCAGGAAAATATTGCCACCTTCAGCACGCACAAGCCCCTTGATCAAGGCGAAATGCAGGTGCTTTTGGAGATCGCCGACGATATGGTCGCGCAAAACGCGCTTCCTTGTACGGCATGCCGCTATTGCGAGGAAAAGTGCCCGCGGTCCATTCCGATCTCCGAGGTGTTTGCCGCTTACAATAAGGATCGCTCCATAAGCGATGCTCCCACGCGCTGCATTTCCTGCAAGCAATGCGAAAAGGTCTGCCCCCAGGAGATCAAGATCGCCTCGGTCATGACCTATCTTTCCAGCAAGAGGGAGAAAAAGGCATGAGCGATCTTTCCGCCGCAAAGCAGCTGTTAAAGCAGGGAAATTACACCTGCGTGCTTTGTAAGGGTGAGCAGATCCTTACCGAAACTGCGCGCGGTGTTGCGCCGCTTTTGCGCCTTTTGGAAAGCGGTTGCGAGCTTCACGGCTTTTCTGCCGCCGATAAGGTGGTGGGGAAGGGGGCTGCATTTTTATACGTGCTGCTTGGTGTGAGCGAGGTCTATGCCGACGTGATCAGCGAGAGCGCGCTTGCCGTGCTGCGCGCGGCCGGGATCGGGGTGCAGCACGGGATGCTTGTGCCCTATATCAAAAATCGCAAGGGCGACGGGCGGTGCCCCATCGAGCAGGCGGTGCTTTCACTTGATACGGCAAGCGAGGCGTTGGCCGTTATCCACAAGACCCTGCGGGCATTACAAGCATAGTAATTTTGATAAAAAACGCGGTGCAGAAAATTCTGCACCGCGTTTTTTTATCAATAAGAATTGTGCTTTGAACGAAAGGCTGAGGGAGAAAGTCCGGTATGTGCCTTGAATTGTCGAATAAAATGCGTAAAATTAGCATAGCCCAGCTGCTCCGCGATCTGTGATATCGGGGTATCTGTTGAGGTGAGGAGGTTACACGCGGTATTGATACGCGAGGTGATGAGGTCGTCGATAGGGGAGTTGCCAAAATAGGAACGGTAAATCGCATAAAAATGAGATTCGGAAAGGCAAGCGGCCTTTGCAAGGCGCTCGATGCTCCATTTTTCTTCGGGATGTAAAAACATTTCGGTGCGCAAGGCGTGCAGGCGCTCTGCCTGTGAATCCGAGGGGGGCGGAGAGAGCGTTCTGTCAACAGCGCGCCGCAGCGTGATCCAAAGCTCGTCAAGCTTGAGTGTCAGCATTTCCTCGCGCCCGGACTGAGAGGCGTAGAATTCGTTTTCCAGCTCTCGCGTGAGTTGGGTGATGCGATTGGGCTGTTGTGGGTAATAAAGAGTGTTGGGGAGTATGCCAAGCGCCCTGATATGCGAAAGATCACCGGTAAAATGCAGCCAGTCGTGCGTGAGCGGTGCTTGTGAACGAAAAAATTGCGGCTCTCCTGCCGGATACAAAAGGCAGGCGTGAGGAGCGGTTTGAACGTGCTTGCCGTTTAACAAAAGCTCTATGCTTCCAAAAAAATGCAAAAAGGTGTGCTGCGGATGTCCGTTTTCGCGCAAAATTCGAAAACCGGCTGCCTCAGGATAGGCGTGCCGCACAGAAGTAATTGCTTGCATAAGCTATCACACTCCTTTTCTTTATTATATAGGATATAATAGGATATGTCAAGTATTATGTAGGATAAGCTATTGAGATTTTGTGCTTTTGCAGATAGAATGAAGACAAAGGCGATCTTGTGAAAGGAGCAGAACTATGATCTACAGACAAGAGCATCCAAAGCCGCAGTTTGAGCGCAAGAATTGGCAAAACCTCAACGGCGAGTGGCAATTTGAAATCGACAACGGCAGAAACGGCGTGGCAAAGGGCTGGCAGCGCGAGGATATGACCTTCTCGCAGCGCATTCAGGTGCCTTTCTGCCCGGAAAGTAAGCTTTCCGGCATTGCCCATACCGATTTTATGTACGGCGTGTGGTACAAGCGCGAGCTTGAGATCAGCAAAGAGCAGCTGCAGGGGCTTGTATATCTGCATTTCGGCGCCGTGGATTATCGCACCACCGTTTATGTCAACGGCAAGGAATGCGGCAAGCACGTGGGCGGCTACGTTTCCTTTCAGGTGGATGTCACCGCGTTTTTGCGCGAGGGCAAAAACACCGTTACCGTTTATGCCGAGGATGATACCCGCGATCCGCTGATCCCCTCGGGCAAGCAGTCCTCACGCTATGAGTCCCACGGCTGCTTCTATACCAGAACCACCGGCATCTGGCAGACCGTCTGGGCCGAGTTTTTGCCCAAAGCCCACATCGAAAAGGTGAAATATTACCCCTCTGCAGAAAACGCTACCCTTACCGTTCGCGCCTCGCTTGCAGGCGAGGGAACGCTTGCTGTTAAAGCCTTTTACGAAGGAAAGCAGGTGGGCGAGGGCGCGCTGTACGCCAAGAGCGGCGAGCATAGCCTGACGATCGCACTTTCCGAAAAGCATTTGTGGGAGGTCGGCTGCGGCAGACTTTACGATCTGGAGCTTTCCTTTGGCGAGGACAAGGTCTATAGCTATTTTGGCCTGCGCGATATCCGCATGGACGGCTATAAGTTCCTTCTGAACGGCAAGTCCGTCTTCCAGCGCCTTGTGCTGGATCAGGGCTTTTATCCAGACGGTATTTATACCGCCCCCTCCGACGAGGAGCTGAAGGCAGACGTTCTGCGCTCGCTTGCCGTGGGCTTTAACGGTGCAAGACTGCACGAAAAGGTGTTTGAGGAGCGCTTTTTGTACCATTGTGACAAGCTTGGCTATA
>JAZNNA010000147.1:0-10787 GCA_045580065.1 Eubacteriales bacterium
CGAGATATTTCACAATGTGCGGTAGCACATTATTTCACGTTTTGCGAAAGCAAAACATTTCACTATATGCTTTTGTGCCCACAAAGCAGTGCTTGTCAAGAAAAAAAGGCGAAGAATCTTAACGATTCTTCGCCTTTTTCCTGTCGGTAGGTGTTGTTCCATTTGATACTGCTCTATCGCATGCACCCCCACGTGGGGTGGTTTTTGCAATAAATCAGATAACGCGCATCTTTTGCACCAGCGTGGCGCCGTCCACGGCGATCACACTGCAGGTGCCGTTAAAGCCAACCTCAAAGAAGTGCCCGTCGATCACGGCGCTAAGGGCGTGCGAGCGCTCAAGCAGCGCCTCGTACTCGGCGTATACGTTGCCGTCGATCACCAGCTCGTTCACGCGCTTTACGCGGCGGTAGCAGATGTGATGCCCAAGCGCATCCGCCTCTGCCAATACACGGCTTTTGACCGTAGTGTCGGCGGGGCGCAGGATGGGGGTGTTGGGGATAGTGGGCTGTGCCGCTTGATCCGCATTTTCCTCTGCGGCGGCTGCCATAGGCTGGGTCATCATCGGCGGCTGCTCGGGCAGGCGCTTCAGCTTCTGGCCGTTTTTCACGCCAATCACCAGGTAGTATACCACCCAGATGTGAAAGGCAAGGTCAAGAATACCCGAGATCTCCATGGCGATCGCATAAAACGCCACGGTGCAAAGGGTATCCAGCACAAACAGCACAAGCAGCGGGATCATAAAATCGTATTTGCTTTTGCTGAATATCCAAAGCAGCAGATAAATGCCAAGCGTAACAAGCGCTATGGCGATGCCGCCGATCATCGCGCCCGTTGTTTCCAGCATCATTCCAAAGACCACCGCAAGGTAGGGGAAGGTGGCGGAGAAAAGGAAAAAGAGATCGCTTTGTAAAAAAAGAAGCAGAATGTTGACCAGCGTAAACGCCAGCATCATTACGATGTTGATGCGCGCTACCCTGTATTTTGCCAGGGCCTGCTCGCGCTCGCCGACTTGTCTGAATTGCATTTGGTTCATTGTTTATCCTCCTTTGTTATACGGTCTTTAAGCTTTACTGTGCCAAGAGCTCAAGTGTGCTTACTCCAGAATGTTTGTGGTGATATAGTCCACGCCCCACGCGGCAAGCAGCTCGGCCTTTTCCTTTTTATCCACTGTCCAGCAGTTGATCCTCAGTCCGGCCCCGTGCAGCATCTGCACCCTCTCCTCGGTCAGCGCCGCGTGATGCACGTCCACGTCAAAGCGCTCGTTTAGCACGCGCGCCACGATCTCGTCGGTGAACTCGGAAAACAGATACTGCATCGACTGCTCGGGGCGGATCGCACGCAGCCTTTTGAGGTTTTCGTAGCCAAAGGCGATAAAGGTGGTATGCTCCAGATACTCCGCCTCGTCAAAAATGGCAACGATGCGTGCAAGCTCCTCCTCGGTAAAGTTGGATTTCAGCTCGGGCACGGCGTGCTTTCCGTAGCGCTTGCACACCTCAATATATTCCTCCAGCGAGGGGACGCGCAGGGCGTTGCGGCGGTTGCCGTCGCGGTCAAGCAGTGCGATCTTTTGCAGGTCGGCAAGCGTGGTGTCCTCTATGCGGATATCCACCCCTGCCACGCGCTGCAGCGTTTTATCGTGCGACACGGCAAATTTGCCGTCGGCGGTGCGATAGATGTCGGTTTCAATACCGTAGTACGAGCGATTGCCCGCTGCGATAAAGGCGGCAACGGTGTTTTCGCGCTCAATGCCGGAAAGCCCACGGTGCGCGACCAGCAGCGTATTCTTTTTTTCAACCTTGATGGTGTCCATTCGTATTCTCCTTTGCAGAGGGTCTGTAGCTCCATTATATCACGCGTGCGCGCACTTGTCAACAAAAAAGCACCCACGTGGGTGCTTTTTTATTTATTCCATCTCCAGCTCTGCTTTTTGGATCAGCCCTTCCAGAATACCGTCAAGCCGCCCAAAGTCCATTGCCTCGCGGTAGATGCTCTCCAGCGCGAAATGCTTTTCCGATGCTTTGGCAAAGCAATCCGCCGCGCGCCTTGCAAAGCGGTCGTGCAGGGCGGTCAGCGCGGCGTACTCCGCACGCTCCCCCTCGCTTGGAAGCTGCATAAATTCCTCGGCATCAAGCTCACCCACGTCCTCGCTGCAAAGGTAAAGCTCGCCGCCCACAAGCACCCCCTCACAGCGGTTGTCAAGCAAGGGGGAAGGGTAACGGACGTGCGGGATGCCCTGGCGCAAAAGCTCGCGTGAGAGCAGGGTCAGAAAAAGTGCGGCGCTCTCATATTCTCCGGTCACAAAGGTGGGCCTTACCGGCTCAAAGCCCCCCATACGCTCTATGCCGTTTTTAGAAAAGGCAGAAAAAAGCCGCGTGCCGCACGCGCCCTCTCGCGGGGCGGTGGCGGCAAGCCGTCTTGCCACCTCGCGTGCCCGCCGTGCATCAAAAAGCTCCTTAAGGGGGCGCTGCGCCTTGATGGCGATGTGTCCTGCAATGCTCAGGTACTCGTAAGCGCCTTGATACTGCTCCTTTTTTTGCTTTTGCAGGGCAAGGATCTCCTCGCGCCGCGCCGAAAGGCGCCTGCTATCCCACGCGCATCCAAGGTCCACAAGCTCGTCGATCGCGCCCGGCACCTGTGCGTCACGCGTGTGGGGTGCTGTGCCGTCCAGTATGGCGATCCGGCGCTTGCCGCCAAGGATCACCCCGTCAAGCGAGTCGCTGTCCGAGGAGCAAAGCACGGCATCCACCTCGGCGCCCTTTGCAAAAAAATGCGCGGCAAATTTTTGCATCAGCGTGCTTTTTCCGGTACCCGGCCCCCCTTTTAATACAAAAATGCGCGCATAGCGCTCCGGTGCAAACACCTCGTCAAAATAGCTGCGAAAGCCCGTGTAGCCGTTTGCCGCGGCAAAATATCCTCTTGTTGCAAATTCTCTGAAATCCTTCATTGGCATACCCCCCTTACTTTTCCTTGTTAGGATATTCCGCCGAGCGCGCTCTTGATACAGCAAAAAGAAAAAAGCCCCCACACGGGGGGCTTTTTTTGTGTTATTTTGTGCCAAACAGGCGGTCGCCGGCATCGCCGAGGCCGGGCAGGATATACTTGTTTTCGTTCAGGCATCTGTCCAGGGTGGAAACGTAGATCTTTACGTCCGGATGTGCCTCGGCCACGCGGGAAACACCCTCGGGTGCGCCGATGATGGCCATAAACTTGATATTCTTGCAGCCGCGGCTTTTCAGCAGCTGGATGGCGTCGCACGCGCTGCCACCGGTCGCCAGCATAGGGTCAACCACAAGCACAAGCTTGTCCTCAATGCCCACAGGCAGCTTGCAGTAGTAGGACTGCGGCTCAAAGGTGGTTTCGTCGCGGTACATACCGATGTGCCCCACCTTTGCAAGGGGGAACAGCACGTGGATGCCGTTGACCATGCCAAGTCCTGCGCGCAGGATGGGCACGATCGCAACGGCGTTGTCCTGCACGATCTGCTGCTTGCAGACCTCAAGGGGAGTTTTTACCTCGATCTCGGTGGTGGGCACGCCATCCTTCAGGCTTTCGTAGGTCATCAGGGTGGTGATCTCCTCCACCAGCTCGCGGAACTCCTTCATGCTGGTGTTTTCATTGCGTAAAATGGCGATCTTGTGCTTGATCAACGGGTGATCAAAGATCGTAACGTTATCATATTTCTTCATTTTTTTCGCACTCCTCGCACTTTTCGCACTCAGCTGCTTCCTGGGGCTTTTTGAACTTGTTGAGCAGAATGTTTACAAGAATGCCAAGGATCAGGGCGCAGGCGATAGCGGTGATGGTGACCTTGCCGATCGCCATTGCCATGCCGCCGATGCCCGTGATCAGAATAACGGATACGGTAAAGAGGTTTGCGTGATCCTCAAGATCCACCTTCTGGATCATCTTCAGGCCGGAAACCGCGATAAAGCCGTAAAGCGTGATGCACACGCCGCCCATTACGCAGCCGGGGATAGAATCAAGGAAGGCAACGAAGGGGGAAACAAAGGAGATCAGCACGGAAAGGATGGCGGTGGTGGTGATGGTGATCACGGATGCGTTGCGGGTGATCGCCACGCAGCCGACAGACTCACCATAGGTGGTGTTGGGGCAGCCGCCGAAGAAGGCGCCTGCGATAGAGCCAACGCCGTCACCAAGCAGGGTGCGGTGCAGGCCGGGATTGTCAAGCAGGTCCTGGCCGATGATGCTGGAAAGGTTTTTGTGGTCGGCAATATGCTCGGCAAACACAACGAATGCAACGGGGATATAGGCCACGGCAACGGTAGCAAGGTAGCTGGCGTCAAAGTCCTTAAAGCCCTTGAATGCCTCGATAAACGAGAAGTCGGGCAGGTCAAGGAAGGTGGTGAATTTCACGCCGTCAGCCACAAGTGCCTTGAAGGGGGCAAAGTCGATCACCTTCATCGCGTCAACGCCGGCAGCATAGCCGATCACGGTAAAGACAAGCGCCACGGCATAGCCGGCAAGGATACCGATGATAAAGGGGATCAGCTTGGTCATCTTTTTGCCGTAGGTGGAGCAAAGAATAACGACCGTCAGGGTAACGAGTGCGCAGATAAGAGAAAGCCAGATGTTAGCACTCATCACAAACGCGCCGTTGCCGTTCTTGGGGCCGTAGGAGAACACGTCGTTGATGGCGGCAGAGGCAAGCGAAAGGCCGATCAGTGCCACGGTGGGGCCAATGACTGCGGCGGGCATCAGCTTGTTGATCCAGTTTACGCCAACGTACTTGACCACAAGTGCGATCACCACGTAAACAAGACCTGCAAACAGCGCGCCAAACAAAAGGCCGAGGTAGCCAAGCCGCATCGAAACAGCGCCCGCAAAGGCCGCGGACATCGAGCCGATAAAGGCGAAGGACGAGCCAAGGAACACGGGGCTGCGGAATTTGGTAAAGAGCTGGTAGACGATGGTGCCCACGCCTGCACCAAACAGGGCGGCAGAGGCGGACATTCCGTGCCCGACAATGGCGGGAACGGCGATGGTAGCTGCCATGATGGCAAGCAGCTGCTGGAAGGCAAACACCAAGAGCTGCCCGTTCTTCGGGCGATCGTGAATGCCGTAGACTAAGTTGTTCATAAAACCCTCCCAAAGTTTTTTGCGGGTGCCAAGCGCCCACTTTTTTCATTATAACACACACGCGCGCAATTTTCAACAATTTCTGCGCAATTTCTTTTTCTTTTCCTTTACAAAAAAGGCGCGTTATGTTAAAATAAAAAAGAAGGGACGTGATGTTTTGGGCGCAAAAAGCTTATCAAAGGATTTTACAAAAGGGAATATCGCACGCCAGCTTTTGCTGTTTTCGCTGCCGTTTATGGCATCCAACGCGCTGCAGGTGCTGTACAGCACCATCGATATGATCATTGTCGGCAATTACGTGGGTACGGCGGGGCTTTCCGCGGTGTCACAAAGCAGCCAGATCGTCAACTTTGCCACCATGATCTGCCTTGGCTTTTCCAATGCGGGGCAGGTGCTGATCTCTCAGGCGTTCGGCGCCAAAAAGCGCAAGGAGATGAACGACGTTGTCGGATCGCTGCTCTGGTTTGTGCTTGCCGTTGCGCTGGTCTTTACGGGTGGCATCCTCTGTGCCAGAACCCTGATCCTTGATCTGATCAACATCCCCGCCGAGTCCGAGGCAATGGCAATGCAGTATCTTGTCATCTGCACGGGGGGCTTGATCTTCACCGCGGGGTATAATATGGTGTCCGCTGTGCTGCGCGGCATGGGCGATGCCAAAAGCCCGTTTTTGTTTATCGGCATCGCATCGCTGATCAACCTGGTGCTGGATATCCTCTTTACCGGTGTGCTTGGCTTTGGTGTGGCGGGTGCCGCGTGGGCAACCATCATCGGGCAGGCAGCATCCTTTTTGTTCTCGCTGTTTTATCTGTATCGCCGCCGCGAGGCATTCGGGTTTGATTTTAACAAGGAAAGCCTTGTTCCGCGCAAAAAATATATCGGGATGATCCTGGGGCTGGGCACGCCGATGGCGATCCAGTCCGGCTTTATCAATCTTTCTATGCTTTTTGTCAATGCCATGATCAACGACGTTGGCGTGGTGGCGTCTGCCACCTTTGGCGTTGGTGTGCGCATTGATGATATTGTAAACAAGATCTCGCAGGGTATTCAATATGCCGCCATGCCGATGATCAGCCAGAACATCGGTGCAGGGGATCAAAGGCGCGCCAAGCAGGTGGTATACCGCGCGTGGGTGCTTTCCGCAGCAATGACGCTTGTATTTATGCTTTTGTACGTGCTGCTTGGCAAGCAGCTGTTCATGCTGTTTTCCGACGACCCCCTGGTGCATGAAATGTCAAGCACCTTTATCCGCGCCATTTTGTGGATGTTCCCGGCCTTTGCCGTGATGCGCGGCACCGGCGCGTTCATTCAGGGCATTGGCAATGCCAAGCTTGGTATGGTGCTTGCCATTCTGGACGGCGTGGCACTGCGCATCGGGCTCAGCTATCTGTTCGGTATTCGGCTCGGCTTTGGATTTTATGGCTTTGTGCTGGGCTACGGCCTTGCCCCTTACGGCTATGCCATCCCCAGCCTTATCTACTTCCTCTCCGGCATCTGGCGCCGCCGTCGCGCCCTTGCCGAAAAGCTTTAAAAACACAAAAAAGCCACACACGGTGTGGCTTTTTTGTGTTTTGGGGGCAAAAAGACAAGGCCTGACAGGTGTAGACCCCTCGCTTTATTTGATATATCCCTTGTCCATCTGCACCTCGTCGCTTGCGGTATCATCCTTGCCGTAAAAGGCTTGATGGATCATTTCCGAAATGGCTTTTCGCGCATCGCCAAAGCCGCTGTTGGATAAAAGGATGATGTCAAGATCGTCGTCGGGCAACTGCACGTGCAGCGTGCGAAAGCCCGTGTGTCCGCCGTTGTGCGTGATGCGCCTTTTGCCGTGCCACACACTCACCGTGCAGCCCATGCCCATCTTGTTTAGGGGCGAGGGGGTGAGCAGCATTTCCCACGTGCTGCCCTTCAGCAGCAGCCGATGCTTGATCGCGCGGTTCAGGCAGTAGACGTCATCCACCGTTGCCACCACGTCACCGGCACCCAGCATCCAGTCGGTCGCCCTTTTGACCTCAACAAGCGCCGTGCCGTCCCATTCGTAGCCCTGCACACGCGAGGGGATCTCCACACTCTCTCGGTCGACCACCGCCGTGTGCGCGCCAAGCGGGGCAAAGACCTCGTTTTTCATATACGCGGCATAGGGCATCCCCGCAACGTTTTCGGTCACAAGCGCGCAAAGCGAAAAATTGATGTTGCAATACTTAGCTGCCGTGCCGGGCGCGAAAAGCGAGGGGTATTGGCAAAGCTCCTTCAGCTGTCCGCGCAGCTCCTCGGGGGCGCCGCTTGGATGCGCGGCTTTGAACTGTTCAGTCTGCTCAAAATCCGGTAGGCCGCTTACATGGTGCAGCATATGGCGCAGCGTTACGCGCTTGTCAAGTCCCGCAGCCTCGGGTACGTAACGCGAGGGATGCGCGTCAAGGTCGATCAGACCCTTGTCAAAAAGCTTTAACAGCCCAATCGCGCAAAAGGGCTTGGAAAGCGAGTAGAGCGAGAATCTCGACTCGCCCGAAAAGGGAATTCCGCGCGCGTAGTCCGCCATACCAAGGTGCTGCTCAAAAAGGATCTGATCCTTGCTTGTAATGCGCAAAATGCCGCCGATATGCTCGCGCTTGCAATAATCTGCAATTTCATTTTGCAAAGCCATTATATCCATCAAATTTCTCCTTATACCCACAAAAACAGCATACGTGTGGGCGTTTTTGGCGTTTTTTGGGGGGCTTAAAGAACAAGAATAATATTATAGATCGCAAACGCGATTACACCAACAATACCGAACAAATTGATAATTGAGCTATATTCCCCGTGCCCGGATGGGGTGCGGCTTCGGTAAATCACAAATGCCTCTTTGTGGTATTCGAGATTGTAATAAATTTCGCAGAAGATCAAGGAAGGCACCTGCAAAAGGGACAGGAAGACACTCAAAATAGCGATAGGCAGCTGTATCACGGGTAGCCATCCCAAAGAAAGCGAAAGCAGGGCGTATATCAGTGATAAGGAAAGGAGAGCAAGATTCAAGTAGTAGACATAGCCCAGATTGATCTCGTGATGTAGTTTTTGATAGAACCAGTAGTTTACAAAGCCCTTTTTGTGTTTGCGGATAAAGCTTTTACTGTTTTTCGTGTGGCGCAGATAGCAATCAACTCCCACGCGAAAGTGAGGGTATAGGCCAATCAGGTAGATAAGAGAAACCAGGATGTTAAAAGTGTAAAACCGCAAACGATCACCTCCTTAAAAGGTTTGATCTTGATAAAAACAAGGTGCGCATGATGTGCTATTGTTTGCAGGGAAATATTTTGCTTTCTGCCAATGTCATTTTGCACTTTCCCACCCCACGCAGATGGGGGTTTTACTTTTTTCTGCCAAAAAGATGATATTTGGTAAACTCGCGCTCGGTCTCGCTGTGCAAAAGCTCCGCGTTGCAATAAAGGTAGGGCGCGCGGCTATCGTTCACCTTTCCTGCGCGGTCGGGGCGGTCAAACTTGCCTGGCTTGTAGCTGGGGTCAAGGATGCAGAATTCTCCATCTGCGTAAGAGAGCAACAGGATGTAGTGGCTGCGATCGGTAAACAGGCTTTTGCCCATGCGCGCCACCACCGCACCGCCGCATTGCAGATGTGCGATCGCCTCGTCAAGCAGGGCGGTGCCGCGGTAGGAGATGCCGAATTTTTCTGCCACCACGGGACCAAGCAGATCAAGATCGGTGCCGGGCAGATGATTGGCGCCCGTGTCATAGGAAAGCTGCACGCTCTCCTCGATCGAAAGCGTTTTGTCGGTCAGCAGCTCCACCGCCATGCACGTGGAGCAAAGTCCGCACCCGCTGCTGGCGACGGTGCGGCGCTCGGGCGGATTGCCGCCGTGTGCCATATTGGTTTCATAAGGAATGTGCTTCAGCTCAAGCTGGTTGATGTATTGCATAAGTGCTCCTTTCCGGCTTGTGGGAAAGCCGCCTGATATTTTCTGCATCTATTGTATCACATTGCAGCACAGGTGTCAAGAAAAAACAGGGGAAGCAAGCTTCCCCTGCATGGCATTATCCAACGTAATAGGCGTACGGCCCGCTTTTGTCGCAGGAGCTGCGGCACCTGCGCACAAACCCGCTTGGCTCAATATAAAAGGCATATTCTCCGTATCTGTCACACGCGCTGCGGCACCTTCTGATAAACCCGCTCGGCTCCACGTAAAAGGCATATTCTCCGTACTTGTCGCATGAGCTGCGGCACCTTCTGATAAATCCGCTCGGCTCTACGTAAAAGGCGTAATCTCCGTAAGGATCGCACGCGCTGCGGCATCTGCGCACAAAGCCGCTTGTGTCCGCGCAAAAGGCATACTCCCCGTATTTGTCGCACGCGCTTCGGCATCTCCTGATAAACTGACCCATAGCAGATCTCCCTTCCTTTATTGTTGCTTTTATTCTATCACAAAACCTTGCAGCCGTCAAGCAAAACATGCAAAAAGCCCCACACGTGTGGGGCTTTTTGCATGTTTTCACGCTTTTTTGCGCGAAAACAGATAGTATTTGATCCGATCCTTTTTTGTTTCGGCATGCACCGTATGCACGTCGCAATACAGAAAGGGCGCGTGCGCGGTGTTCACCTTTCCCGCACGCTCGGGGATGTCAAATTTGTCAGGCGTGTACGAGGGGTCGAGGATGCAGAACTCCTTGCCGTCGGTGGCGATCAGGCTGATGTAATGCCCGCCCTTGGTGAACAGCCCGAGCTTCTGCCCCTCGGGGATGCCCACAAGCGCCACGACCTGCCCACCGTTTTGCAGGTGTGCGATCACCTCGTCAAGCTCGCAGCTTTCGCGATAGCTCAGATCGTATTTTTCCGCCACCACGGGGCCAAGCATCGTCATATCCGTGCCCGCGCCGTAGTTCGCGCCGCACCCCTCGGAAAGCTTGACGCATTCCTCGATCGGCAGCGTTTTGTCGGTCAGCAGCTCCACCATCATACAAACCGCGCAAAGCCCGCACCCGGAGCGCGCCACGTTATATACCTTGTCGATGATGTGGTCGTCCTTGGTGTGCGTGATGTAGGGGATATGGCGATATTCCAATTGATTTAAATATTTCATAAGATCTCCTGTGGGCAGCACCCTGTTTATTATTTTGAAATTGCAGATCTGCGCTGTATATCAGCCACTCCAAGTGGAGGAGGAATACTCTATACCATTGGTTTTGCAAAAATCCCAGAATTTCGGGTCCTGAAACCCTCTGCCAAACGCCGCCTCGATCATTTGATCAAGCGTGCCCTGGTATTCCTTTTGCAACGCGGCAACAAGCTTTTTTGCGTTTTCCTTGTTCAGATAATAGGTGCGCTCAAAATCGCCGCCCCCAAACTGCGAAACACCAAAATCCACGTATTCAATGCGGATGCCGCTTTCATCCTCGGTTACCAAAAAACCGCTTGTCCCTTCGCGCATAAACGCCTCCTTGAAATAGATGCTGCTTTTATTATAACATACCTTGGGGTGGAATGCAAGATTTAGAAGAAAATTGTAGGGATCGGCGTCCCCGACTGCCTACCGCTTTCCTTCCTCAAAAAATGCGAAAAGGCCCCACACGGGTGGTTTTTATAAGAGCTTGTTGATTTGCGCGGCGTAAAAGGCGTTTTCTTGCTTTTTTACCACAAATTTGTGCGTGCCGCAAGGGTGCTTTTTAAAATAGTTGGCCCCCGTTTCCGGGTCGACCGAGGCG
>JAZNNA010000148.1:0-4236 GCA_045580065.1 Eubacteriales bacterium
CTGCGCACAAGGATCCTTTCCGGCGAGCTTGCCCCCGGCTCTGCGGCACCGACGGTGCGCCAGCTGGCGGCGGATACGGCGGTCAACCCCAACACCGTGCAGCACGCGCTGACGGTTTTGGAGGAGGAGGGGTTGCTGCACACGCAGGGCACGACGGGGCGCTTTGTCACCACCGACGAGGGGGTGCTTTCCGCCTCACGTGAGGCGCTTTTGCAGCGCACGGCTGCCCGTTTTGTGCGAGAGGCACACAGCATGGGCCTTTGCGCAAAGGACTTGATCCGTTATATTGAAAAGGAGGAGGAACGCTATGAGTAACCCCGTTTTGGTCTGCACCGATCTTTGCAAGAGCTATCTGCGCGGCTTTCCGGTGCTGAACAACTTTTCCTGCTCGCTGCCTGCGGGCAAGATCATCGGCCTTTTGGGGCCAAACGGGTGTGGAAAATCCACACTTTTAAAAATGATCTGCGGTCTGCTCTCGCCGGATAGCGGCAGTATTCTGATCGACGGCGAGCCCCGCAGCGAAAAAACAAACGCCCTGGTTTCTTACCTGCCGGAGCGCACCTATTTCAACGCCTGGATGCGCGTGGATGAGCTGATCGAGTATTTTGCGGATTTTTACGCCGACTTTGATACGGACCTCGCGCGCAAGATGCTCTCTGAGCTTGGGATCCGCACCGAAAGCCGCCTGCGTACCCTTTCCAAGGGCACCAAGGAAAAGGTGCAGCTGGTGCTTGTGATGTCACGCCGCGCCAAGCTCTATTTGCTTGACGAGCCGATCGCGGGCGTTGATCCCGCCGCACGCGACTACATTTTGCGCACCATCATCGGCAATTACAACAAAAACGCCACCGTGATCATCACCACGCACCTGATCTATGATATCGAGCCCGTGCTTGATGAATTTGCTTTTATGGGGCACGGCGGGCAGATCCTGCTTTCCGGCGAGGCCGACACGGTGCGTGCCGAGCAGGGCAAGTCGCTGGATCAGCTGTTCAGGGAGGTGTTCAGATGCTGAAAAAGCTGTTTAAGTATGATTTTCAGGCGATCTTCCGTTATTGGTGGATCATCATTTGCACCCAGCTTGGCGTTTCGGCGATCGCGGCCTTTGTGCTGAAGTTTGTGGTGGACTATCAGGGCAACGACGAGCTGGGGTTGATCCGCGTTTGCTGCATACTGTTTCTTGTTTTTGCGGCGCTTGCCATCTTTCTTGCCCCCCTGCTCAGCTCGCTGCTTTGCTATATCCGTTTTTACAAAAATCTTTTCACCGACGAGGGGTATCTCACCTTTACCCTGCCGGTGACCCGCAGGCAGATCCTGCTTTCCAAAACGCTTACAACGGCGCTTTTCAGCTTTGTTGATCTGCTCTCCACGCTTGGTTGCACCTTCTTTGTGCTTCTGATCGGCCTTTCCGGCCTTGAGCCAAGCTTTGGCGAGGGGTTGGGCGTGATGCTTGGAAGCCTGCTGAATTTGTTTGGCGGCGGTTGGGTCGTTGTGCTGATCTCGGCGCTTGTGACGTATCTCGGTATGATCTTGTTTGGCTTTTCCGCCATCTTTTTGTGTATCACGCTGGGTGCCACGGTGTTTAAAAAGCTGAAGGTGCTGGGCGCCATCGGCATTTACTATGCGGGGCAGTTGGTGCTGCAGCTGGTGGTGCAGATCCTTGGCACGATCGCTTCTTTGTTTATGATACAGGGGCTGATCACTGCCTTCTCCAATGCCACGATGGGGCAGGGTGTGGCGATCGTTTCGCTGATACTGCTTGCCTTTGCCGCCGCATTTTTCTCTGTCGGATTTATCTTTTATTTCACAATGCTCGGCATTGTTGAGCGCAAGCTCAATTTGCCGTAAAAGGGGGGACGTATATGAAAAAGCTGCAAAAATATCTGCTTTTCGCGCTGGCGCTCTTTTTGCTTTTTACCGCGCTGCTGCTCCCTGCCCATGCCACCGAGGACACCCCTGCAAACACCTGGATCGAGTGGGAGATCTCCGAGAACGGCGATACGCTTTCCGGCAACGGTAAGGAATATTCCTTTGTGAACGTGAACTTTGATCACAATATCAAGGTCATGCCCTGGATCTATGATACCTACGAGTTTGGCAACACCGTTTTTTGGAACGGCAATACCTACACGCTGACTGCGATCGCAAAGGATGCCGAGATCGTAGTGATGAACCGCGAGGACAGATATATGCTTTACGCCACCAAGGCGGGGGCTGAGGCGATCGCGGATCTGGCAGACGGCCAGCCGCAGCAATACGTGCTGTGCGAGCGACATTATAAAACGCGCAACGTCAAGCTGGACGATGCTGCCGCCACCGCGCTGCTGCAGCAGTACGTGTTGCCCGCAAGGGTCTACAACGTGCAGGATCTGGATGCCCTTGACAGCTACACGCTTTACGCCACCGACGACAGCGGCTCGGTCTGCTATATCAGCGGCCGCCTTTACAAGCTTTCCGACACGCAGTACGGCTACGTGGATCACCTCTCGCTGAACAACACGTATTTTGATGCAAACGGCTCCTTCTCCTATCGCTCCGGCAGCGTAGAGGTCAAGCTTTTGAACGCTGCGGGCATTGAGACGGCGCAGGAGGCGGTGCGCAGCATCCGCCACAATCCCCAGGAGTATGAGTACGAGTGGAGCGAGGGCATGGGCTACGATAACGAGTACGAGGATATGTACGAGGGCGCTGCCCGCGTGCTGTTCTGGGTGATGTTCTCGCTGCTTGGATTTGGCCTGCCCGTGGTGCCGATCCTGCTGGGGCTTATCAAGGGCCTGCCGAAAAAGCGCGGCACGCGCTACTGGCTGATCCTTGCCGCCATAGGCGCTGCCTGGCTTTTGATCTCGGTGGTCCTGCTGGTGCTGTTCCGCGTGACCGGTGCATAAGAAAAACACAATAAGGAGGTTGCATATGAGAAAGACAACAAGGCTATGCTGCGGCATCCTTGCATTTTGGCTTTTGCTTGCCGCCCTTACCCTTTTTGCCTCTGCAAATGAAATTTCTTACTTGGAATGGACAATTTCAGAGGACGGCAAGGTGCTTGAAAACGGTCTTCACGTTTTCACGCTGCTTGAGCAGCCCTTTCCCGTAGAGGCGGGAGATAATATCTATTACACCTATGAAACGCACGTTCTGTTTGACGGCAAAAGCTATAAGATCCGCTCCGCCGGCAGAGAAAGCGAGGTGGTGCTGCTGGAATGTGGCGAAACGCTCCGCATTTACGCAACGGAAGCTCAGCAAAAAAAGCTGAACAGCTTTTTTGAGGGTGACGAGCGGTATTTTGCCCACAACACAGAAAAGAAAAGGCTGCGCGCCAGCCTTACCGAGGAGGATATGAAAAAGCTGGTGCAGCCCACAAATGCAGAAACGGTATCGGTTCCCCTTTCGCTGCTTTACAGGGCAACAAGCTATCAGATCTACGCAGGGGAGCAGGGCGGACACCTGCGCCGCACGCTTTTCACGGTATATCACGCCGCGGACGGGCGCGTGTTTGTGCTGGATCCTTCCACCGTGCCGGATTATTATATCGGCCCCGGCGGCAAGCTGAAGGACAGCACCGACACCATCAGCGTGACGCAAAACAAAAACGGTGACACGCCGTATCTTTTAAAAACGATAGATAACCGGCACCTCACCTACGGTCAGTCGCCGCTGGACGAGGCGGAGGATCTTGCAAAAAAGAACAGAACGCAGCAATCGCAAGCACAAACGCAGGAAAAGGAGCCGACGATGAGCGATACACAGATCCTAATGCTCGGCCTTTTCATCTCCTTGCTTTGTGTTGTGTTCACGCCCTTTCTTACCATCACCGTTCTTGGCGTGATCATAAGCGCTTCCCGGAAATACAAAAAGCTAAAGGAGGGCCCGGTGCTGCTTGTGGTCGGCATTACGGGAACGATCCTTTGCGCCCTGGTCACGCCTTTGATTTACATTCTTTTGTTTTAAATAAAAGCAAAAAGCACCCCACGGGGTGCTTTTTTGCGTGCTTTTGGCACCAAAAAGGCTTGCACTCACCAAGGCTCCTCTGCCGAGGACCGTACTCACCCACGCGTAGCTCTGCGCACCTTGCTCGCACTCACCAAGACTCCCCTGTGCAAGGGGAGCTGTCAGCAAAGCTGACTGAGGGGTTGTTTTTTAGTTTTTGCTTGATAATCCCTCCGCCTCGCCTTCGCTCGGCACCTCCCTTGAATCAAAGGAGGCGTTCAGTGAGTGCGAACACACCAAGTATACCAACGT
>JAZNNA010000149.1:0-28446 GCA_045580065.1 Eubacteriales bacterium
GTCTGCCAATTCCGCCATACCCGCATATAGAGGGTGTCGCTATCTGGCAACACCCTGTCGTCGTAAACCGCTTGGCTTACGTTGGTCTGAGTGACACGACTTGAACGTGCGGCCTCTACCACCCCAAGGTAGCGCGCTACCAACTGCGCCACACCCAGATTTCTGCGACCTGTTTATTGTAGCACATCAAAACCGTTCTGTCAACCCCTTTTTTGAAAAAAATTCAAAATTTTTGAAAAAGTGTTTTTGGGCGCCGGATTTCGCGTATGCGTATTTGCGCGCACGTGGGCATAAAATTTTTAGGAAGGGAAGGCCACCTCACCGAAAAAGTGAACAAAGTGTGAACGGTGGCGCTGTTTTTGTTAATTTTTTAAGGATAGAGTTGACCGATATACTAATATATGATAAAATACTAACAACTGGCGGCATCTTGTTTGTGCAATTTGAGCAAGAAACCGTCTCTTACACAGGAGGCAAGAGATGAAACGACGAATTTTGCTTATCATAACAGCGGTTCTCGCGCTGCTTGCAACGCTGACGGTGATCACCGTGTGCGCTGCGGGCGAGGATTATTCCTGGGCAACGCTTGAATACGCCTACGTCCCCCTTGAGGATGGCGGCGCGGTGGAGACCGGACGCCTGCAGGACGCCATGTACCTGGAGCGTGCCGTTGACATTACCTTCAACCCCGACGTGGTGGAGTTCAAGCTTGACGGCACCGTGATCGAGACCTCTCCCGTGCATTTGGAGGAGGCGGGCCGCTACCGCATCTCGCTCACCAACAAGGCCACCGCCGCAAAGTATGATTATAATGTGTCCTTAAAGCCGGTGATCAACATTACAGAGGGGCAGGTATTTACCTCTTATCCCACGCTGCTTTGCAGCAACGCCACCAAGTTCTGCCTTGACGAGGGTAAGGCCACCTGGAACGACAGCATCGTTTCCGGTGACGTGATCAACTCGATCGGCCAGCACGAGCTGCGCGTTTACGGCCACAACGGCCAGATCTTTGTTATCAACTTTTACGTCAAGGTCTGCACCGCCGAGCGTGTATTTGATGCAAACTCGGGCAAGGAAGCATTAAAGCTTACCGTAGGCAGCTTTGAGGATATCCCCGATCTTGCCGTATATCTTGACGGCAGCACCACCGCCCTGCCCACAGGCGAAAGCTTTGTTACCGGCGTTGGTCAGCACAGCATTTCCGCTACCATAAACGGCGCTACCGTTTCCAATCTGCACGCGCTGCCCTCGCAGGCTGAGCTGCGTATCCAGCTGGATCTTATCATCCCCAGCGGCCCCTCCAAGACCCCCTTCTACTTCCAGTTCTCGCAATGGGATGCCGAGTTCTGGGTGGACGGCAAGCCCGTGAAAGGGGATTACCGCGTGGCCAAGCACGGTGAGCACGTGATCGTGGCAAAGGATGCCAACGGCAACGTGATCGAAAACGCCTTTTTGGTGCGTGCAAGCGAGGCACACGAGCCGATCGCTACCACCGAAATGCACGTTGAGTTTGATAACCCCCACAACGTATATGTCATCTTTGTGATCATACCTGCGATCGCGTTGATCGCTGTTGCGGGCTGGTTCTTCTTGCAAAGGAGGAGAATCGTATGAGACCGTTTGAGAAACTGATGCCCTTTTTGGTGCTTGGGCTGATGATCGGCGCCGCCGTGGTGCTGTATCTCGCCATCCGCACCGAGCGCCAGCTGGCTGCCCGTAAGCAGATCAACCTGATCAACTACCGTCAAAAAAATCACCTGTTCTACATCACGCGCGATATCCCCGTTGCCGTTGTGGCAGGGGCACTCGCGCTGGCAGCTCTTGTGCTTGCCATCATCGCGCTGACCAACCCCGTTGTGCGCCTTTACGCCATTCCCTTGGCGCTTTTGATGGGCGTAAACGGCATTTGTGCCTATTTCGCCATAGCGCGCAAAAAGTTCACGCGCGATATCCGTGTATTTGATGCCTACTACGTGCAGGTTGCCGACCTTCTTGCCAACAAGGAGCGCACGCAGCAGGATATCGAGATCTGCCAAAAGCGCGTTTTTGAGCTGCGCCAAAAGCTTGGCAAGACCATCAAGTGGTTCAACCAGAACCTGACCGAGCCCGTGGCAGAAGGCTTTTTGCCCTCGCTCTTTGCCCCTGTGAACGAGATGCTGCAGGATTACACCCGCGAGATCGAGTGGTTCTCCGGCGCGATCGAGGCTGATTTCAATAAAGCGATCAGCGCCTTTCTGATCGACGCTGTCGAGCCGGAGCTTCACGTGGTGCCCCTGCGCGACTTTGACGAAACCGCCGCCGACGACCTGATCGCCGCCATCAAGGCATCCTACGGTGCCCAGGTGGCAAAGATCGCCCAGGATCAGATGGCAAGCGGTGCCGTGAAAAACGCCCGCGCGCTGGCAAACATCATGTCGCTTCTCAACGAGCTGGGCGTGACCGTAGACAAAGAAACGCTGGGCAACTGCTTGCGCGTAGCCGCCCAGTTTGACGACCGTACCCAGCTTGCCGAGGTGCTGTATAAAAACAAGCAGATCCCCGCAGCGCTGGTACGCGAGACCTTTATTCCCGAGCAGATGGATTGGGCGTTTGCCGATGGTATGGCACAGGCCTTCAATACCCGAGAGCTTACCGCGATCCTCACCGATCTGCTGGCAGCAGACCGTGTGGCAATGAGCTACACGCTGCTCTCGCAGTTCGATGCCACGCTGATGCCCGTTTTGCGCGAGGCGATGCAGGCAGAGGAGCAGCGCAGCAAGCAGCCCAACGCCGCCGCCAAGCAGGCCAAGGCCTTTGCCCTGGTGCTTGGTAACGAGTATGCCGTGGGCAATGCCGCAAGCATTTTTGAAAACATTGCCCTGATGCTCTTCGATCACCGCACCGAATGCGGCTTTGACGAGGAGGAGCAGGCACGCATCGTGGAGATCGTGCAGGCAAACAACTATCTGGAGGCCCGCCGTGAGATCGGCGTGCTTTACAACAAGGCCGTGCAGAAAAACAAGCCCTTGGCCGAAAGCGCGATGCGCGTGGTGCTGCAATACGTTGTCAACGCCACCCCCGAGCAAAGCATTTTTGATAACAAGAGATTGGTTGCGCTGCTTGGCGAGTATCGCTTTACCGTCAGCGTGGGCGATCTTGCCGTGATGCGCGATCTTGTGGCAGCCTGGCTGCTTTGTACCACCAAGGACGAGGCCGTTTATCAAACCGTGCTGCAGGAGCTGATCAACGTTCCCGCGCAGCTCCCGACCCCCGAGCCCCCCACAAAGGAAAACGGCAGGGCGTACGGGCGTTTGATCCTTACCCATATGAGCAAGCACGAGCGCGTACGTCTGCGCTCTGTGATCTATCGCACCGAAAGCGAGCGCCTTGCGCTTGACCGTGTGCTGGCAATCGTAGCAAAGGAGGGTTGACCGTGGAAGAAAAAATGACAACGGGGCAAGCCCCCCGCCAGCTGATCAGCTTTGTGATCGATAACAGCGCATCCGTTGGCAAGGAAAAGCTTTCCGCACTGATGGGCGGCTTCCGCGCAATGGCAGCCCCCGAGGTGCAGGATCCCACCCTGGAGTGGGAGCTTTCCGCCTTTGATGCCTTCGCTCCCGCCGTAGTAAAGCCCTTTGACCAAAACGAGATCGCTCCCGTTTATGCAAAGCGCATCCCCCTGCTTGGCAGAGCGGTGCTTGCCGCAGCCGATAGGCTTTGTGCGCGTGTTGCCGCATTGCAAAAAGAGGGAGTTCCCGTATACCGTCCTATGCTGTTTATTCTTTCCGATGGCTTTACGCTTGACGATACCGAGGAAATGGTCAGCCGCCTGGATGCTATGGAGCACGCAGGCGAGGTCACCTATCTCCCCTTTAAGCTCTCGCCAAAGCTGTATACCGAGCGCATGCAATCCCTTGACCGTGTGAAGCATATGATCGAGATCAAGGAAGGGCATATCCCGGATTTCTTCAGCTTTGTAGCCTCTTTGGTAGAGCAGCGCCGGGCCCTTTCTCCCGATGCGGGCCTGAAGTTTAAAAAATCTGATTTTGAAGGGTGGGCCGAGCTATGATATTGCAAAAATGGAAGCAATGCGGCGCGGTCCTGCAAGGCAAGGATCACGTTGCCGCAGGCGTTGTGTGCCAGGATAACGTGGCATCGGCAAGCGCCAACGGCGTACACGCTATCGCCTTGTCCGACGGCGGCGGTAGCCGCAAGTTCTCTCAGGTCGGGTCGGAGCATTCCACCCGTGCCGTGTGTCAGCTTTTAACTGAAAAATTTGACGATTTTTACGAGCGTCAGCAGCAGATCGCTCAGGGTGGTCCCAAGGCTGAAAAGCTTTTGCTGCGATTGAAGCTGGAAATTCTGGATACCGTGCTGGATGCCCTGCGTGCGCAGGTCACCGCCGAGCGCGCGCTTCCCGATTTCGGCTGTACGCTGCAGTTTGCCGCCGTGAAAAACGGCCGCTATATTGCAGGTCACGTGGGTGACGGCGTGATCGCCGCACTCTACCAGCGCGGGCTTACCCGCCGTGTTGAGGTGCTTTCGCATCCCGAAAACGGCGACGGTCCCAACATCACCTTCTTTGTTACCGACCACAACGCCAAGGATCATTTGCGCCTTGTGCACGGCGAGTGCTTCCAGCTGGAGGGTATTCTGATGATGTCCGACGGCCCTGAGGAGGTGCTGTACAACGCCACGGGCGGTATGCACCAGAACACGTTAAAGCTGTTTGATAACTACGCAGGCGTGCAGCACGATCAGTATGCCGCCAATCTCGAGCGCTTTCTTTCCCGCACCGTGTCGCGCCATAGCTTCGACGATCTCAGTGTCAACCTTTTGTATCTCGAAACCGTGGACAGTGCCACCGTTTCCGGCGAGTACAAGCAGGAGCTGTTTGAGGGCATCACCACCGAGGGGCAGATCAAGCGCATCAGTCATCATGCCTATCAGCTTGATCCCACCATGTCCGGCGGTGCACCGGCAGATCTTGCACAGCTTGGGAGGTGAGTGAAATGGCAAAGCAATTTTATTACGTAGATTATACCGCAATGCTGGAGGAGGATTTCTACCGCGAGGTAGAGCATCTGCTTGCCACCGTGCCGGAGATCACCTTCCTTGTGGATAGCAACGTCTACGATCGCATCAACGATTTCCGCGAGCTTTCCAGCATCAACGAAGCACTCACGCTGGAAAACTACGTCAACCTCTTCACCGTGCTTGGCAACACCCTGCAGCTCAGCACCAACAACGGCTTTGATCCCGAGGCGCTGCGCCCCATGGCGCAGGAGCAGCTGACGGTCATCACCCAGCAGCAAAAGCTGGTTGATAACTTTGCCACGCTTGGCGAGGGCGTGCAATTCCTGCGCTATCAGGACGGTGCACTTTCCGCCTTCCCACGCGGTGTTGACGAAAACGGCAAGGCCTTCTTTCTGGAAAAGGACGTGTACGTCAGCCCCTTTGAGATCAAGGATCTCACCTACGTATACTCCCCCCGCTACGGCTACCTGCAGCTGGATAAAAGCAAGGAATTCTCGGGCGGCGAGGGCGTTTGCTACCGCACGTATAACGGCTTTTTCTGCAAGCTCTACTTCAAAAAGCACCTCACCTACGTCAACTTTAAAAAGCTGCAGGCAATGGTGGAAATGGGCTGTGCCACTCCTTATATCTCCTGGCCGCTTGACATTTTGTATTACCGCAATCAATTTGTGGGGTACCTGATGAACGAGCTGACGGATACCAAATCGGTAGACGAGCTGCGCGACGACGGATTTTCCCAGTTTCGCTTGCTTGACCGCTTTATCATCGTGCGCAACTTCCTGCGCAGCGTAGAGTATCTGCATAACCGTGATATTCTGGTTGGCGATATGAAGCTGGATAACATTCTGGTTGCCCCCAATTGCGACGTGCATATCATCGACGCGGGCAGCTTCCAGGTGCAGGATTACGCCTGCAATGTCTGCCACAAGGAGTATACCGAGCGCATCTATACCGGCGACCAGCTGAAGCGTATCCTGCGCAGCGTGCGCGAGGAATATTTCCCGATCAACAAGATCATTTTTGAGATCTTGATGCTCAAAAACCCCTTCTACAGCCGCGATAATACCGAGATCGACGGCGACGGCGCGCGTATCTTCTCCTATCCTATGGATATGGCAAGCATCCCCGTGCAGGACCCGCGCACCATGCCCTATCATATGAAGGTGTGGTTCTCGCTCAGCCCCAATATGCGCCAGTATTTCTACTATTACTTTACAGAAGGAAAGGTCACCTATCTTTCCGACTGGCTGCGTGAGCTGGATGTTTACATCCTTTCCAAGCAGCAACGTGCAAAAGCCAAGCAACCTCAATAATTTGAAGGAGAATGAATATTATGAACAACGGATTTTTTGACGATCTTGATTTTGGCGATTTTAGCGCGCCTGCCTCCGGTAGCACCCGTAAGGTTCCGATCTGCCTTGTGCTTGACTGCAGCGGCTCCATGCGGTATCCCGACGGCACCAAAATGCCCAAGATCGACGAGCTGAACCGCAACATCGATGCCTTTCTTGAGTACGTAAACAACGACCCCAAGGCATCCAAGATCTGCGACCTCTGCATCATCACGATGGGCGACTCTGTGCGCGTGGTGTCCCGCTATACCACCGTTGAGCGCATCCACTTCCGTCACCTGGCAGCAGGCGGCGGCACCCCCCTCGGTACCGCTATGACCAAGGCTGTCGAGCTGCTTAAGGAGCGCCGTCAGTTCTACCGCGATAACGATATCGAGCACTACAAGCCCATTTTGATGGTAATGACCGACGGTGACCCCACCGATGACATCTCCTACATCTCCCGCGAGGTTTCGGAAATGGTTGCCAACAAGGAAATGAAGATCTTCCCGGTAGGCATCGGCGTTAACTTCAACCACGATTCGCTTTCCAGATTCTCTCCCTTGCTGAAGCCCAAGCTGATCCGTAATACCGAGGCATTTGACAAGCTCTTTAAGCTGCTCAGTGCTTCCTCCAGTAACCCCAACGACGACTCGCTTGAAAAGTGGTTCAATAACGATTTCTGATCTTGCATCAAAAAGCAAAGCACCGCAGGGCAAGCCCCTGCGGTGCTTTTTTTGCTAAAAGTGCAATTTTCAAAAAAATAATACATTAAAACAAGAAAATAAGTAAAAATAATTGGAAAAAATTATAATATAATTGGAAAAGAAGAAAAATGCAAGAAAAACGCGAGAAATGGAAAAGAAAATCAACTTGACATCGCACACAAAGTGTGGTATACTACCAACAAAGAATTCAACGCGAAAGCGAGGCTTAAAATATGAAGGTATTGCTTACCGGTGGCGCCGGCTATATCGGCAGCCACACGATTATTGAAATGTGCGAGGCAGGGCACGAGGTCGTTGTGGTGGATAACTTTTCCAACAGCTCCCCCAAGTCTGTTGCAAGGGTAGAGGAGCTGCTGCAAAAAAAGATCCCCCTCTACGAGGCTGACGTTGCCGACGAACAAGCGCTGGACCGTATTTTCTCCGAGCATAAGATCGATGCTGTGGTGCATTTTGCGGGCCTCAAGGCAGTTGGCGAGTCTGTGCACATCCCGCTGGAATACTATCAGAACAATCTTTGCTCCACCTTTTCGCTGCTGCGCGCCATGAAGCGCGCGGGCGTAAAAAAATTGATCTTCAGCTCCTCGGCAACCGTTTACGGCGTGCCGGAAAAGTGCCCCATCACCGAGGATAGCCCCACGGGCAACTGCTCCAATCCTTACGGCTGGACCAAGTATATGATCGAGCAGATCCTTGTTGACTACTGCAAGGCAGAAGGGGATTTCCAGGTTATTTTGCTGCGCTACTTCAATCCCGTTGGTGCGCACAAGAGCGGCAGGATCGGTGAGATGCCGAACGGCATCCCCAATAACCTGATGCCTTATATCACCCAGGTCGCCGTCGGTAAGCTGAAGCAGCTTTCCGTCTACGGCAATGATTATCCCACCCCCGACGGCACCGGCGTGCGTGATTATATTCACGTGGTGGATCTGGCGCGCGGCCACGTGGCAGCGCTTGGTTACCAAAAGCCCGGCGTTGGCATCTTCAACCTCGGCACGGGAACCGGCTACAGCGTTCTGGATATGGTCAAGGCATTCGAGCGCGCCAACGGCGTGCCCGTTGCCTATCGCATTACCGATCGCCGTCCCGGCGACGTTGCCGCCTGCTATGCCAACCCCGAAAAGGCAGAGCGAGAGCTTGGCTGGCGCGCCACGCACACCCTCGACGATATGGTACGCGATGCCTGGCGCTGGCAATCCGCCAACCCCAACGGCTACGATGAATAAAAGCACAAAAAGGCAAGAGCAGCGCTCTTGCCTTTTTTGCGTTATACCTTGACTTTTCCCCCTGCAGATGATACAATGAAGATAACGTATCGCAAGGAGTGACCTCAGACACATGAGCTACAAGATTTTCAAACTGACTGACCACCCAGTGGTGGACTTTGCAGCCGCCGAGCTGAAAAAATATCTGCGCATGATGATGCCTGAGGCGGGGGATATCTCCATTGCGCGTACCACCGATAAAAATATGCAAAAAACGGGGTACGTGCTGGGGCTTTTGCAGGATTTTGGCCTGGATACAAGCGAGGCAAGAGATCTCTCGCTTGACGATATCATCCACATCGACACTACCGAACGGGCCGGCGTGATCGCAGGCTCCAACCCGCGCTCGGTGCTGCTTGCCACCTATCGCTTTTTGCAGCAAAACGGCTGCCGCTGGCTGTATCCCGGTATCGACGGTGAGTATATCCCGGTCAAAACGGTAGGTGCTGTTTCCTATCATAAAATGGCGGATGCACGCTACCGCGGCCAGTGTAACGAGGGGGCTGAGAGCCAGCAATGTATGCTGGAAACCATCGACTTCACGCCCAAGATCGGCATGAACGTCTATATGATCGAATTTGATAACCCCTTCACCTATTATAACGATTATTACAACCATCGCGGCAACACCGCCAACCGCCGTGCCGAGCCTGTCAGCTACGATACCGTCAAGCAATGGAAGCGTCAATGTGAGTGCGAGATCGAAAAGCGCGGTCTGCAGTTCCACGATATGGGTCACGGCTGGACGGCAGAGCCCTTTGGGATCTCCAGCATTGAGGGCTGGAAAAAGGTGCCGGAGGAGAGCATCCCCGAGCAAACGCGCCAATATCTTGCCTACCGCAAGGGGGGCAGCGCCGTTGCCAGCCGCCGCTTTTGCGGTGGCGTGCCGTTGAACACCAATATCTGTATGTCAAATCCCGCGGCGCGCGCCCTGGTGGTAAAGGGTGTGGCAGATTACGCCGAGGCGCACACCAACGTGGAGTATACCCACGTGTGGCTGGCGGATGCCTGCAATAATCATTGCGAGTGTGAGGCGTGCCGCGAAAAGCGTCCTGCCGACTGGTACGTCATCATGATGAACGAGCTGGACGAGGAGCTGACTGCACGCAAATGCGATGCACGTATCGCGTTTATCTCTTACGTAGACACCATGTGGGCACCTGAAAAGGAGTGCATCAAAAACCCCGATCGCTTTGCGCTTTTGTTTGCCCCGATCGCCAGAAAGTACCTCACGTCCCTTGATTTAGAGGGCAAAAAGGGCAGCACCATGCCCTATGAGCGCAATCAGCTGCGCATGCCCAAAACCATCGAGGATTGCTATGCCTACCTCACCGACTGGCGCCGCACCTGGAAGGGAACGGTATTTTGCTACGAGTACCATTTCTGGATCAATCAATATTTTGATCTTGGCAGTATGTACTTTGCCCGTCGTATCAGCGAGGATATCAAGTCGATGGTAAGGGCAGGGATCGAGGGGCTGATCGAGGACGGCTCGCAGCGCAGCTTTTTCCCGAACGGCTTTTCCTATTACGTATACGGCCACACCCTCTTTGACCTCAGCGCCGACGTTGACGAGCTTGCAGCCGACTATTTTGCGCACGCCTACGGCAAGCACGCGGAATACGTCAAGCACTACCTCACGTCCGTCACCGAGCTGTTTGAATTTGCCTATATGAAGGGCGAGAAAAGCACCGATCGTGCCACACACGGCAAGTTTTACGACCCTGCGCGCATTTCGCGCATGCAAGAGATCATTGCACTGTGCGAGGGCGCAAAAAAATACTTTGAGGAGAACTACCAAATGCCGCATCGCGTGCAGACCGTGTCGATGCAGCTGCTGATCCACCATGCCGCGTATTGCATCGGCATCGCCAGGGCAATGATCCCCAAATGTCAGGCGGATCACGAGGGCGCAAAGCAGCTTTACGATGTCTTTTTTGACGAGTTTGGCAAGCGCGAGCTTGAGATCGAGCGTTATTTCGATCACTTTCTTGCCCGCATCTCCTTTAAAAAGATCTTTGAAGAGCAATTTCAAAACAGTATCACGCAGATCATCGGATAACCACAAAAACTCATACCGTTATGGGGCTAAATTACACAAAAAATGCAAGGAGAGCAGATATGAGCTATAAGATCTATAAAAAAAGTGAGCACACGGTGGTGGATTTTGCCGCCGAGGAGCTGAAAAAATATCTTCGTATGATGATGCCCGAGGCCGGCAACATCAGCATTTCCCGCACCGAAAAAATGCCTTCGGATGGGTACGTACTGGGGCTTATGCAGGATCTGGGGCTTGATACAAGCGAGGCACGTGATACCGAGCTTGACGATATCATCCATATCGATACCACAGACCGCGGCGGCGTGATCGCGGGCTCCAACCCGCGCTCGGTGCTGCTTGCCACCTATCGCTTTTTGCAGGAAAACGGTTGCCGCTAATTGTATCCCGGCATCGACGGCGAGTATATTCCCCTCAAGGACGTTGCTCCCGTTACCTATCATAAAATGGCAGACTGCCGCTATCGCGGACAGTGCAACGAGGGGGCAGAGAGCCAGCAATGCATGCTGGAAACCATCGATTTCACGCCCAAGATCGGCATGAACGTCTATATGCTGGAGTTTGATAACCCCCGCACCTATTACGATTCCTATTACACCCACCGCAACAACAAAAACCGTGATCCCGAGCCCGTCACCCCCGAGACCGTCAAGCAGTGGAAGCGCCAATGCGAGTGCGAGATCGAGTGCCGCGGCCTGCAATTCCACGATATGGGACACGGCTGGACGGCGGAGGCCTTTGGCATCCGCTCGGACGACGGATGGACGCAAAACGCGCAAAATCCCGTCCCTGCGGAGTCGGTGCAGTATCTTGCCATGATCAACGGCAAGCGCGGGCTTTACGGCGACGTGGCGCTGAACACCAATTTTTGTATGTCCAACCCGGTAGCGCGCGCCAAGGTGGTGAAAAGCGTGGTGGATTACGCGCAAAAGGCAGACCACGTGGCATATCTTCACGTTTGGCTTGCCGACTAGCAACGCAACCATTGCGAGTGCGAGAATTGTCGCAAAAAAATCCCTTCCGATTGGTACGTGGTGCTGCTCAACGAGATCGATGCCGCCCTTACCGCCAAAAAGCTGAACACGCGCATCGTTTTCTGCGCCTATTCCGATACCGCGATCGAGCCGACCTGCGAGTATCTCAACAATCCTGACCGCTTTTCGATGCTGCTGGGCGCGATCTCGCGCAGCTATACCTATTCGGTAGAAAAGAACCCCAAGGCAGAGCTGACGCCCTTCGTCCTTAACGTCACGGGGCGCCTCAAGACCATGGAGGAGTATATCGTCCGCGCGCAAAACTGGCGAAAATTTGCCCCGTGTGCCTCCTTTGCGTATGAATACCACTTCTGGAAGCACCAGTTCTACGCCCCCGCCGTCCTGACCTTCGCGAGGCGCATCTACGAGGATATCCACTCCTACGTGGCAAACGGCTTTGACGGTATCATCGAGGACGGCTCGCAGCGCAGCTTCTTCCCGAACGGGTTTTCCTGGTACGTTTACGCGCAAACGCTGTTTGACAATAGCGTATCCTTTGATGCATTGCTTGAGGATTACTTCTCGCACGCCTACGGTGATTGCTGGCGCGAGGTGCTTTCTTATTTCAAGCGCCTGGACGAGTGTCTGGACCAGCGCTATCTGGAAATGCCGCACTCGATGAAGGCAAGCGCCGATCACTATCACAAGCCGGAAATGACGGAAAAGCTCAGCCGCGT
The DNA here is from genome assembly GCA_045580065.1 of Eubacteriales bacterium. Classification (GTDB taxonomy): domain Bacteria; phylum Bacillota; class Clostridia; order Oscillospirales; family CAG-272; genus Firm-07. Next base: position 12,108 of record JAZNNA010000149.1, read on the forward strand.
AAAGGAGATCGCCGCCGAGCTTGCCGCCTTCCTTGAGGAGCATAAAAACGCGCCCGCGCGCGTGCAGACCGTGTCGCTGCGGCTGCTGCAAAAATTTGCCGAGTTCGCCACCGGTCTTGGCAACACCTTTGCGCTGAAATCGCAGGGCAAGGATGCCGAGGCCTTTGCGGTGTTTGACAGCTTTTGCACCGCCTTTGGCAAATACGAAACCGAGATCGAGCGCTACTTCGATCACTTCATGTTCGTTGCCACCTACCGCGCCAATCTCAAAAACAAAATGGAAGTAAAGCAATAAGCTTGATGCGAAATCGTAATATTAAAATGTCGGGGATGAAAGTATGCATTGGAAAAGAAAAGCACTTTTTTTAAAGGTGAGTGGTTGGATTTCTTTAGCGATCAATGTTTTTATCTGCGCGGTAATTGTTTCGATATCAATTTCTGAGTATGTTTTTATAGCAATAGGTGCAATAGGGGTTTTAGGAATAGCAATATATGCGTTCCTTAAGTTAAGAAGGGATAAGCGTCTTGATGATCTTTCTGTATCTTCCGTCATTGTTTTGCATATAGGCGTACTTATTGTTTCTTTGGTTTTATGCTACTATATGTATGCCTATGTTTCGGTGTTGGCATTGGGCGTTTTGAGCTGTATCATTGTTTTGGAGGTCTTGGCTACAGGTTTTCTTTGGCGCAAAAAATAGCATTGAAATTCATGACAATTCTTTGAAGCCCCGCCACGTGCGGGGCTTTTTGCATTTTTTGCCACTTTTTTCCTCTTTCTTGCATAATCCCGCCCGATCGGGGAAAACTTTGTGCAAACGAAAGGAGTGACCGATATGAAAAAACACATCAGCCTTTTTCTTGCCATTGCATTTTTGCTTGCCTCGTTTTTGGTATTGCCGATCCACGGCGAGGCGCAGATCTACGATAACGTGATCCGCCTGCACGTGCTGGCTCAAAGCGACAGCGCGGAGCATCAGGCCTTAAAATTAAAGGTGCGCGATGCCGTGATCGCCCAGGGAGAGGAGCTGCTTTTGCACGCCAAAAGCCGCGCCGAGGCAGAGGAGATCCTGCGCGCCTCGCTTGACGTGATCCGTGCGGCGGCGCAAAACGCCGTATACCGTGAGGGGAGCAATGCCGTTGTGTCGGTGGAGCTTGGCAAGGAGAGCTATCCCACCCGCACCTACGAGGCGGTGGCGCTGCCGGCGGGGGAGTATCTTTCCTTGCAGGTAAAGATCGGTGAGGCCGAGGGGCAGAACTGGTGGTGCGTGCTGTTTCCGCCCCTGTGTCTGTCGGCCGCAAGCGCGGATAACGAGGCGACCTGCCTTTCCTGCGGCCTTACCGAGGAGCAGTATCATCTGATCGCGGATACCGACAGCACAAGATACAAGCTCCGCTTTAAAATTTTAGAGGTGGCGCAGGAGCTTTTCACAGATTAAAAATAAGTGCAAAAAAGCGGAAATAAAGGGTTGTTTTTCACCTTGGGGTGTGGTATAATGAACGCAAGCCGAGCATTTTCGGTATTCGTCATTGAAAGCGAGGTCATCACCATGATTAATCTGTTACCCAGCCCCAGACAAAGTGAGGTCGTTTGCGAGGATTTTCACGCCATTGTACGCGGTATCCATACAAGCGTTGCCGCTTGGGGCGACATTGTTGAGGGCTTTTGCCAAAGCTTTGAAAAGGTCTTTGAGGAGGAGCTGCCCGTTTGCGACAAGGCAGGCATCGAGCTTGTGCTTGACGCCGCTATCGCTGAAAACACCTACGTGCTGGATAGCACCGGCGAGCAGCTGGTGATCCGTGCCGGCGCACGCGAGGGCGTGCTGTACGGCCTTGCATCCGCCCTGCAGCTGATGGACTGTAAAAACGGCGAGCTGCGCGTGCAATCCGTCAAGATCACCGACTACCCCGAAAAAGAGTTCCGCGCCTTTATGATCGACGTGGGCTTTTGCTGGCAGCCCTTTGAAAAGATGCTGAAATATATCGATCTTTGCTTTATGTACAAGATCAATCATCTGCATATGCACATTGCGGATAACGTGTGCTACAGCCTGCCCTCCAAGGCATTCCCCAAGCTGACCTCTAAAAAGCACTTCACCTACGAGCAGATCGCTGAGATGAACCGCTACGCCGAGGCGCGCGGCATCAAGCTTGTGCCCGAGTTCGAGTGCCCCGGTCACGCACAGTCCCTCACCCGCGCTTACCCCGAGGTGTTTATGAACCACTCCGAGGGCGAGGAAGGGAAGTTCTTCAACGAGCTTGGCGACCCCATCGATCCGAGCGGACTTGTCTGCGCCGGCAGCGAGGTGGCGTTTGAGGGCGTAAAGACCCTGCTTGCCGAGATCGCCGAGCTGTTTCCGAACGCACCCTATATCCACATCGGCGGCGACGAGGCTCCCTGCGAGATGTGGAACCAGTGCCGCGATTGCCGCGCCTATATGGAGGCGCACGGCATCAAGAGCGCACACGAGCTGTACAGCGAGTACGTGGGGCGCGTGGCATCCTACGTGCTGACCCTTGGCAAGACCCCGATGGTATGGGAGGGCTTCCCCAAGGAAAGCTCGCATTACGTGCCCAAGGAAACCGTTGTCATCGCTTGGGAATCCCACTATCAGCTTTGCACCGATCTGCTTGCCAACGGCTTTAAGATCATCAACGCATCCTGGCAACCCACCTACCTTGTGGACAGCCTTTCCAAGCGTTGGGGGCCCGAGGATCTGCTCAACTGGAACGTATACAACTGGCAGCACTGGTGGCCGCACTCTGTGGCTTGCCTCAACCCCATCAACATCCAGCCCACCGACGCTCTGCTCGGTGCCACGATGTGCTCCTGGGGCCTGACCTACGAGCAGCACATCTCCCGTCTGCTTGAAAACTTCCCCGCCTTTGCCGAGCGCACCTGGACGGTGGAGCGCAGATTTGACTATGCCAAGTACAAGGAGATCTTCCGCAAGATCCTGCGCAAGGCAGCCTGGCTTGTGCAAGACAAATAAAACACAAAAAAGCCGCACACGGTGCGGCTTTTTTTGTCTTTTTGACGTTATTTTCTCGGGTCGTTCCAATCCATTTGCTCCTCGCGGCGCTCCTGCTCCTCCCGCTCGCGGCGGTGCTGCTCGTTCTCCTTTTTGATCTGCTTTACCCAGGTGATGGTGATCACAATGCCCGCAACGCTCACAAAGACGTACGGCAACGCAAAAAGGGAAAGCGAAGCGATAATCTTAACTGTGGCAGAGAAAAAGAAGATAAAGGGGAACAACACGGGGATGCTAAGCAGACAAATGTATTCTCCCAGTGTTTCAACAAAAAGCTCCCTTTCGTGCATCTCCTCGCAAAAAAGGCCGGCATAGGAGGTGGGGGCGAGGTGGAGTGCCTCCATAAAGTGACCCATTGAGGTGCTGTATGCTGCGCGGAGCAGCAAAAGTCCAATAGCAATGGGGAATACGGAAGCAAGACTATATACGGTGTACTCGTTCCAGATCGCAGCGGCAAAAACAGTTAATACAAAGGTAAATCCATAGTAGCTAAACAGCCTTTTTAAAAAGCGCGTGCGCTTTTCCTTTTGATATCTCATGATGCCTTCTCCCTCAAAACAGAATAAACCCGATAACAGAAAGCAGGATGCAAAGCACCACGGGCCACTCGCAAAACACGTCGATCATCGTATAAAGCTGCACGGTGCGGGGGATATCGCGGCGCGGCGCGCGCAGCCCGTTTTCCTCGCGCACCCGATAGAGCTTGGCACATTGCTTTGTAAACACAAGGGCAGAAAGCAAAAATATGATGATAAACACAAACAAAAACAGCTCCACGCTGCCCGTAAAGTGATAAAACGCGGCAAGATAACGCTGCGCCAGCAGCGAGAGCAGGTTGTAGGCTGCGTGCAAAAGCATAGTTGCGATCAGCGAGTCGGTGGCGTACAGCACAAGCGCAAGCAGCGCACCGGCAAAAAAGTAGACCGGCAGATTGGCAAGATCAAAGTGGATCAGCGCAAAAAGCAGGGCGCTGACCAGCACCGTGCGCAATGCACCGCGCCGATCCAGCTCGGCACACAGTACGCCGCGGAACAGCAGCTCCTCAAACAGAGCAGGGAGAACGGCCACGACCGGGATCGCAAGCAAAAGCCTCCAGGGGGAAAGCTGCGCCCCCTGCTCAAAGGCCGTGGTGCCGCCGCCCAGCGAGTCCATGCCCCCAAACAGGATAGAGAGCAGCAGCGCACCGGAAAACAGCGCGAAAAAGGCGGCGATCAAAAGCGGGATATGCGCAGCATAGGGCCTGCGTAAGCGCAGCACGCGCGTATATCCCCGCCCGCGCATGCGGATAAAGATCAGGGCAGGCAGAAAAAACACGATCGCCTGCAGGGCAAGCGTATGCCAGAGCGAGCCGAGCGCCAGCACGTGAAAGCGGTCAAGAAGCCGCACTGTAAACAGTATCACGAAGGCGGCGCACAGGGGATAGGCATACAGCGCGCGCTCCTTTTGATAGCGGGGGCGCGGCGGCAAAAAGTCAGGCACGGTAAAGCACTCCTTTCTCGGTGATCACCGCATCGGCCGGCTTGTCGGTCGGCTCGGTGGGGATCTCGTCCGTGAGTAAAGCTTGATAAATGCCAAGCAGCGTGTAGGGGGAAAAGCGCGAAAGATAACGGTCGTAAAACCCGCCGCCGTACCCAAGCCTGTGGCCATCCTTGCTTGCCGCAAGGGCGGGCAGGATGCAAAGCGTTTTACTGCTTGGGGTAAGCACGGGTGCGGCTTTCGGGGGTGTTAAAATGCCAAAGCGCCCCGGCTCTAATTCAGAAAGGTCGCGTACGGCACAAAAAAGCATCTCCTTGCCCTCGCAGCGCGGAAAGGCGCAGGGAATCGCGCGCTTTGCTGCAAGCGCAAATAAGGGCAGCAGATCCGGCTCACCACGCACGGGCGCGTAAAGCAGCAGCGCGTCCGCTGCGAGAAAGGCAGGGTGCCGCGCGATCTCGCGCACAAGGGCGGCATCCAGGCGCCCCTTTTCGTCCTGCGGGATCGCAGCGCGCAGGGCAAGCTGGCGCTCGCGCAAGGCGCGCTTTTGCGCGTCAATGCTTATTTCTTGCATTGGATCGCTTCCCACAAGCGGTCGGCAACGTATTCGTCGGTCATGACCTCAACCAGGGCAAGACCAAAATCAACGGCAACGCCCATCCCGGCAGCGGTGATGATGCGCCCGTCCGTTACAACCTTTTCCGGGCAAAGCTGTGCGCCCACAAGCTCCTTTTCAAAGCCGGGGTAGCAGGTGGCCCTTTTGCCGTTCAGTATGCCGCGCTTGCCAAGAATAAAGGGGGCAGCGCAGATCGCACCGATATAGGCGTTGCAGCGCACGGCGGCCTTCAGGGCTGCATCCACAATGCGGCTCTCGTCCAGATTTCTGGCGCCGGGCATGCCGCCGGGCAAAATGATCATATCGGGCTTGGAATCGGCGTACATCGTGTCAGGGATGTCTGCCATTACGGTGATGCCGTGTGCACCTGTGATCTGCTCACCGCCAATGCCGACGGTGGTGACCTCAAGACCTGCGCGGCGCAAAAGATCCAGGGGGGCAAGCGCCTCTACTTCCTCAAAGCCGTTTGCCAAAAACAAATAGATCATCGCGTACTCCTTTGCGCAAAACGGGCGACAAGTCGCCCGTTTTGACAGATTTATTTTGCAAAATATGCGGCAAGATCCGCAAGAGCCACGGTGGCTTCCTCGCGTGTTGCCAGGTTTTTCAGCTTAACGGTGCCGCTTGCCAGCTCATCGCCGCCCATAATGGCCACGTGGCTGTAGTTGCCCTTCACGGCGTAGTCGATCTGCTTGCCAAACTTCTTGCTGCCAAGATACAGCGCACAGCGCACGCCTGCCTCGCGCAGGGTGTCTGCCAGCGCGGTGTAGTTCTCGTAGGCAACGTCGTCAAAGCGGGTGACCAGCACCTTGGTGCCCTCGTTGTCCAGATCCGGCACAAGACCGTGCGTGGTCAAAAAGTTTTCCAGGGTCACGTCGCCCATGCCGTAGCCAACGCCGGAGATCTTGGCGTTTTTGACAAACAGCCCGACAAGGTTGTCGTATCTGCCGCCGCCAAACATCGCGCGGTTGTTCTCGGGCGCCAGGTCAAACACCTCAAACACGGTGCCGGTATAGTAATCCAGGCCGCGGATAATGCCAAAATCAAACATGCAGTACTTGCAAAGCCCGGTCTTTTCCAACGCGTCAAACAGCGCGGTCAGCTCCTTTGCACCGTCAGAGTCGGGGCAGAGCGCGGTGGCCTCTTTTACGTCCATGCTGTAAAGCTTGTCAATGGCGGCGATCTGCTCGGCGGTGATGCCAAGCTCGCTCATCGCATCCTCGTAGGCGGCTCTGGTCACCTTGTTGCGGCGGTCTACCACCTTGGATACCTTTTTGGCACCCTCAGCATCCGTGCCGGCAATAGCGGCGATCACGTCGTTGAAAAAGCGGCGGTTGTTGATATGCACGCGGAACATCGACTCGTCTGCACCGTAAGCACGCAGCACGGAGATGGCGCTTTGGATCACGTCGAGGTCGGCCTCAAAGGTGTCGCAGCCGAAGATATCCACGTTGAGCTGCCAGAACTCGCGCAGTCTGCCGCGCTGCGGGCGCTCGTAACGGTACATGTTGGCGATGGAGAACCACTTCAGGGGGTAGTTCAGCTCACCCATCTTGCCCGCTACCATGCGCGCAACGGTGGGGGTCATTTCGGGGCGGATGGCAAGATCGCGTCCGCCGCGGTCGGTAAAGTTATAGGTCTGCTCCTTGGCAAGCTCCTCACCGCTTTTTGCAGCGTAAAGCTCAAGGGATTCCAGCATCGGGCCCTCGTATTCCTCAAAGCAGGCAGCCTCAAGCGCCTCGCGCACACGGCCAAAAAACCAGTTGCGCAGCTTCATATCACGGGGGTAAAAATCACGCGTGCCCTTGTAGGGCTGTACAGAAAGCTTGGGTGTTTCCATTTAAAAGTCCTTCCTTGCGAATTATAATCGTCTTATTATAACATAAATAATATCTTTATGCAAGCATTTCTTGCAAAAACTCTTTACAAGCATCTGCAAAAATGATACAATAAGGGCAGTAACAAGACAAGGGAGGGTATCCTATGAACATCGAAATGTCAAACGAAGAGCGCTTTCTCTCCATCTTCCGCGAAAAGATCCACCGCGAGGGATCCGAGCGCTTGCTGGATTTTCTTTGCTCGGATAACTGCGACTTTTTTACCGCCCCCGCCAGCACGCGCTACCACGGCGCTTACCCGGGCGGCTTGCTTGAGCATAGCCTGAACGTATACGATTGCCTATGCGACTATCTGGCACGTCCCCGCGTGCGCCAGGTCTACGGGCTTGACTACTCGGAGGAAAGCATTGCCATCGCTGCGCTTTTGCACGACCTGTGCAAGGTGAATTTTTACGTGGAAAGCACCCGTAACGTCAAGGAAAACGGCGTGTGGAAATCCGTACCGTATTACACCATCGACGACCAGCTCCCCTACGGCCACGGCGAAAAATCCGTCTACATCATCTCCGGCTATATGCGCCTCACGCGTGACGAGGCGTTTGCCATCCGTTATCACATGGGCTTTTCCGGCACCGAGGATAACGGCACCGTGGGCCAGGCGCTTGCCAAATTTCCGCTTGCCGTGGCGCTTGCCACCGCGGACATGGAGGCTGCCTACTTTGTAGAGGGCAAAAATTAAGAGGGAAGTATGAAAGAATTTCACGAAATCCCCGAGCAGGAGAGCCTGCAGACAGAACAGATCCCGGCGCAGGGCAGCGCAAAGCGCTCCCTTGCCGATCGTCTGCGCTTTTTAAAGGCACACGCGGCGGAGATCGCCATCTATGTGCGCTACCTCTTGCCGCTTATCAGCACCCTTACGCTTTTTCTGCTCAGCTTTTTTTATAACATCAAAACCGCCACGGGCGGCAGGATCTACGAGGTGGCACTCGGCAAGCTGCTTGTCAACACCCTCACCGGTACGCATGAGTATCTGGGGGGCGAGATGGCAGAGGCCAAGACCTGGTTTTTCGGCTTGCTTTCCGCCATTGCCGTTCTCTGCATCCTTGTGTATCTCATCGCGCTGTTCCTCGCGGGGCTTGCGGCGTATACCGCCGTGCGCGCTCTGCGCCTGCCCGAGGGGAGCGAGGAGAGCAATCGCTATAAGCTGATCTTCAAGATCGCGTTTCCCAACCGTCGATGGCTGTTTATCTCCAACCTGCTTGTGTTGATTCCCGCCGCCTATCCGCATTTTGTGTCGCTGGTCGGCAGTCGCTTTCTTGCCATCGGTGGTGAAAACGTTATTTTCATTCTGCTCAACCGCCCCCTGATCGTTGTGGGGGGCTTGGTCCTTGTCACTCTTATCTTAGCTATTCTGATCCCGCGCCTTGAACGCCGTAAGAAGATGAATATGTTCCTCATCCGTCACGAGGTACAGGAGAGTGAAGGAGAGGAGCCGCCCGAAATGTAAGGAGCGTGCTATGAAAAAAAGATTGTTGATCGCCATCCCCGCTACAGTGCTTGTGCTTTGTCTTATGGCCGGCTTTATCTGGTGGTATTCTCCCGTGCGTTTTTTGCGCGGACTGGAGGCAGACGACATCCTGTATATCGAAGTGTTCTGCGGCAGCACCGCCGAGCACCTTCGCATCGAGGATCCTGACGATATTGCTTTTATTCTTTCTGATCTGCAATCGGTCAAAGCGCACCGCGTATCCTATGAGCAGCTTGACGGCTTTGGCTTTTCGCTGGCATTTTACAGCATCGCCGGCGAGCGAGTCGGGGGCTTGATCCTCAATAGCAGCCACGAGCTGCGAGAGGGAAATATGACCTACCGCGCAGACTCCGCCTTTCAAAGCTTTTCTCACCTTGAGCAAATCCTTGGGCAGCCTGATAACAAATGACAAAAACCGGAGGCTTGTCCAAGCCTCCGGTTTTTATTTCTCATCTTTTATCCACCTGACCTTGGTATGCCAACGCCACTTGTACCAGTAATCTCTAATACCCCAAGACCGATTTTTATGTTTTTCTAGTGTCATTTAGTGCTTTTTAGTGCTATTCTGTCAACCAAACCGTACATTTTCGTGCTCTCGTGTACTACTGTTTCCATGTAGTCCACTCCGCACTATGGTCAATAATGTGGTCAAAACTCGCGCCTCTAAAAAGCAAAGTGGTCACCTAAAAATCGGCCAAAGCATCAGGACGGCAGTAGCAGCCGCAAGCAGAAAACAGGCAGAGAAAAAACATAATGTGGTCAGCCCAAAAGCAGCCGACCGAAATATGTGGTCATAAAGAACCAAAACCGCGTGGTCAAGCCATGTGGTCGAAAGCCTTTGAGAGCAGGGAAGTAAACTCCCATCTCAAGGGCTTTTTCTTCTTCCGCCGGTGTCGTATTGTAACTTAGAAATCGTGCTTTGTCAAGGCCTTAAAAATGTATTTCCGCACCCCAAATATTTGGGAGCAATAAACAAAGAAAAAAGGCTCAACGAGAAATTTGCTCGTGTCAGGGCAGATTTTTGTTTGCAAAGCATTGACATATACACCAAAAGTGTATATAATTGCAGGTGTAAAAATTATGTATGCTTTTCGTGTATACAAATACTAGATATACAAATAAAACGATCTGTGATATACTTTTGGTACAAGGAGTTGAGTGGCATGTTTGAACTTAAAACCAATGAAGAAATAGGGGGTTACTTAAAGAAACTGATCTTATCAAAATATCCTTCATGCAGACAGTTTTGCGTGGCGTATATTGATCTCACAATGGATTTTTCAGACGATCCGCAAGACCAACGCAGCGAAGAGATACGTAAACTTACGAATAGGCTTTCCCAAATCTTAAAAGGTAAGAAAAGTATTCAAACCTACGACTTACCCATTTTCTCTGAACTGTTAGGCGTATCGTGCGAACAAATGCTTTCTGCAGGAGCAGTTGCGAAACCGATTACTAACAGAAGAACAAATTACAATATTGCTTTTTCGACAGATGAGCGAGATTGGCTCGAGTACGTTAATCGTGAGGATTGCATTGCTTCTTACGCAGATGAATTTGGTAAAACGGTCGTGGATTATGCCATCGAATTTAAAAACTATGGTTTTATCAGGTTTTTAATTGAGAACGGATATATAACCTTGATTTCTGATGATAAGGGATATGTTGGTTTCAATTTTGGCGCAAGCACAACGCTTAAGGTCAGGCCATATGAAGCAAAAACTTTTGAAAATGAGCTCTACGAGAACAAAATTCTAAGAACTCAAATTATCTCACTCGCACTTGAGAACAATGACTATGATGTCTTGTGTGAAATGAGAGCAAGAGAATTTCCACCACAGTTTACAATGACCTCCCATTCGCTTACAAGCATAAAGTTCGCGGAGTATTATGATGAAAACTTTATCGAGGCGATTTTGAGTTCTAAGACAAAGGCGGTTCAGTATTTTTGTGAAGAATATTATGTAGAGTCTAAGTGGCAAAAGGAAGAGTTCTTATGGATGTTTCCTTTTCTCGACAAGCTTATAGTTGCGGCGGTAAAGAAAGATAGCAGAAAAGCTAATATGCTATTGGATGCGGCTATCAAGCACAACGAAGAAACATATAACGCTTTGAAAAAAGCGATTCTCCAAGTCGCAAGGCAAATTAAAGCCGATTTTTATGGGAATCGGAGCTTTCAAGAGGTTATTGTCGATGTACTTCGTGATTATCATATATCCGAAGAAAAAAACGTAATAAGCTTTTACTGTTATTTCCAAAGAGATAGTGCAAGAGTTGCCACCAACATTATTTGCGCCGATGTAAAATCAAAAAAGCCGGAAATACAAAGCAAAATTGACAGGCTCAATGAATTGTATTCTCAAATTATAGACATTGAAAACCATTTGATTAAAAAATAATGCTCCTTGAATACTAAAGGAGGTAATCAAAATGTCAAAGTACAATACCGTTGAGGTGTGGAATCGCGTGTTTGGAAACAAAACGGAGGTGTATGATTATGCAGGCAGGCTTATGAAAAAGTTTGCATGCGGAAATCCTAGAAGCAGTTTTTATCCAACGATTGACCATATCCGACCGCTTTCTAAAGGTGGATGCGATATCTTGGAAAACATTATAATTTGCCATCGTGATACCAATGAAGAAAAAGCAGACTCATTTCCTCATTGGAAGGCAAATGGAACAAGATATATTGCCATTCGTGTAAAAGGTTCAAGAAATGAATATGAAATATACAAACAAAACTGAAGGAGGTTGTACTAATGGGAAAAGGACACGGAGTATCAGGACATACGCACACACAAGCGCAGCTTGATCATTATGCAAATCAGAACAACCCCAATAACGATGCTTATTGGGCGAACCAAGACAACCATGCAAACCAATGCAATCCGAACAACGATGAGTATTGGCATAGCAGGGAAGAAGATGATGACTAAATAACAAAAAGCCTCTGAGAAATCTCTCGACTTCTCAGAGGCTAATTTTACGTTCAGCGAACTACCGAAGAATGACTATAGATATAGAACTCCTCTTGGCTTGGCATCCACTTCTTCTCCTTTGGAGGAAATGTTGTGTCAAAAGCTTCGACGGCAGCAGTGTCCTCACAGCAGTCCGCGGCGGTGGAAGGAATATACATCCACTTTCTGCCGTCAAGCGCGTTCGGCACAAGCTCTGCTACAAGCAATGCTGTCGGGAAGTTGCCGTCTCTGACGAAGCTCACGTTCTTCTTTTTGCAGCTTACGAAACCACGGCTGACATAGTTGCCCGGATTGCCGAAATTGATGTTTACATCATAGCCCATCTTACGTGCTACCTCAAAGGAATACTCAATCAGCATTTTGCCGAGCTTCTGCCTTTGATATTCGGGAGCAACGCAAAGCGGCCCGAAGGAAAGTATCTCCTTTCGCTCTCCGTTCTCGTCCTCAAGCCATGCTTTGGTGTACATGATATTTCCGACAATCTTACCGTCAAGCTCAAGCACGAATGCAAGCTCGGGGATGAAGTCGGGATGATTACGCATCATGTGGACGAAATAATGTTCGTCCGCGCCCGGTTTATAGACGTTCCAAAACGCCTCGCGTGTAAGTTCTTCAACTGCTCTGTAATCTTTTTCTGTTTCTAAACGTATCGTCAAATTTTTCATTTTTAATCCTTTCATATCTGTTGACGCTCAGGCACGAGAGGAATGCTGAGAATGTATTTGCAAACCTCTCGTTTACAATACAATCTCCAATGTGTTGGTGTTTTTCAAAAAGCACACTCCGATAAAAATATTCAAGCCGAGGCTTGTAGATACATTATACCACAAAAATGTGAATAGTTCAAGCAAAAAGCATATATTCGAACCCCCAAGGCGGTTTTGACAATCGGATTTCAAGACTAAATTGGTCTGATCACGGAGGTTCACTGTTAATCCCGGTACGTCCCTAAAAATACCGTAAAAAACCGCAAAAATGACTTGATTTTAAGGGTTCCTGCGAAAAAAAGCGAGAAAAAATGCGAGATTCGGTCAAATTTCAAAAAATTTCAAATAAAAAATCAAGGAAAAACAACCACAAAAATGGTGGGTTCGAATGGTATCGTCGCTTGGGCAAAAATGCATATAAAACAACGAAATATTTACCTTACGGTATGCCGTCTGCCTAATTAAAAAACGAAATAGGAGAATCCAAAATGACAAGAGAAGAAAAGGTTGCAGAGCTTGAAAGAAGGCTCGCAAAAGTCCCGGATGTGATGAGTCCCCTCAAGGCAAGCAAATGCTCGCCATTCGGGAAAAATAAGATTTACGAATTGATAAAGACCAAAGAACTCCGCGCATTCGTATTTCAAGGTTCATACATAATAGCCAAGGTGGATCTTATAGAAACCATTGTCGATCATAGTGACCGACAAGGAAGAACCTATAAGATAGGGCATGAAGTAAAATGATGAAGCTGACCATGACCGTTGAAGAAATCCGAAGGAATTATCCTTCTATCCTCTCGCTCGAACAAGTCAGATGCATCTTACAGATCAGCAAACGAAAAGCTGCGTGGCTTTTGCAAAACGGACACATCAAATGCACCATCGGAGAAAAGAAAACAAGACAATATTCTGTGTCAAGAAGCGAGCTTATCACGTACATAGAAAAATGCTCTGAAGGGAAAGCCCCAAGTATACCTTACGGAATATTTTCAACGCAAAAGATTCCAAGCCCACGAAAGGAAAAAGCGATTAAGATTAGCCAAACAACCATCACGAATCTGAAAATCGAGCTACGTGCAAAATGGAGTAAAAGCCCTACGGTACTGACCACCACGCAAGCTGCCAAGCTCGTTGGCTGTTCAAATGCCACTATAAACAAATGGATGAAGAATGAGGATGGTCTGCGATTTGTAAGGTCGCAAAACGGGATCTTCACGACAAAAGAATGGCTTATTGACTACTTTGCTCATTATTTAAAGATACACACAAGCGCTGCTTGGAAATTCTCGAACTAAAAATGTACTAACGGTACATTGTCAAGAGTTTTATATTTGATATAATACTTGTACAGACGATTTGAACATATTCTGTTCAACGAAAAAGAAGCACGGGAGTGCGCACGGGGCGTTGACAAAACAGCGCCCCTGTGTTATAATTGAATACGCAGTCGAACTGCCTTTGATGTTGAGATGTTCACCAAAGGAGGTAGTTGAAATGGGCTGCAAAAAGAAACTGAACAGACAGAAAACCGGCGAGAAGATTTATCGAGCAATCGAGAAATCGGGTCTTACCTACGATGAGGTTGCAGAAGAACTTGGGCTTTCGAGTCCGAGAGTGATCTACGAATGGACAAACGGGAACAAACTTCCTTCGCTTGTGCGATTGGTAAACCTCTCCGCTTTGCTGAATGTTCAAATGGAAGGTCTGCTCGAAATCGAGTAGGCCTTTTCGTTTTTGAACCGTAGGTACATTGACCATCATGAGAAAATATTATATAATAGTGTCAAAATAGATTGAAATATTCACAAGTTTATGGTATACTTATACCGTAAAAGCAAAACCGTCCTTGGACGGAGAACAATTATCTCCTCACGTCGAGGTGATTTCGCCTATGGCATTTTAGTGTGCGGAGTGGTGATTGATGCTTGAACATATATGCTGCGTGAGTCTATATACAGGCATAGGAATATCCCACTTCGGTGGGATATTTTTGCTTATTAGAGGTTTTTATGAAAAAGAAAAACAGAAATCCACATTCAAAAGTCCACGACTACTCTAAGTACGCCTCCAAATGGAACGGAGTCGAAATACCGAGTGATGATGAAAGATATTACGGTATCCACAGAGATGGAAACCGAGTCAAGATCGACATAAAAAGGATGAAGAAGATAGGAACATCAGGAGTTCCTACAAGCGTATTGGATGCAGCTTCTGCATTGCCAAGAAACACAACTTATTTCCTTCCGAAGCGATTACATAGACATGATTATGTGATCAATCAATTCCGAGATAAGCTTGCAGAGCTTACGGCTTCATGGAGAGAATACAAGACCGCATTTGGGGCAATCACATCTCCCACCGATATTGCGGAGCAGGTTCGCTTGGAACGCCTCCATACAGGACTTGATGACAACGAGGATGCAACGGTTGCAGGCATTATATCAGGTGCGAAACGGCAGGCAACCTATAACAAACTGTGGATATCGCAATGTGCACAGTTCATACATCAGATGGCAACCGAGCTTGATGCTTTAATGCTTCGCAAGTGTGTGTACCTTGGTTTTGCAGAAAAAGAAGTCACACGAGGAAAAATGCACACATATCTCAACGGTACGATGAAAGGTCGGGCAAGAATCGAATCCTTAAAAGGATACGATGTCTATACCAAATTCTTTACGGTATGGAATATGCTAAAGCACAATAGCGAGGATCTGTTCGAGAAGATGCAAAAGAATTATCCCGATATGCTTTTGACTGAACAATATCGAAACGGTGAAATGTCGCAATATTATCTGAAAATCGGTGACCAGTATATAGAAGCCATGCTCGTAGATCTTTTGCCGTTCTACGAAGCACTATGCGCCGATTTCTTTGACGAAGATGTCGAAGCTGCGGAATGGAATTATGACGATTATTTTGCAGAAAAAGTTAAACGAGCAATTAAGGAAATTACGAATCCGCTTAATGCGTGAAAGGAGATACAATGGGTTATCTGTACCTAAATTTTTACGATAACTTAAACCAAGGAAGCAAGAGTTGGGATGACTTCTACACTCTTTCTTTAACCGAACAGTACGATGTTCTAAAAAGAAAACTTGGACGATATGCTCCCGACACGCTTCAGGAGCTTATAGCAGCGTGCTGTCCGACGGCATATCACACCTATTATGTTTCAATGCCAAGCTTTGAGCGCAAAACAACAACTAATAGGCGCGGAAAGGAATGCATCTACAACATAGTCATCCGCCCCGAAAAAAGCGCATATTCAACAAATTATATCCCCTCAAAATACGACCTCATCGTTATCGGAGATGTTACTTTTGGTAATGTCATAGATGTAACCGTAAAAGGAATTGAGGTTATAGATTCGGGTGTGGCAAAATTTGGAGAGAAGTCTGTATATTGCATAGGTGCGTGTGCTTTTGCCACCAAGACATTTTCAGATAGAATGGGTAGACAGATCACCGTTCCCGATTACGGTGTCAGAGAGATGCACGATGCTACGCTTACTCATGATTTCATAGATCGTCTGTGTTCAGAGGTGTATCCCATTCCAAATCCTCAAGATGCATACCGTATTTTTGGTAAGTGGCAAGAATACATCAAGTTCAGAAAATACTATCTCGGTGTTCAATCTGAAAAATGCGAGGAAATCACCGATGTTTTTGCTGTGCGCGGATATGTCGTAACAAAGGCTTCGTATAAGAAAAACGAAGATACTTGGTCACACCTTCTTCTCGGTGGTCACGAGGAACACTCCAAAGGAGAACAAATCCTTCTTGACAGAGAGGTAGCCGGAGCAGATGAATTCCCGTTTATCTGTGTTGCTATTGAGAAAAACAGATAAGCTGTGCTTTCTGAAACCACAGGTAAGAACGGAAAAGGTAAGCCCAAATATGAGGTGCATTTGCGCCGTTATACGAAGGAATCCATGGGGCTTTCTCCTTCAAAACCCGAATACGATGCCGAAGGAAATCTGCCAAAGGGCTTCCGATTCCATCAATATTTGCTCGGTGAGCGTTTTTCATTCACCTTCTCTGACATTGAGCCGGATTATTTGGGAATTGAAAATGCATTCACCAAGGCGAGAACTGCTGCATTTTCCAAAATTGATAGCAAGTATGCAGGCATTATTGCAAGTGAAGTTGAGAGCTTTATAAAGACGGAATCC
>JAZNNA010000150.1:0-14584 GCA_045580065.1 Eubacteriales bacterium
CCTGGTTGAACAGGCTCTGGAGGAAGGCGTTCCCGCCGAGCAGATCCTCAACGAAAGCCTCCTCGCCGGCATGAACATCATCGGCGAAAAGTTCAAGAACAACGAAGTATACGTTCCCGAGGTGCTTATCGCCGCGAGAGCTATGAATATGGGCATGCAGGTCATTAAGCCCCTACTTGTCGAGAGCGGTGTGAAAGCAAAAGGAAGGGTTTGTATCGGCACTGTGCGCGGTGACCTTCACGATATAGGCAAAAATCTTGTTAAGATGATGATTGAGGGAAAGGGGCTTGAGGTTGTTGACCTCGGCACTGACGTTGCTCCCGAAGCCTTCATTAAGTCTGCGATTGAGAATGAGTGTCAGGTGATATGCTGCTCCGCTCTTCTTACCACTACGATGGAGGTTATGGCGGACGTTGTAAGGTGCGCCGTTGAAATGGGTGTTCGCGATAAGGTTAAGATAATGGTTGGCGGAGCTCCCGTAACCGAGGAGTACGCTAAGACTATCGGGGCCGATTGCTACTCGTGCGATGCGGCAAGCGCAGCAAATGCGGCAGTAGAGCTTTGCAAATAATGTATAGCCTGCGGACGGATATAACCGTCCGCATTGGTTTCATATTGCTGAATTAAAAGGTGGAGATGTTATGAAAAACATAACGAAAAAATTACTTGAAAACAAATCTAAAACCGTTCCTATCCTTTCTTTCCCATCCGCGCAGCTTCTCAAAATCCCGGTAAGCAAGCTGATATCGTCATCCGAGAGTCAGGTGAAAGGTATGAAGGCGATTTGTGAGCGATGCAATATAGGTGCTTCGCTTAATATGATGGATCTATCCGTCGAAGCGGAGTGCTTTGGTGCTGCGATCAGCGTTACGGACGATGAAGTACCTACGGTAAAGCGCGGTATTATAGACAGTATATACGACGCTGCCGGCATTGTTGTTCCGTCGGTGAATAACGGCAGATGCCCGATATACATAGGCGGCGTGAAGATGGCAAAAGAGGAAATCAAGGATATTCCGGTATTCTGCGGAGTTATAGGTCCTTACTCGCTCGCGGCAAGGCTTTTTGATATGACGGAGCTTATGATGGAGTGCTACGACAGTCCCGACGAGGTTGCGGTGCTTCTTTCTAAGGTTACCGAGTTTTTGACCGACTACGCAAAGGCATTCAAGAAAGCCGGTGCCGACGGCGTTATCATGGCAGAGCCTGCCGCAGGCTTGCTTTCTCCTGCCCTGGCAGAAGAGTTTTCTACGCCTTACGTTAAAAAGATCATTGAGGCGGTATCTGACGATGATTTCGTATTCTGCTATCACAACTGCGGCAATGCGGTGATTGATATGGCGGATCAGCTTGCGGCTCTCGGAGCGGATATGTATCATTTCGGAAACGCGATAAGCCTTAAGGATATGATCCCGAAGATGCCGAAAGACAGCATTGTAATGGGTAACGTTGATCCGCTTATCTTTAAAAACGGCACGCGGGAGGACGTAAGGGCAGCGACTCAAAAGGTGTTTGACGAATGCTCGGGCTTTGATAATTTCATTCTATCGTCCGGGTGCGATATTCCCGCAAGCGCAAAGTGGGAGAATCTCGATGCATATTTCGAGAAGGTAAACGAGCTTTATGCATAAGGTCATACTGGGCGCTTCTGTCTATGAGGCGTGCGACGGAGAACGTCTTTCTGACTTCTTGATGAATAACGGTCTGGCGGTTGCTCATCCTTGCGGCGGCAGAGGAATGTGCGGAAAATGCAGGATAATCGTGAACGGAAAAGAAGAGCTTTCGTGCAAATACAAGATATACTCCGATATTGAAGTAGAGCTTTTTGACGCAGCTGATATTTTATCAGAGAGCGGAGCTTCAGAGAGTGGTATCATCACAAAGCATCTCGCGTTTGCCCTTGATATAGGAACAACGACGCTTGCGCTTGCCTTGATCTCGCTTGATGATAAGCAAATTATAAAGGTCATTACGGCATCTAATCCGCAAAGGATATTTGGTGCTGACGTTATGACAAGAATATCATATTGTAAACAAAACGGTACGCACGAGCTTCGTGCCGGGCTTGTGAATGAAATAAACAGAATGATCGTATCATTCGCCGTTGATAACGTGGATGCTCTTTACGTTTCGGGAAATGCAACGATGCTCCATCTTTTCTTTGGAGTAGATTGCTCATCAATAGGCGTCGCGCCCTATACACCCGTTTTTCTCGAAAGCCAACAAGCAGAGGCGCTTGAACTTGGAATTGTTGGTGTAAAAAAGATTATCTCACTTCCGTCGATAGCATCATTTGTCGGTGCGGATATCGTTGCGGGGCTGGATTATATCGGGATTCCGGAAGAGGGAAAATATAATCTCTTGATCGACCTCGGAACCAATGCAGAGGTCGTTCTTTATTCAAGCCGTTCGGGCGTTGCGACTGCCGCCGCTGCCGGCCCCTGCTTTGAAGGGGCGGGTATCACGTGCGGAATGAGTGCGACGAGGGGAGCTATTTATTCCTTTGATATCAGAGAGGGCAAATCTGTATATAAGACGATTGAGAACGCGCACCCCGTCGGAATCTGCGGAACAGGCCTTGTGGATATAGTCGCCGCGCTTGTGCGCCAAGGGGGTATTGATGAAAGCGGATATATCGAGGATGACTATCGCATAAGCGACTCCGTCTGCTTGGCGTGCGCAGACGTCAGACAGTATCAACTTGCCAAATCCGCCGTTTGCTCTGCGATCCTTACTCTCATGATGCGAGAAAAGATTTCTTACGGTGATATTTCGGCAATGTATATTTCGGGCGGGTTTTCCGCTAAGATAAACGTTCATAACGCCGCCGATACGGGACTGCTGCCAAAAGAGCTTTCCGATAAAGCAATAGCGATAAATAACTCAAGCCTTCTGGGAACGGCGAAGTTTGCTTGCGAGCAAGGAGATCTTTCATTCTATACCGATCGTATCAAATATATTGATCTATCGAGTGACCCTTACTTTTCTGAGCTTTTCATTGAAAATATGACGTTTTAATATTATATTTGCTTTTTAAATTGCGAAGTAACCCCAAACAAAAAAAGCACCCCGTGTGGGTGCTTTTTTGTTGTTATCATCCGCTTTGACGAGCATATCTCGTCAAAGCAAGCATATAGTATTATTTCAAGAACAACTCAATTACAGGAACTATCACGTTAGGCTTAACCGGCGGGATAGAAAGAACGAGCTTTGTTTCATCTTTCGTTTGTCCTTCGCTAAAGTGTCCGGTTTCGCCCTCACGCATTTTGATTTCGCTTCCGTCGTGCAAAAATTGAGCGTAATCCACCTTGCCCGCAAAGCCCGAAAGCTCCAAATAGCTGTAAGGATACTCGATAAGATGAACGTACAATCTCTTTCCGTCCTCGCTCTGCGTTAATCTGCATCCTCTCGGAGCAACAAATTCCGGTTCAGCCATGGTGCAGCCGTAAATAGAGCGACCGTTGAATTTCATCCATTTCGCATATACGTCGAGAGCGGCATTGGCTCTTTCATCAAAATATCCTCTTGCCGTCGGGCCGACGTTCATCAACAGATTTCCGCCGATGCACACGGTATTGATCAGCATCTGGATCAGCATTTCGGGGGACTTCCACGTGCTTTCATCACGGTGATATCCCCACGAGCCGGAGAAGGTTTGGCATGCCTCCCACGTAACCAGCTCTCCCGTGGTCGCATAGCGCACCCATTCCAGCGGCTGATACTGCTCGGGTGTCCAGATATCCTGCTTGATCCCCGCTCTGTTGTCAATGATGATACCCGGCTGAAGAGAACGCGCAAGCTTGATCAGCTCCTCCGCCTCCCATTCCTTTGCCCCCTTGGCTTGCCAGCAGGGGCGGTCGTTTTCGCCGGCTCCGATGGAAAAGTCAAACCAAAGAATATCGATCTTTCCGTAATTTGTCAGAAGCTCTCTTACCTGATTACGCATGAACTCGGCATACCTGCGCATATCGCGCCCTTCGTTGAATTTATCCCCGTCGGGAATATCTCGCTGGGGGTGACACCTATCCAAGGTATAGTCCTCGTGATACCAGTCAAGCAACGAATAATAAAAACCAACCTTTAAGCCCTCGGCTCTGAATGCCTCTACGTATTCCTTGATAAGATCTCTGCCCGCAGGCGTATTGGTGCATTTATACTCGCTGTATTGCGTATCAAACATACTGAAGCCCTCGTGATGACGCGTTGTCATGACCGCATATTTCATGCCCGCATCCTTCGCGCGCTTCGCCCATTCCCTGGCATCGTACATATCGGGATCGAAATACTTAAAATACTTGCTGTATTGTTCGGTCGTAAGCCGTTCGTTGGACTTCACCCACTCGTGCCGGGCCGGCATACTGTAAAGCCCCCAATGTATAAACATACCGAACCTGTCATGAACGAACCAATCCGTATTTCCGGGGGTTTTTCTTCTGATATAGCTTGACATACCTACCTCCATCTTGACAAACGTTAAAATACAAGTTATACTATATCCAAATATGGATTTATTTAAATAATACTTCAGTTTTATGAAAAAAGCAATGGATTTTGAAGCTGATAATATGGACTTTTACACAAAAGGAGGGGGAGAATGCAAATCATTTCATCGCCTGCGTTTTTAAGTGAGAGCGAATCGGCGAATATAAAATACGCATATGCGGGTTATGTAACCACGGATGAAAGTTGGCGGCAGCTTCCGCGTTATGCTTCGTATTCAAGGTTGTATTATGTAATCGAAGGATCCGGTATGCTGATATCAGAGCAGGGAGAGCTGGCGTTAGAGCCGGGATACGTTTATATCGTTCCCTGCGGTATGAAGGCCGGATTCTACGGCACGCCGTCGGTCACCAAGCTGTTTTTTCATATAAACCTAACATTTGACAAGCAAAATGACGCGTTTGAAAGCTTTTCCCGTTTCGCACGGCTGCCGCGGTCGGTTGAATATATAAAAAATCTGAAAGATCTATATTTAAGCACTTCGAAAAAAGATATATTTCTGTTAAAATCAGAGATCACGGCTACCGTTTGCCAATTTCTGAGCTGTATGAACATGAGAAATACCAATCTCAAAGAGCATTCAAAGTGCGTATCGGATGCGATAAACTTCATAAGAAAAAACAGTCGAGCTACACTTACGGTGAGGGAGGTGTGTCGGAACATTCCATGCTCCGCCAGCGCTTTGGCAAATTCATTCAAAAGGGAGCTTGGACAATCCGTTTCAAATTTTATTGAAGAAATAGTGATGAGCGAAGCTCAATCGCAACTGTTATACAGCAATCGGTCTATCAGAGAAATAAGCGAATCACTTGGCTATAGCGATCAATTTTATTTTTCGCGTCGATTTAAAAAATGCTTTTCCACAACGCCAAGTAAATACAGGAAAAGGGAATGAGCAATAGTTTGCCTGAAAAGAAAAGACCGCCCACCCGGGCGGTCTTGTCTTTTGCCGATTACGGGGGCTTGTGTTTTGAGCCCTGCGGCGTGCAATCACTGTGGAAACTGCAAGCATAATGCCGCCGCAGAAAAGGTTGCCCCTTTTCTCGTCATTGAATTTGTTCATGCAAGTTGTTCACATTGATCCCGTTTGTATTTGGAATATGGGAAATATCCGAGTCCGCGATTACCCCGGTAATGTCACTTGTGTGGCACAGGGTAAACGTGGACTTTTTGCCTAATTTCTCGGAGGTGCATAGGAAATATTGCTTTTTCGCATGGGTGATCATGTGCTTTTTCTGGTGGATACCCAGCTCACAAACGCCACTGATCAGACCGGAATCGTCGAGGGTCTGAGCAGAAAAAAACAGGTAATCTACATTGATGGCTTCGATATTATCGATGCTCCATGAGCCTTGGGTAATATAGTTCTTGGGGTCCATCTTTCCTCCCAGCACATAAACATCAACACCATTCTCACACAGGGTTACCGCGGTTTTGATACAATTGGTAAAGACAGAAATACCCATGTTGGGCGGAATAAAATCCGCAATGTTCATGGCGGTGGAGGAGGAATCCAGAAGTACGCTGGAGTTTGGCTCGATCAAGCTTGCGGCATACCGGGCGATTTTTCGTTTGGACTCTTTGGACTGGGCTGCCCGGAAGGTGAGAGGGAGAGCACGCTCCTCGGCGCTTGACAGGATCACGTTGCCGTAGGACAAAAGGACGGCTCCATTTTTCTCTAATGTGCGCAGATCTCTGCGGACGGTGGCGGGACTGATATATAATTGGGCACAAAGCTCCTTTACATTGTTGCATTTTCCGCTTTTGATTAACTCGATCATTTCATTTTGTCGTTTGGCAAGATGATTCATGTGGATCCTCCGTGAAGTGATGAATGTGATTAATGTGATAAAATTATAGCGCTGTTGTGATTATTTGTCAATATTTGCGCCGATATTGACATGAAATTTTCACAATGTTATAATGTAAACGGAAAAGAAAGTGCCAATTGATCATTTGTCGGTTGACGTGGCGTGTATATAAGGAGATAGCGGGAAATGAATCGTTTGACGTTAAATGTAAACAAAGAGTACAATTGTGATGTGCTGGTAGTCGGTGGCGGTGTAACCGGAATTGCATCAGCGATCTGTGCAGCGAGACAAGGTGCCAGCGTTATTTTGTGTGAGACCGGAGGGTTCCTTGGTGGAACTGCGACGAAGGGCTTGGTAGGTCCTTTTATGACCTGTTATGATCACGCCGGGAAAAATCGGATCATCCGCGGCTTTTTTTCAGAGCTGGTTGACCGTCTGATTGCGGAAAACGGTGCGATCTCCTACGAAGATTGTCCCGGCTGTGATAGCTACAGCGGCTATCGTCTGACCGGCCATATCGGCGTTACTCCTTTTTCGGTAGAGGTTTTTAAGCGAGTGGTAGAACAAATGTGTCTGGAGGCAGGCGTTCGCCTGATTTATCACACCCGTCTGATTGCCTGTGATACCGTTGACAATGTGATCAAGAAGGCTTACTTCGCAGCGGTTCCCGGCATCGAGGCGATTACGGCGAAGGTGTTTATCGACACCACCGGAAGTGCTACCCTGGCTTACCATGCAGGTGCCCAGACCTTCAGAGGTGATGAGGAAGGCTTCGTGCAGACGGCTTCTTTGTTCTTCCAGATCAGAGGCGTGGACAAAGAAGTGTTGGATGCATACATGGAAAAAAACCTGGAGCCTCGCCGGCGGTTCTTTATGGATGAGATCGTAGAGGCGCGAAAGGTGGGAAAGTTCCCCTGCGGCACCTATAAATTCCGTATCTTCGAGGGTCTGAATGGCATTTGGACCGTAAACATGGCGCAGGAAGATGATCAGGTAAACGAGCTGGATTCCGAGGCTCTTACCATGGCGGAGATCCGTCAGAGAAAACAGATTCCGGAGCTGATGGCATTCTTAAAGGAAACCATTCCCGGATGTGAAAATATTGAGCTTTTGACCTCTGCATCTGATCTTGGTGTCAGAGAGAGCCGCCGTATCGTAGGTAAGGTGATGCTGATGGGTGAGGATCTGCAAAAGTCCAACTACAAGGAAGAGCAGATCGCGGTCTGCGCAAACTCCATGGATGTACATACCAGTACCGGAGTGAGTTATTTGACCCACACCGGAAACAACTATTACATTCCTTTGGGCAGCTTGATCTCTAAGAACATCAAGAACCTGATGGCAGCAGGAAAGAATGTTTCCGCAGACAAATTTGCATTTTCTGCTATCCGCGTTATGACTCCTTGCTTTGCTATGGGACAGGCTGCCGGAATCACGGCGGCGCTCGCGGCGAAGGCAGATGCAGATGTTTCGAATGTTGATGTGAAGGAAGTTCAGAAGCTGATTCTGGAAAATGGAGGATATTTGGAATGTTAGAAATTGCTGTTCAGTCATCCCACTGGTATGATGAAAACTTCCCGGAGGAAAGCATCAAACTGATCCACGACTGCGGCTTTGAGGGAGTAGATTATAATATTCATTGCCTGTTTTTGCCGAAGAGCATCCGCGCCAATGAGCGATCGGCGTTCTTTGATCAGTCGATTGAGGAGATGTTGGATTATTATGGCGCTTTGAAGAAGGCGACTGAGCGCTGGCAGGTGAAGATCGGCCAGATTCACGCGCCCTTCCCCCTTCATGTGGAGGGGAATGATGAGTTGAATGACTATCTCATTATGACTGTGGAGAAATCCTGCGCGGTAAGTCAGTTTTTGAACTGCCCCGCCGTGGTGGTGCATCCATTTACTCATAAGGATAAGGAAACCGAAAGACAGATCAATCTGACCATGTATCGCCGGATGATTCCCTTTGCAAAACAGTATGGGGTGATGCTTTGTCTGGAAAACCTGTACACCGATTTTCATGGGCGAACCATAGAAGGCTGCTGCGCAGATGCTGCGGAAGCTTGCTGGTATATTGATACGTTGAATGCTGAGGCGGGAGAGGAGATCTTTGGATTCTGCCTGGATACCGGACATGCCAATTTGGTAGGCCGCAATATTTTGGAGTTTATCCGTTCTCTCGGGCATCGGTTGACCATACTTCATATTCACGATAATATGGGTGCAAAGGATTCGCATCTGATCCCTCATACCCAGTGGTATCCCGGTGGAGTTGATTGGGATAGCTTTATCCGGGGCTTGAAGGAGATCGGTTATCGCGGTCCGTTGGCGTTTGAAACCTTCCGCGGAGTGGACATGTTCCCTGAGGATGTGCAGGAGGAGGCATTAAAGTTAGTCAGTGCCATCGGCCGTTCCTTCCGCCACAGAATTTTGGAGCCTTGAAATTGAAGTGCTTGGAATTTTATTTAAAATGATCTAAAAAATAAAGGGCAAGAAAAGGAGAGGGGCCTTTTCTTGCCCTTTTTGCATTGTGCGGTCCCCGTTCCCCGAAAGGGGAAGGCTTCTGTTGCCATTTGCTGTGCGGGGGTAGGTAAGATGCATTGGCGGGTGTATCATTACAGCAAAACAAAAGTTGCCAAAATTTTGGCAGATACCTTTCCTTTTTGCGCGATATGTGCTATAATACAAGTAATATTTTTGATGTCGAGGGGGATCTTTGGATGCATAACAAAAATTCTTTGGATACACTTTGCGCGGCATTGGCGTATGCGATGGGCGTGGTGCCCCCCGCCGAGGCGGCGGAAAAGAACGGTGAGCTTGCCGCTTACGTGGACAAGGCCTTTGGGGAAAAGCGCGCGGACCGCGTGGTGATGTACAACCCCGATGCCGTTGCGCAATGGGTGTATGAAAAATATCCGCAGCTCTTTACCGATGCAAAAGCACGCGCCGAGCTTGAGCTGCCGCTTGCAAGCGTGATGCCCTCTGTCACACCGGTCTGCTTTGGCACGATGTACACGGGCGCACAGCCCGCGGTGCATGGCATCCGAAAATACGAAAAGCCCGTTATCACCATCGACACGCTGTTTGATGCGCTGCTGCGCGCAGGCAAAAAGGTGGCGCTGATCACCTACGAGGTCTGCAGCCTCAGCAAGATCTTTCTGGAGCGCGACGTAGACTATTTCCATTTTCCAAAGGGTGACGTTGCCGAGGTCAACGCCAAGGCGGTGGAGCTGATCTTGCGCGACGAGCATGATTTTATCGTGATCTATAACGGCAATTACGATTCTGTGATGCACAAGCACGGGCCGGAAAGCATCGAGGCGCTGGGCGAGCTGCGCGCCAACTGCCAGACGTTTTCTATGCTCTCGGATCTGATCGCAAAAAACTGGAAAAAGCACAATACGTTGCTTGGCTTTGCAATGGATCACGGCTGCCACGAGATCGACGGTGGCTGTGGCTCGCACGGGCTGGATATGGACGAGGATATCAATATTTTGCACCTGTATAAGGCTTTTTCGGCAAGCGAAGAATAAGGCGGCATCCCAAAAGGGCATAGGCCTGACGCGGGAAAATATACGAAAAGCTTTTAAAACTCCCCCCGCCGTGTGGGGGGAGTTTTATTGCCCAAAAAACCCGGAAAGTATTGATTTATTTATAAAACTGTGATACAATAATAAAAGCGCTTAAGATTTGCACCCGTGTGCCGGGCGGCTTTTTAAGCGATAAAAGGAGGTAGGCCTATGACAATCGGATATGCGATCACGCTGGCGCTGGCACTGGGCTTACTGATAGCCTATAGTGTGATGGTGAAAAACAAGGAATTCTGGCTGACGATGCTATACGTTTGCGTGTCGGTGGTCAACCTGGGGTATTTGCTCACGACCCTTGCAGATTCTGTGGCCTTTGCGGTTTTTGCCAATGACGTGGCGTATCTTGGCAGCGTGTTTCTTTCTATGTGTATGTTTCTCACCATTGTGCGCCTTTGCGGCTTTCAGCTCAAAAGGGCACACGTGATCACCTGTGTGACCGCAGGGGTCCTGATGTTTGCCATCATTGCCACCTCGGGCTTTTTGCCGCTTTATTACAAGGAGGTCTGGCTGGAGCACACGGCAGACGGGGCGGCAAGGCTTGGCAGAACGCACGGCGTGCTGCACCCCTTGTATCTTGTGTATCTGCTTGGATATTTTGCCGCTATGATCGCCGCCATCGTGCAATCAATCAGGGGAAAAAAGATCGGCAACCCCAAGTTTGCAGGCTTTATTGCGGGGGTGGTGTGCAGCAATATTGTCGTGTGGCTGTTTGAAAAGTTTATCCAATGGGAATTTGAATTTCTTTCGCTTACGTACCTGGCATCCGAGCTGTTGCTTTTGCTTGCATATTGGATGATGCAGGATTACGTGCATCAGCGCGACGTGTCCGCCGCAGACGCGCCTGCCAAGGACGTTGCGCAGGAAAAAATGCTTGCGCTGGCACGTGAAAAGGGGCTTACCGCCAAGGAGTGCGAGGTGCTGGAGCGGATGCTGGCAGGCGAGAGCCGCAAGCAGATCGCGGCAGATCTGCACGTTTCAGAAAACACTGTAAAGACCCACGTAAAGCACATTTATGAAAAGCTTGGCGTTTCCGGCAGAGAGGAAATACAGGCTTTGCTGGCTTAAATAAAAGAGAGAGGCGCTTTAGCGTGTTGTCCTTAACGGAGAATTCGCATAGACAAAATGTCGGCAGAGGGATTGTTTCCTCTGCCGATTTGTGTTATAATAAAGCTAACGAAAAAGCCTCTCCCTTTGGGAGAGGTGGCGGCGAAGCCGACGGAGAGGGCAAAATGGAGCGAGAACCATTAAAGAAAAATAATGGGTTGTTGCATGTCGCAAGAATTTTACGCCGTAACATGACTCGGCAAGAAAAGCATTTATGGTATGATTTTTTGCGGTATTATCCGATAAAGATATACAAGCAACGGATCATAGATAATTTTATTGCAGACTTCTATTGTCATAGTGCTCGTCTCGTGATAGAACTTGACGGTTCACAGCACTATATAAATCAAGGCAAAGCACACGACGAGGCAAGAACTGAAATCCTTGAGAAATACGGAATTTATGTTTTGCGCTTTTCCAACAAAGACATAGATGAAAATTTTGACGGTGTTTGCCGAATGATTGATAGAGTAATCAATGAGAGAATAGAAAGCTTGCTGTAAATTGCCCTCTCACCCGCTATCGCGGGAGCTCTCCCAAAGGGAGAGCCTTTGGATGTGCGCAACTTTAGGGGTATGGGCTTTGCCCGCAGCCTTGTAATACAAAGGCGAAACTGGCGATAAACAGAACGGTAAAAGTTGAATTTATCAAACAATACAAAAATCCCCGACAGACTTATGTGAAATCTGTCGCGGCTAATTATTTGTTTACTGCGGAGCAAATTTTCCTTATCCGTAGGGGCGTTATGCGAACGCCCGCGGGCGAACACAGTTCGCCCCTACCATGTGTTATACAATTTCTCCGCTAAGAATATCAAGCTTTGCCGCCTCTCTCTTTTATTCCCCCCGTTAGGGGGCTTTTTTTCTTTCTCGCCCTAAAATCACCCGCGCCCGTGCGAAAAATCACCCGCGATGGGTGATGCGCGCGCGCCCGTGAGGGGCTACAATTAAGATGGAGCTTGAGTACCTCAACGTTCCAATTCATTTCAAGGAGAAAAAATATGAAGAACACCGTACGACTTCTTTGTGTCGCTTTGATGCTGCTTCTTGCTTTTGCAGGACTTGTTGCCTGCTCGCATAAGGAAGCAGCCGATCATACCGCTACGGGCGATTGGCTGAGCGATGCAACGCATCACTGGCACGCCTGCGAAAAGGAAAAATGCGCAGATGCAGGCGACAAGGCAGAGCACGTTTACGATAACACTTGCGACACCGACTGCAACGTTTGTGGCGCGACCCGTGAGATCACCCACGTCTATGACAAGACCGTTGCAAACAGCGAATATCTGAAGGCAGCTGCCACCGCCACCACCAAGGCGCAGTACTGGAAGTCCTGCGCTTGCGGCGCTAAGTCGGATACCGAGTATTTCGAGAGCGACAAGACGGCAGGAACGCTTGCAAACATTCAGGATCTTTCCAAGACCTATGATGCTGTTGCACTTGCCAACCCCACCTATGAGACCAACTCTGACGGCGCTGTGACCGTTGAGTGGTACCAGGGCAACACCAAGCTGCCTGCAGCGCCTGTAAATGCAGGTACTTATAAGGTAAAGGTCATTATTGCCGAAAGCGCGACCTATGCAGGTGTCAGCGCAGAGCGAGAGATCGTGATCTCCAAAAAGGCTGCCACCTTTGCCGCAGCACCCTCTATGAGCGCGGTAACGATCAAGTACACCGATAATTATTTCGTGAACTACATGACCGACGGTGACGGTGCTGTGACCGTAGAGTACAAGGTGCGCGGTGCCGCCGACAGCACCTATTCTGCGACCGCGCCTGTGAATAAGGGGCTTTACACCGCACGTGTCAGCGTGGCAGAGGGCGCCAACTATACGGCAGTCTCCGCTACCGTTGATTATGAGATCGAGGCATTTGTGTTCAGCAGCCTTTCCACCAACGTGGTCTATAGCGGCTCGAACACGCATGAGGTCAATCTTTCAACTTTTGGCCACAATAACGTAAAACTTCGCGTGACCTTCAACAACGATGGCAAGGTTGGTGCTACCCCCACCGGTGTTACGGTGCTGGAAAATGACGAGCCGACCGTAAACTATGTGGTAGACATCAATACCTGCACGGTGAATATCGTGGCAAAGACACTCAGCATTTCCTGGACCGCTCCCGCCAATCTGGTATATGACGGCACTGCAAAGCTTCCCACGGCAACGCTGACGAATCTTGTTACGGGCGATGACTGCACTGCGGTTGTCGAGGTGGCCGAGGGTAGTAACGTCAATGCCGGCAAGTTCAAGAGCCGTGTGATGAGCCTGATGGGCGAAGATGCAGACAACTATGCGATCCCCTTGAACCCCACTTCCAAAACCAGCCCCGAGTACACCATTACCCCCAAGCTGTTGACCGTTCCCGCACTTTCTAAGGACTACAACGGCAACAATGCCGTAAGCTACACCTTCACCACCGCAGACGGCCTTCTGGAAGGGGATGAATGCACGCTGACCTTTGATGCAGCAGACACCTCCAATGCTGCCGCAATTGCCGTAGGACATTACGCAAATGCGAAAATGTCTAACGCCCTGCTCAGCAACGGCAACTATATGATCGACGTAAACACCTGTGATCTCCATATCCTGGATACCGCCGACCTGATCCTGCTGGCAACGGATAGATTCCACGTCGGAACGGACTATATCATTGTTGTTGAGGTCAAACAGGGCGCCGTTAAGGTGGGCGACAGCATCGTGCTGCCCGGCACCCCCGACAAGGTTTATGAGGTGCTGGCGATCGAGAAGGACCGCGATTTCCCTGAATATGCAACCGTGGGTGACGAGGTCGGACTGTACGTGGACGGCATGGCAGAGCTTACCGAGGTTTCCGCGTATTCCTTCCTGTACGAGGCCGGCAACATCCCCGAAATGGCAACCGAATTCCTGGCAAAGGTCTATCTGAAGACGGAAGCCGAGGGCGGCAGACGCATTCCTGTTTTTGACAATTACAGCCCCTCGTTCCGCGGACTTGGTTTGGCGCAGACTGCGGTCGTTACCCTTATTGAGTACTACGGTGTGGCAGCAAATGCCGGGGTCTGGACTCCCGGTGAGACCATGCTGATCAAGATCACACTGACCACGCCCGTGCCCGCAGCCCTCTTGCACGGACTTGAGTTTACGATGGCAGAGGGCGACCAAGTCACCGTTACCGGCGTGGTGGTGGATGGCTTTATCGGCAGTGAGCAAGCCGGTAACACCATGCTGTTGACGGATGCGTTCAACACCCAGGCCTTGACCCCCATTGTGGTCAAGATCACCAACACCAGAACCACGGCGTTGGATACGCTGGAGCTCTTTGTCAGCAACGGCAGCGGCGGCGGAAACTACCTGACCGATTATACCATCGAGCTTTATGACGAGGACTTTGTAAAGATCGAGGGCACACACAATAATACGGAAGGCACCTTCACTAAGGACGATAGCACCGCCTGGTCGCTTGCTGCAGGCAAAACCTGCTACGTTGTGGTGAAGACGACGAATGCGACCAACGACGTATTCGTTCGCCTCATGTGATCTGACGCGAAACCGCAAAACAGCGAAATCGCAAAACAGCGAAACCGCGGGGGGGGGGAGCAA